>NZ_WJZD01000004.1:0-238584 GCF_021609665.1 Pseudomonas sp. PA-1-3F | reverse complement strand
GCTTGCTCCCGCTGGGGCGCGAAGCGGCCCCAAAAATGGGACTGCTACGCAGTCCAGCGGGAGCAAGCTCCCTCGCCACAAGTCACTGGTTGTCTGCTCGAGCTCTTAACTGACTGGCATTAGGGCAAGCCCGCTCCCACATTTTTATTTTGTGTCAGTCGGGGGCGTTGGCCAGCGCCTGGGACGCCGCCACGTAATCGGCCTGGAACTGCGGCGACTCAATCCACGCTAACGCCGCGGCTTCGTCATCGCTGTCCGTCGCCCACTGCCGATACTCGATCAGCGCCGCCAGGATAAAGTCGGTCGCTTCTTCTTCGCCTTCCTGCTCCAGCACCAGCGCCAGCAACGGGTGCGCCAGGAACACCGCACACAGCGCCTGCTGGCTGATCTCGCCAGCGGCACGCATTTCGACGAACAGTTCAGTCAAATCCACCGACTCAAGGTCGATGCGGCTGTCGTCGCCAGCAAAAGCATCCGGCTTGTGCGCCACGGCGCGCTGGGTGCGGTTTTGCTTGGCCTTGGCTTTTGCCCGGTGGGCGCGTTTTTGCTGCTTGTTTGGCGAGGCCATGGGCTCAACGTCCTTGGGGGTCTGGTCTGGAGGGTGTATTGAAGCGCAGGTTGGGGTAAATCCCAAGGGTTTCTCGGGCGGCAATGATTGCTGTAGTGCTCGACCTTATCTGCGCGGGTACTTAGGCTGACAGTCTATTGACCCACCAGAGCCCGCCCATGACCCGTGACACCCTGGAACACCATCAGGTCCCGATCTACTTTGTTGCCGTCTTTGTTGCCGTCACGTTTGGCCTGTTCTGGCCCTTGTCGGCGCAGGGCTTCAGCCTTTGGGTGACACCTGCCATCGCCGTGCTGATGTATGCGATGTTTTTGCAGATACCCTTTCTTGAGCTGCGCCAAGGCTTGGGCAACAAGCGCTTCATGGCGGCCTTGCTGCTGGCCAATTTCATTCTGGTGCCTTTGCTGGTGTGGGGGTTGACCCGCGGCCTGGTGGAGCGTCCGGCGTTGCTGGTGGGCGCTCTGCTGGTGTTGCTAACGCCCTGTATCGACTACGTGGTGGTGTTTACCCATATCGGCAAGGGCGATTCGCGTTCGATGCTGGCGGCAACCCCGCTGTTGCTTTTGCTGCAACTGCTGCTGTTGCCGGTATACCTGGGGCTGATGTTGGGCGAGCAATCCAGCGTGGTGGTAGCGGCGGGGCCATTTGTAGAGGCGTTCGTGGGCTTGATTGTGGTGCCGATGCTTCTGGCTGTCCTCACCAGCGCGCTTGCGCGGCGTTCGAGCGCTATCGGTCTTTGGAGCAGCGCCTGGGCGTGGTTGCCGGTGCCGGCGATGGCGCTGGTGTTGTTTGTCGTGCTCGCTTCGCACATCACTGCGGTGGTGCGAGATATCAATTTGTTGTTGCCGGTCATTCCAATCTACGTGGCCTTTGTACTGTTGGCACCGTTGATGGGCATTGGGGCTGCGCGGCTGTTCGCACTGCCAGCGGTGACGGCGCGGGCGGTGACGTTCAGTGCGTCGACGCGTAATTCGCTGGTGGTTTTGCCATTGGCGCTGGCCCTGCCGGAGGATGTGCGCGGTTTGGCCGCAACGGTGGTGATCCTGCAGACCCTGATCGAGCTGGTTGCCGAGTTGGCCTACGTTCGCCTGATCCCGGCAGTGGTGTGGCCCACCAGTCGGTAACCGCGTGAATGTTCAGGTCTGTTCAGGCGCCATTCAGGGGCGCGTTCGGCACCATACGCCAGCGCTTCCCACCTGACAGGTCAACCGATGGATCACCGCAACCGTTTTCGCCTGGAGTCACTGGGTATTTTCCTGGTCGCTCTCTTGTTGTTCACAGTAGGTATCTGGGATCAGCAGCCCCAGGGTTTTGACGGGCGTTGGGCGCTGTTCATGCAGGAAATGTATCGCCATGGCGCGAGTCTTTTCCCCACCACCTACGGCCAGCCCTATGCGGATTACCCCGGCACCGCGACCTTCTTCAGTTATCTATTCGCCCGCTTGTTTGACGCGCCGAACCACTTGGCGAATGTGCTGCCCACAGCGCTCGCGTCGGCGGGGGTGATCGCGCTGATGTATCGCCTGCTGGCACCCTACAGCCGTGCCTGGTCGCTGCTGACGGTGCTGCTCACGCTGCTCACCGCCCAGTTACTCGAAAAGTCGCGCTCGGTGTGCCTGGATCAGATGGTCGCGTTGTTATGCGTGGGCAGTTTCTATCTGCTGCACACCGGCGAACGCCTCGGGTCACGGCTGAGGCAACTGGCGGTGTTCCCGCTGTTCATCCTGGGTTTTGCCATACGTGGGCCGCTGGGGTTGATTGAAGTCTGCGGGGTGGTGTGTGTGTATTGGGCATTGGGCAAGCCGGGAGAGCGTGTCCGGCAGGTGCTGATCCACGGCGTTGCCGGCCTGGTGTTGCTCGCAGCGTGCTGGTGGCTGCTGATGAAGCTTGCGCGGTTCAGTGGTGGCGCTGCGTTTGCCGATGAAGTCTTCAAGATGCAAGTCGGTGGGCGTCTGGATGAGTCGGGTGAGCCGTTTTACTTTTACTTCCAACTGAGCTTGTACCGCTACTTCCCGGTGGTTCCGCTGGCGTTTGCGACCCTGTTTGCGTTGCGCCATCGCTGGCCCGAGCGTTGGGGCAATGAGCACCTGCAATTGCTGGTGCGGTTCGGGGGCTGCGGCTTGATGATTCTGCTCGGCCTGTCGGTACCGCACTTCAAGCGCGCTTATTACATTCTGCCGATGGTGCCGATGTTTGCGGCTGTCGCTGCCTATGGGCTGCTGCATGCGCAAGGCTGGCTGGTGGGCGTGCGTCGTGGCTACGAATGGCTGGTCGCGGCGCTGCCGGCGTTGTGCGTGGTTGTGTTGTTTGTGTGTCGACACGCCTGGCACAAGCAGGGCTACTGGCCGGAGATTTCCTTGCCGTTGATGATCGGCGTGCTGGTGGTGCTGCAAGCCGCAGCGTTGATTGCCTGGCAGCGAGCATGGCGGTTGGTGTGGCTCAGTCTGATCGCGCTGGTGGCGCAATGGCTGTTGCTTGTGACAGTGATAGAGCCGGCCAAGGACCTGCAATTCGACACCCGGCGGTTTGTCAGCCAGGTGGAGGCGTTGCGCCAGACGCAGCCAGGTCCCTTGGTGTTTGTCGATCTGGCCCGGGATACCTGGGCGGTGCGCTACATGATGAACCTGGATCACGATGAACAGCCGCTGTTTGTCGGGCGTCACGAGCTTGAGAAGTTGGCGGCGCTGCCCCGGCCCTCCTGGGTGATCGTGTCGCGCAAGGAGACCGCGCTGTTGAAGGGGTCGCCGGTGGAGCACCTGGCGCCGAGCTATCAAGGGCGCTTGAATGACAACCCGTTGATGGTGTTCTTGCTCAAGTAAGGAGGCCCTTGAGCCAAGGGCCTGTCGAGCAGATGATTATTTGCAGCGGAAGCTTTCAGGCATCGTGACCGTGTAATTGCGCTGCACGCGGTCCTGGAAATTCAGGTTCTGCAAACCCTGCTGCACCAGGAAGGCTTCGACCTTGGCGGCTTGGCAGTCGTCGTTATAGGACGACGCCCTTAGCAGGTAGACAGCGCGCCTGCTCACTTCATCACAAGCGGTGACCCGGAAGGTGGTGAGCGTGGTGTAGCCGGTGCGCTCCGAGGTCCCTACCGGGCCGTAGGAAGTGTTTGGAGTGCTGGTGCAGGTCAGTTGGTCGGTCTTTTTCTTGTTCTTCTTGCATTGAGTGGTGGTGCTTTTTGCCACCTGCCCGTATTCGGTGGCGGTATAGCGATACGTCACCTGCTTGCTGTCGACGTCCAGGGTGACGGTCATTTTGATCGGCGCGTGGTTCTTGGGCAGGGTGGTGTCGGTGAAGACATTGCGAAAGCCCTGGTCCTGCATGGCGCGGACCATGTCACGCAGGTAGTAGCGAGCATTGAGTGAGTTTTCATCACTTCCGCCAGTGGAGGTCACCAGCACGGTTGCCTGCCGGTCGAAGTGATAGTCGGGATCAGGCGTCGCGTTGATCGCTACGTCCAGCCGCGTGGCACACCCACTGAGCAGGGCGGTCAGTATTAATAGGGTGCAAAGCAAGAAGCGGGTCATGAAAAAACCTTACAACTGAGATTTGGGTAAAGGCTGAACGATTGAGTCCAGCCAAAAATAACCCTCAATCGTCCTGCTGCGACATCGTGTCCGTAAATGCGTGAGTCGCATTAAATCGCAGGCAATAAAAAACCCCAAGGAACGCATTGTTCCTTGGGGTTTCTCGGTATTTTGGTGCCCAGAGACGGAATCGAACCGCCGACACGGGGATTTTCAATCCCCTGCTCTACCGACTGAGCTATCTGGGCAACGGGGCGCATTAAACGGGTTTTTCAGGGGGTCGTCAAGCAAGTTTTCAAAAAATATTTAATTATTACCGTCGCTTACGTGCAGACCCTGGTTTTTGATCAATTATTGAGCAGGCGGCACGTAGCCGTCGGCCTTGGCGTATTCCTCGCCGGAAAAGAACTTGTCCATTTCGCCGGCCAGGTATTTACGGTCTTCGGCGTTCATCATGTTCAGGCGTTTTTCGTTGATCAGCAGGGTCTGGTGTTTCAACCAGTCGCCCCAGGCTTTGGCGGAGACGTGCTCGTAGATGTCCTGGCCCTTGGCACCTGGGTACGGAGGGCGCTCCAGGGCTGGCAGTTCTTCTTTGTACTTGCGGCACATGATGGTGCGGGTCATGACGAAACTCCTGCGTTCAATACGTCGGCCGCGCGCTTCAGCAGTTTTTTCACCGGGGCGGCAAGGCCCAGGCGCGGCGGGGTGGCGAGGTTATACCAGAGCCAGTCGGCCTCGGCCACGTGATGGGCGGTTTCCTCGACCTGGACCAGCCAGGGTTCGATGGCCAGCTGGAAGTGGCTGAAGGTGTGGACCAGCCCGGGCAGTTCCTGATGCTTGCCCAGCGCCAGCGCGTGCTGGTTGGCGAGGTGATCCAGGTCTTGCAGGTCGTCCAGCTCCGGCAAGCTCCACAAGCCGCCCCACAAGCCCGTAGACGGGCGACGGTAAAGCAGGATCGCGCCCTCGGCGTTGGCCAGCATGGGCATCAGCGTGCGCTTTTGCGGGATGGTCTTGCGCGGCTTCGGGATCGGGTAGCGTGTTTCCAGGCCCAGCATGTGGGCTTCGCAGCCTTTTTCCAGCGGGCACAGCAGGCAACTGGGTTTGCTGCGGGTGCACAGGGTGGCGCCCATGTCCATCATGGCCTGGGTGTAGGCGTTGACGCGCTCAAAGGGTGTGAAGCGCTCTGCGGTGGCCCACAGCTGCTTGGCCACCTTGGGTTCGCCAGGGTAGCCCTCTTGGGCGGTAAAGCGCGCCAGCACGCGTTTGACGTTGCCGTCGAGGATCGGCGCGCGCAGGCCCATGCTCAGGCTGGCAATCGCACCCGCGGTGGACAGGCCGATGCCCGGCAGCTCGGTGAGCTTTTCCACGTCGCGGGGGAATTCGCCGCCGTGTTCGGCCACCACGATCCTGGCGGTCTTCTGCAGGTTGCGCGCCCGTGTGTAGTAGCCCAGGCCCGTCCACAGGTGCAGCACTTCATCTTCCGGCGCGGCGGCCAGGGCTTCGACCGTCGGCAGGGACGCCATGAACCGGTCGAAGTAGTTGAGCACGGTGCTGACCTGGGTCTGTTGCAGCATGATCTCCGACACCCACACCCGGTAAGGGGTGATGCCCTGTTGCCAGGGCAGGTCGTGGCGGCCATGGCGGTCGTACCAGTCCAGCACCGCTTGTGAAAACTGCTCGTTTCTCATCGGTTGAACAGGCCTTTCAATGCGTCTTTGAGCTTGGGGTTAACCTTGTCGAGTTTCTCTTCCAGCTTCTCGTTGAGGCGGTTGCCGGCAGCCTTGAGGGCGACCTGGCCCAGGCCGTCCTTGTCCAGGCGGCAGGCCTTGGCGCCAAGCTCAAGCGGGCCTCGGCAGCGCAGTGGCACCTCAATGCCCTGGAAGTTGGCGCCGACCTGGCAGGCCGGGTCCGGCACGTCGCGCTTGTCGCCTTCGACGATGATGCCGACGCGGTAGTCCATGCCCAGCACGCGTAAATCCACATCACCGTTGCCGTTGAGCGTCAGGCCAGGAATGCGTACTTTCAGGTCGGGGTTGCTGGCCACGCCGTTACGGAACGTGAGGTTGCCGCGCAGTTCCTGGAAGGGCGTGTCCTTGCCGCCTGGTGTGGCGCTCAGGGTCTTGCGGTTGAGCAGGGCGATGCCGGTGCACAGTTGCTGCTCGATGTTGGCATTGAGCAGCACACCGTTGTTGATCACGATGCTGGTGGTGCCGTTGAGGCTGTCGATCAAGGCCTTCTGGCTATTGCCACGGCCGTTGAGGTTACTGTCGAGGGTGAGCTGGCCTTTGACCGGCGGGTTTTTCCCTTGGGCCTGCAGGATGCGCTCAACGGGTACCTGCTTGATGTGGCTTTGCAGGGCCAGCACTGGCGTGTCCTGGCGTACGTCGAGTGTGCCGTTGGCCTGGAACGTGCCGTTGTAGAGACCGCCGCTAAGGGTGTCGAGCTTGAGTTGCCCGTCAATGCCAGAGGCTTTGAGCACCGCGTTCTGAATGGGCAACTGGCTCAGGGTCAGTTCGCCAAAGGCCAGGTCTGCATTCACGTCCAGGCTGCGCAGGCGCGTCAGCGGTAGCAGTTTGTCGTTGCTCCAGGCACCTTTGGTCGGCGCCTCCGGCAATGGCGTGTTGCCGCCTGCGGCCATGGCGCCGGCTTCGCTGCTCTGTACTTCGGCCTGGCGTGCAGCGGTTGCACCTTTGGCCGCTTCGGATTTGGCCGGCAAGTAGTTGTCGGCATTGAAGGTATCGGCCTTGAGCTGTACCCGCAGTGACTGCTTGGCGAAGTCCTCGACAGCGACACGGCCGCTGAAGGTGCTTGCATCGAGTTTCAGGTTCAGGTTTTCCAGGGCCACACTGGTGGGCGTGCCCTTGAGGCGGCTGACCAGCTCGACCTTGCTCAGGCTGCCCGGGGCCATCGCAGGCAATGGGTGGCCGACGCTCTCAAGAAACTTGGCCAAGTCAAACTGGGCGACCGACAGCGCGCCGCTGATCTGCGGGGTTTTGTCCAGGTCATTGGCCTTCAGTTCGCCCAAGGCGCGCAACTGGTTGGCCGCCAGTTTCAGGTTGGTCCACTCGGCGACGTTGGCGGCGAGGTCCACCAGCAATTGGCCCTGGGTGGAGAAGCTCACCGTCTTGCCTTGCAACGGCTCGCCGGTGGCCTCGCCACTCAAGCGCATGTCTTCGAACTGATAACGCTTGAGCGCGCGCTGGATGCGCAAGTTGCCGTTCAGTTCGGTCTTGACCCGCATCAGCGGTTGGTTGCTGCCCAGGAATGCCGTGAGTTTCAGCGGGATGCTGGCGCCTTCGTGGATGGCACCGGCACTCAGCTGGATGCTTTCGGCACTCAATTGCTTGCCGGTCTGTTCATCGGTGTATTCGACGCGGGCGTTGTTGATGGTCAGGCTGTCGATGTCCAGGCGGATCGGCTGCGGTGGCTTTTCCGGCTTGGTTTCAGCCACGGGTTCGACCGGCGCGGGAGCGGGGGTACCTGTGGTTTCGTCGGGCAGGTTCTTGCCGATGTCTTCCCAGTTGCCGTGGCCTTGCTTATCGCGGTTCAGGCGCAGGTTCAGGCCCTCGACACGCACATCGCTCATCTGCACTTCGCGGCGCAGCAGCGGCAGTACGCGCACCGACAGGCCGAGCATCTGCAAGTCGGCAAACGGTTGAGTCGGTGCGGTCAGGGTTGCGACGCTGGCTTCATGAAGCTCCAGGCCCAGCCAGGGGAACAGGCTCCAGCCGATATCGCCATTGAGCGTCAGCTCGATGTGGGCCTTGTCGCGGGCTATCTGGCGAATTTCTTCTTTGTAGTCGTTGGGATCGAAAAGGTGGGTCAGGGCAAAGCCGAGCGCCACAATGATCAGCAACAGCCCGAGAAGTACCAGACCCAGGATTTTGCCGAACGCTTTCATGGGCGAGTCCTTGTATGTCGATTTCAAAATTTAGCCGCAGAGTATAACGCCCGAAGGCCGGCGTCAGTTCACGGATCGTTACATTGTATCCACCGGTGCGGAAATGGGATTTTGACGTCAAGAAAATACAGATAATCGAAAAAAGGTAGTGGCAGTTTGATTTTTCCGTCATCCACTGGTGCTAATCTCTGCACGTTCGTCCGCCTTCTGCGACTTAACGTCGCGCCTAAAAGGGAGCTTCACTCAACAAAACGGCCACGCTTTGCGTGCAAGGCCGAGGGAGAGAGCGCCTGACGGACGCATACCAATAACTGGGGGAAACACCAATGAGCACTAGCACTGTGGCCGGCAATGCCGCCGCACAGCCTGCGTTCCTGTCCAAGGAGCGCATCATCGCCAAGCCGGGCTTCAACCGCTGGCTGGTTCCACCGGCCGCACTGGCCATCCACTTGTGCATCGGCATGGCCTACGGCTTCTCGGTGTTCTGGCTGCCCTTGTCCAAGGCGCTGGGTATCACCGCGCCGGTGGCCTGCGCGCCGGACATGAGCTTTATCGCCCAAGTCTTTTCGTCCCAATGCGACTGGCCCATCTCCATGCTGGGCTGGATCTACACCCTGTTCTTCATCTTCCTGGGCTGCTCCGCAGCGATCTGGGGCGGTTGGCTGGAACACGCCGGGCCGCGTAAGGCTGGTGTTGTCTCGGCGCTGTGCTGGTGTGGTGGCCTGCTGATCTCGGCCTTGGGTATCTATACCCACCAGATCTGGCTGATGTGGATCGGCTCCGGGGTCATTGGCGGTATTGGCCTGGGCCTGGGCTATATCTCGCCCGTCTCGACCTTGATCAAGTGGTTCCCGGACAAGCGCGGCATGGCGACCGGCATGGCGATCATGGGCTTTGGCGGCGGCGCGATGGTGGGTGCACCTTTGGCCGCGGCGCTGATGGGCCATTTCTCTTCACCGACCAGCGTCGGTGTATGGCAGAGCTTTGTAGTCATGGCGGCGATTTACTTCGTGTTCATGATCGGTGGTGCACTGCTGTATCGCGTGCCGCCAACCGGCTGGAAGCCTGAGGGTTGGACTGCTCCGGCGAAAAAAGCCAGCAATGCGATGATCACTCACCGCCATGTGCATGTGAATGTCGCGTGGAAAACCCCGCAGTTCCGCCTGGTATGGCTGGTGCTGTGCCTGAACGTGTCGGCCGGTATCGGCATCCTGGGCATGGCTTCGCCACTGCTGCAGGAAGTGTTCGGCGGCAAGTTGCTGGGTGTTGATGTGCCATTTGGTCAATTGGATGCGGGCCAGTTGGCCTCCATTGCAGCCATTGCCGCTGGTTTTACCGGCCTGTTGAGCCTGTTCAACATCGGTGGCCGGTTCTTCTGGGCGTCGTTCTCCGACTACCTGGGGCGTAAAAACACCTATTTTGTGTTCTTCGCCCTGGGCTTTGCCCTGTACGCGCTGATCCCGAACCTGGGGCACCTGGGTAACGTGGCGCTGTTCGTGGCCGCGTTCTGCATCATTCTGTCGATGTACGGCGGTGGTTTTGCCACGGTTCCGGCCTACCTGGCGGACCTGTTCGGCACTCAGATGGTTGGCGCGATCCACGGTCGCCTGTTGACCGCCTGGGCCGCTGCGGGCGTGTTGGGCCCGGTGTTGGTGAACTACCTGCGTGAATACCAGTTGAGCATCGGCGTTGAACGCGCCGCGGCCTACGACATCACCTTGTACATCCTCGCCGGCCTGCTGGTGCTGGGCTTCATCTGCAACCTGCTGGTGCGCCCGGTGGCCGACAAGTACTTCATGACTGATGCAGAACTTGCCGCCGAACAGGCGCTGGGCCATGACAAAGGTGCCGATGCCACCACCGTGCTGGAGTGGAAGGCCTCCGCCGCCAGCAAGCCGCTGGCGATTGCTGCGTGGCTGGTAGTGGGTATTCCGCTGGCGTGGGGTGTGTGGGTGACCCTGCAGAAGACGGCGGTACTGTTCCACTGACACCGCAATAAGGGTGGGCCCGGCTCCTGTGGGGCCGGGCTTGTGTGGGAGCTGGCTTGCCTGCGATAGCATCACTGCGGTGTAACTGATGCCCCGAGGTGTCTGCATCGCAGGCAAGCCAGCTCCCACATAAGCCCATGCTCACATGTATGCACATGTCTATCCCCGACATTCCTCGCTCCAACTCGTCAGTCTTATCCCCTTCGTTGTTTCTGTTTAGCGCCTGCGCCCCTATAATGGCTGCCTTTTTCGCCCAATGATTTTGCGGAGCTGGTGATGGCCGAACGTAAGGCATCTGTCGAGCGCGACACTCTGGAAACCCAGATCAAAGCCTCGATCAACCTGGATGGCACCGGAAAGGCCCGATTTGATATCGGTGTACCTTTTCTTGAGCACATGCTGGACCAGATCGCCCGTCACGGGCTGATCGACCTGGATATCGTCGGCAAAGGCGACCTGCATATCGACGACCACCACATGGTGGAAGACGTGGGCATCACCCTCGGCCAGGCGTTTGCCAAGGCCATCGGCGACAAAAAAGGCATCCGTCGCTACGGCCATGCCTATGTCCCGTTGGATGAAGCGCTGTCCCGTGTGGTCATCGACTTCTCCGGTCGCCCGGGTTTGCAGATGCACGTGCCGTACACCCGCGCTAACGTGGGCCGTGGCTTTGACGTCGACCTGTTCCAGGAATTCTTCCAAGGCTTTGTCAACCACGCACTGGTCAGCCTGCACATCGACAACCTGCGCGGCACCAACACTCACCACCAGATCGAAACCGTGTTCAAGGCTTTCGGCCGCGCACTGCGCATGGCCGTGGAAGTCGATGAGCGCATGGGCGGGCAAATGCCGTCGACCAAGGGCGTCCTGTAATGCAGACGGTCGCGGTTATCGATTACGGCATGGGTAACCTGCACTCGGTGGCCAAGGCCCTTGAGCACGTAGGCGCCGGCAAGGTGCTGATCACCAGCGATGCCAACGTGATTCGCGAGGCCGACCGTGTGGTGTTCCCCGGTGTTGGCGCGATTCGCGATTGCATGGCCGAGATCCGTCGCCTGGGCTTTGATAGCCTGGTGCGCGAAGTCAGCCAGGACCGCCCCTTCCTCGGTATCTGCGTGGGCATGCAAGCCTTGCTCGACAGCAGTGAAGAGAACGGCGGTGTCGACTGCATTGGCCTGTTTCCAGGGCAGGTGAAGTTCTTCGGCAAAAACCTGCATGAAGATGGCGAGCACCTCAAAGTCCCGCACATGGGCTGGAACGAAGTGCGCCGCACCGTCGACCACCCGCTGTGGCACGACATCCCGGACATGGCGCGTTTCTACTTCGTGCACAGCTACTACATCGCCGCCGGTAACCCGCGCCAGGTGGTGGGTGGCGGGCATTACGGCGTCGATTTTGCCGCCGCGCTGGCCGATGGTTCGCGCTTTGCCGTGCAGTTTCACCCGGAGAAGAGCCATACCCATGGCCTGCAATTGCTGCAGAACTTCGCCGCGTGGGATGGTCGCTGGTAAGTGGCCAGGAAGCCGAAGCCGCCGGTCTTGAACCTCGCGCCCGAGCAGGAGCGTGAGGCTACCGACAAGATCAAGCGGTTCATGGAAGACCGCTTCGAGCTCAAGCTGGGCTCGTTCGAGGTCGCCGAAATTCTTGAGCTGTTCACCACCGAAGTGGCGCCGCATTATTACAACAGGGCGATTTTCGACACGCAGACGCTCCTTAAAGAAAGGTTCGAAAGCATCGAAAGCGACTTGTGGTCGCTTGAGAAACCCTGATTTCCCAAGCATTGCTGAATATCGAATAAGGTTTGCCAGATGCTGATTATCCCCGCTATCGATCTCAAGGACGGCGCTTGTGTCCGCCTGCGCCAAGGCCGCATGGAAGATTCCACCGTGTTCTCCGATGACCCGGTGAGCATGGCTGCCAAATGGGTAGAAGGGGGCTGCCGTCGTCTGCATCTGGTGGACCTGAACGGCGCCTTCGAAGGCCAGCCGGTCAATGGCGAGGTGGTCACCGCCATCGCCAAGCGCTACCCGAACCTGCCGATCCAGATCGGCGGCGGTATCCGCTCCCTGGAAACCATCGAGCACTACGTGAAAGCGGGCGTGAGCTACGTGATCATCGGCACCAAGGCCGTGAAAGACCCAGCCTTCGTCGCCGAAGCCTGCCGCGCGTTCCCTGGCAAGGTGATCGTCGGCCTGGATGCCAAGGACGGCTTCGTCGCCACCGACGGCTGGGCTGAAATCAGCACCGTGCAAGTGATCGACCTGGCCAAGCAGTTCGAAGCCGACGGCGTGTCCGCCATCGTTTATACCGACATCGCCAAAGACGGCATGATGCAGGGCTGCAACGTACCCTTCACCGCAGCCCTGGCAGCGGCCACCAAGATTCCGGTGATCGCTTCCGGCGGCATCCACAACCTGGGCGACATCAAGTCGCTGCTGGACGCCAAGGCCCCCGGGATCATCGGCGCCATCACCGGCCGTGCGATCTATGAAGGCACTCTGGACGTCGCCGAAGCCCAGGCTTACTGCGACGCCTACAACGGCTGAGGACTGACCATGGCGCTGGCCAAACGCATCATCCCTTGCCTGGACGTCGACAACGGTCGCGTGGTCAAGGGCGTCAAGTTCGAGAACATCCGTGACGCCGGCGACCCGGTGGAAATTGCCCGTCGCTACGATGAGCAAGGTGCCGACGAGATTACCTTTCTCGACATCACCGCCAGCGTCGATGGCCGCGATACCACGCTGCATACCGTCGAGCGCATGGCCAGCCAGGTGTTCATCCCGCTGACCGTGGGTGGCGGCGTGCGCACAGTGCAAGACATCCGCAACCTGCTCAATGCCGGTGCGGACAAGGTCTCGATCAACACCGCCGCGGTGTTCAACCCCGAGTTTGTCGGCGAGGCCGCGCAACACTTCGGCTCGCAATGCATCGTGGTGGCTATCGACGCCAAGAAGGTCTCCGGCCCGGGTGAAACCCCGCGCTGGGAGATCTTCACCCACGGCGGGCGCAAGCCTACCGGGCTGGACGCGGTGGAGTGGGCGATGAAGATGGAAGGCCTGGGCGCCGGTGAAATCCTGCTGACCAGCATGGACCAGGACGGCATGAAAAACGGCTTCGACCTGGGCGTCACCCGCGCCATCAGCGATGCACTGGGCATCCCGGTGATCGCGTCGGGCGGCGTCGGCAACCTGCAACACCTGGCCGATGGCGTGCTCGAAGGCCATGCCAGCGCGGTGCTGGCGGCGAGTATTTTCCACTTTGGCGAATACACCGTGCCCGAGGCCAAGGCCTACATGGCAGCGCGCGGTATCGTCGTGCGCTAAACGCTGCTGGACACCATGGCAGGCTCGCGGCACTCTCTGCGCTTGCCATGGATTCCGGTAGCCTTCATGTTCAAACACCTGCTGCTCGCCCTCGCCAGTTCCTCCATGTTCATGGTGGCTACGGCACACGCCGAACAACCGTCTGACGCCTCCCTGGTGTTGCTGACGGAAAATTTCCCGCCCTACAACATGGCGAAAAACGGCAAGAACTTCGCCAAGGACGAGAACATCGAAGGCATTGCCGTGGACATCGTGCGCGAAACCTTCAAGCGCGCTGGCATTTCCTACAACCTCACTCTGCGTTTTCCTTGGGAGCGAATCTACAAGCTCGCCCTGGAACAGCCAGGTTACGGCGTGTTTGTAATGGCGCGGTTGCCAGATCGTGAAGCCTTGTTCAAATGGGTCGGCCCTATCGGCCCGGACGATTGGGTGTTGCTGGCCAAGGCAGACAGCAAGATCGAGTTGGAAAATCTGGAGCAAGCGCGCCGCTACAAGATTGGCGCCTACAAAGGCGATGCCATTGCCGAAAGCCTGGACAAGCAGGGGCTCAAGCCGATGGTCGCCCTGCGTGACCAGGATAATGCGCAAAAGCTTATGGAAGGCCAGATCGACCTGTGGGCCACAGGCGACCCCGCTGGGCGTTACCTGGCGCGGCAGGTGGGGGTGAACGGGCTCAAGACGGTATTGCGCTTCAACAGTGCGCAGCTTTACCTGGCGTTGAACAAAGACGTGCCGGATGAGCTGGTGGCCAGGCTCCAGGCCGCATTGGATGAGTTACGCAACAGCGGCCGTATAGACGAAATCATGGCGCAATATCTGTAAGTGAGCTGTTGTGGCGAGGGAGCTTGCTCCCGCTGGGCTGCATAGCGGCCCTGAAATCGTGGGAGCGCTTCGCACTCCAGCGGGAGCAAGCTCCCTCGCCACAGTGATTGTCAGCGATAGATGCCGTTTTTGCCGTGGGCACTCGTCGCCCGATTACTGCGCACGCTGATCATCAACTTGATATCGATCCACTCCACGCCCTGCGCCTTGAGCTTGGGCAACTCGCGCTCCAGCACCGCCAGCGTCTGTGGGTAAGGATGCCCGATCATGACTGCCGAACCCTGTTTATGCGCCAGTTTGATCGCGGTCTGCAGTTGCGTGGTAATCGCCGCCTCGGTGCGTTCGTCATCGAGAAATACATCCCGCGACACATGGGCCAAACCGATCTTCTGCGCCTCGGCGGCGGCGACGGTTTGCGCACTGGTGCGGCTGTCGACGAAGAACTTGTGACGCCGTTGCAACTCACCCATCAGCCAGGCCATCGCTGCCGGTTGTGCGGTCATGCGGCTGCCCATGTGGTTGTTGATGCCGGCGGTGTAGGGCACGGCTTCAAATGCCGCGTCCAGGCGTTTGCCCAGTTCTTCGATGGACAGCTCCGGGTGCCAGGCGAATGGGCCGGTGGCCGGGTCCATGGGCATGTGCAGGATCACGATCTTGCCAGCCTTGTGGGCCTCACGGGCAAATTCGGCGGCGTGGGGCGTGTCCGGCATGATGGCGGCGGTCACCGGGCCGGGTAGCGCAAGCACGCGACGATCCCGAGGCAGGTTTTGCCCCAGGTCGTCGATGATAAGCGTCAGGTAGGCTTTGTGCGGTTCGCTGGCAGTGGCCGCTTGAGCGACCCCCGCCAGGCTGCACAGCACAGCGAAGATCAGGGCAAGACGCATGATCAACGGCTGCGGGTGATGCTCAAGCCCTTGAGCAGGCTGAGCGCCTGGGCCAGTTGGTAGTCATCGTCCTGCGGCATCGGCTTGGCCTTGGCGCGGCTGCCGGTTGGCTGGTCGGCACCGCCGTTGCCATTGCCCAGGTGGCCTTGCAGGTCGGCCTCTTTGTAGTATTCGCCATCGATCTCGTTGGTGATCTTGGCGCGGCGTACTTCGATGTCCGGCACAATGCCCTGGGCCTGGATCGAGCGGCCGTTCGGCGTGTAATACAGCGCCGTGGTGATCTTCAGTGCACGGTCGTTGTTCAGCGGCAATACGGTCTGCACCGAGCCTTTGCCGAAGCTGGTGGTGCCCATCAGCACACCGCGCTTGAGGTCTTGCAGGGCGCCGGCGACGATTTCCGAGGCCGAGGCGCTGCCGCCGTTGATCAATACCGCCAGTGGCACGTTCTCGCTGAGGTCGTTGCCGGTGGCCGAGAAGCGCAACTCGGAGTTGGCGATACGGCCCTTGGTGTAGACGATCAGGCCCTTGGTGACGAAGTGGTCGACCACCTCGACCGCCGACTGCAACACGCCGCCTGGGTTGTTGCGCAGGTCAAGCACGATGCCGTTGAGCTTCTTGCCGTTGTCTTTGCGCAGCTTGGCCAGGGCCTTGGCCACTTCGTCGCCGGTCTTGACCTGGAACTGGGTGATACGGATGTAGCCGTAGCCCGACTCCAGCAACTGGCTTTTCACGCTCTTGACCGTGATGGTCGCACGGGCCAGGGTCACGTCAAACGGGTTGCCGCCGTCGCGTACCAGGGTCAGGGTGATCTTCTGGCCGAGCTTGCCGCGCATCTTGTCGACGGCTTCGGTCATGGTCTGGCCACGGGTCGGCTGGCCGTTGATCTTCACGATCAGGTCGCCGGCCTGGATGCCGGCCTTGGACGCCGGGGTGTCGTCAATAGGCGAGACCACTTTGATCTGGCCGTCTTCGGAGCCCACTTCGATGCCCAGGCCGCCGAACTCACCGCTGGTGCTTTCCTGCAGCTCGGCGAAATCTTCCGGGCCCAGGTAGGCGGAGTGCGGGTCGAGGTTGCTGAGCATGCCCTTGATGGCATTTTCCAGCAGGGCCTTGTCGTCTACGGGTTCGACATACGCTGCCTTGATCCGGTCCATGACCTCGGCAAAGGTGCGCAGCTCGTCCAGCGGCAATGGCGCCTTGGTCGTCGCAGCCATGGCAGGTGCAGCCGGTGCGGCCTGGTCGGCAAAAGCCAGAGGCGCGCCGATCACCAGGGCGATCGTCAGGGCCAGCGAAGTGAGGCGGGACAAATGCAGCATGTCGAACGAACTCCTAATGTAGATGCGACCCTATCCTTGGGACCGGCACCATTGTGCAGGGTCGCTCGGGCGGCCCTGCTGACGAATAGCGAAGTACAGCGCCGGGGTATCCTGGCCGCCACTGTTACCGACAGTGGAGATGGATTCACCGGCTTTTACAACATCACCTGCCGACTTGAGTAATGTCTGATTGTGGCCGTAAAGGCTCAAATAGCCATTACCGTGGTCAAGAATCACCAGCAAGCCGGCGCCCCGCAACCAATCGGCGAACACCACGCGCCCACCGTGCACCGCGTGGACCTGGCTGCCGGCAGAGGCGCTGATCATCACGCCATCCCACTTGGCGCGGGTGTCATCGCCACGGGTTTCCCCAAAGCGTGCCAGTAATCGACCATCAACCGGCCATGGAAGTTTGCCTCGTGCTGAAGCAAAAGGGCCGCCGAACGACTCGCCGCTGCTGGAAACCAACGGGCCAGGCGCTGCACGCGCCGGTTTGCGCGGGGCCGGAGCGTCGGTGGTGGCAGCCAGTTCGGCCTCACGCTGACGCTTTTTTTCGGCTTCCTGCTGGGCGATCAGCGCTTTTTGCCGCGCTTCTTCGGCCTCGCGTGCCTGGCGGGCCAGGGTTTCTTCAATGGTCTTGAGGACTTTGGCCAGGTCGGCCTGGTCTTGCTCGCGGGCCTGCAACTTGGCGTCGCGGGCTTTTACGTCGCTGTTGAGCTTGGCCAGGGCCTGCTGGCGTTCCTTGCGTACTTTATCGAGCTGGTCGCGCTGGGTGTCGAGGGCAGTTTTCTGGTCGAGCAGCTGCGATTGCTGGTCGGCGATTTCCTGTTCGACATTGGCCAATTGGCGCAGGGTTTCGTTAAACCCCTTCAATTGCGCCAGGCGCGCCTGGCTCAGGTAGTCGTAATAGGTGAGGGTACGGGCGAATTTTTCCGGGTTCTGCTGGTTGAGCAGCAGCTTGAGGTACTCCTGGCGGCCGCTCTGGTACGCGGCACGGGCCTGGATCGCGATCAGGCGTTGCTGTTCAACGCGTGCGCTCTGGAGTTTTTTTTTCTCAGCGTCGAGTCGCTCCAGTTCCGACTCGCTCTTCTTTAGTTCTTTTTGTAGCTCCTGGACCTGCTTCTCCAGCTTGCCCATTTCGGTTTCCGTGCCGCGCAGGTCTTTCTGCACCCCGGATTTTTCTTCCTGGAGCTTGCCGAGCAGCTTTTTCAGCTCGGTAATGTCCTGACGCGTAGCGTCCAACTGTTGTTGGGTTTGTGCGCGCTCATCGGCAAACGCCGGTTGGAGCAGGCAGACAAGAGCAAGGGTTATCAAGGCGCGAAGCATAGAGGCGGGCGACACCAGGGGAAAAGGACGGCCTAGTATGCCCGCCAAGCGCTGCAAAAAAAACGCCCAATTGGGGCTGGTGGGCAAGATAGGTGCCGAGTGGTGCTGGTATGGCAAAAAGATATCTCTCAAAGCGCCGCAAACCAATGTGGGAGCGGGCTTGCCCGCGATTGCGGTGGGTCAGCGACATAGATGTCGACTGATTAGCCGCTATCGCGGGCAAGCCCGCTCCCACACTGTTTTGTGGCGTACTTTGGATCAGACCAGGATCGAGGTCCCGGTCATCTCCTTCGGCTGTTCCAACCCCATCAGCTTGAGCATGGTCGGCGCCACATCCGCCAGCACGCCACCTTCACGCACTTTCAGGTCACGTTTGCCGACATAGATGAACGGTACCGGTTCGGTGGTGTGCGCGGTGTGCGCCTGGCCGGTGGATTCGTCGGACATCTGTTCGCAGTTGCCGTGGTCGGCGGTGATCAGCGCTTCGCCGCCGACTTTTTCCAGCGCGTCGACGATGCGGCCAACACATTTATCCAGGCATTCCACGGCCTTGACCGCCGCTTCCAGGTTGCCGCTGTGGCCAACCATGTCGCCGTTGGCGTAGTTGACGACGATCACGTCATGACGCTGGTGATCAATGGCGTCGACGATCTTGTCGGTGACTTCCGGTGCGCTCATTTCCGGCTGCAAGTCGTAGGTAGCGACTTTTGGCGACGGGATCAGGATGCGCTCTTCGCCGGGGAACGGCTCCTCGCGGCCACCGGAGAAGAAGAACGTCACGTGGGCGTATTTCTCGGTTTCGGCGATGCGCAGTTGGGTCTTGCCGTTCTTGGCCAGGTAGTCGCCCAGCACGTTCTCCAGGCTGCCCGGGGCGAACGCCGACGGGGCCGGGATGTTGGCGGCGTATTGGGTGAGCATGACGAACTCGACCTTCGGCTGGCGCGCGCGTTCGAAGTCCTTGAAGCCTTCATCGACGAACACATGGCTCAGTTCACGGGCGCGGTCGGCGCGGAAGTTCATGAACACCACGGCGTCGCCGTCTTCGACTTTCACCGGCTCGCCGATGGTGGTGGCTTTGACGAATTCATCGCTTTCACCGCGGGCGTAGGCCGCTTCCAGACCTTCCTGGGCGGTGGCCGCGTTGAATTCGGCCTGGCCGTCGACGATCAGGTTGTAGGCCTGGGCGACACGGTCCCAGCGGTTGTCGCGGTCCATGGCGAAGTAACGGCCCACCAGGCTGGCAATACGGCCCTTGCCCAGGGCGGCGAAGGTGGTATCCAGCAGTTCGATGGAGGATTGCGCGCTTTTAGGCGGCGTGTCGCGGCCGTCGAGGAAGGCGTGCAGATAGATTTTGTCAGCGCCGCGCTTGAAGGCCAGTTCGGCCATGGCGACCAAGTGATCCTGATGGCTGTGTACGCCGCCGTCCGACAACAGGCCCATGAAGTGCACGGCCTTGCCGGCGGCAACGGCTTTATCGACCGCGGCGCAGATGGTCGGGTTTTCGAAGAACTCGCCATCGCGGATCGCCTTGGTGACACGAGTGAAGTCCTGGTACACCACTCGTCCGGCACCGAGGTTCATGTGGCCGACTTCCGAGTTGCCCATCTGGCCGTCCGGCAGGCCCACGTCCATGCCGGAACCTGAGATCAGGCCGTTGGGCACGGTGGCGGTCAGGCGGTCCAGTACCGGCTTGTTGGCCGAGTACACCGCGTTGTCGTGGTGGCTTTCACTGTGTCCGAAGCCATCGAGAATTATCAGGACCAAAGGTTTAGGCGTGGTAGTCATAGATCCTCTCGCGGCGCTAATAAAGGAAGACAATTGAAAAGGGAGTGGCAGTTTAAAGCGAAGTTCCAACCACGTCACCGCTTTACGGGGGTTGGCCCCCCCTGGCGGCTGTGTATACTTACCGCCATTTTAACGCCCTGGAACCTCCTTGATGGTTGATCACCTGATTGCATTTGCCACTGCCCACTACCTGCTTGTGGGCGCCTTCGTCATCCTGCTGGCGCTGCTGATCGCTCACGAACTGAGCCGCGGTGGTCGCAGCCTGAGCACGTCGGAGCTGACCGCGCTGGTCAACAAGGATGAGGCCGTCGTCGTCGATATTCGCCCGGCCAAGGATTATGCCGCCGGCCATATCGTTGGCGCCCTGAACATTCCCCAGGACAAGCTGATTGCGCGTCTGGGCGAACTGGAAAAGCACAAGGCCAAGACCATCATCCTGGTCGATGCCCAGGGCCAGCACTCCGGCACCCACGCCCGTGAGATGCTCAAGTCCGGCTTCACCGCCGCCAAGCTGTCGGGTGGTATCAGCAGCTGGCGTGGCGATAACCTGCCGTTGGTGAAGTGATATGAGCCAGGTTGTCGTGTATTCCAGCGATTGGTGCCCTTACTGCATGCGGGCCAAGGCCTTGCTTGAGAAAAAGGGTGTTGCCTTTGAAGAGATCAAGGTCGATGGCAAGCCCCAGGTGCGCGCCGAAATGGCCCAGAAGGCTGGCCGCACGTCGGTCCCGCAGATCTGGATCGGCACCCGGCATATCGGTGGTTGCGACGACCTGTTCGCTCTGGAGCGCGCCGGTAAACTTGATGCGCTGCTGTCCGCCTGACGCCTAAACCCTCAAGAACCCAAGATAAAGAAGGATCTGCGATGACTGATCAACAGAACACCGAAGCAGCAGAAGCTCAAGGCCCACAGTTCTCGCTGCAGCGGATCTACGTGCGTGACCTGTCGTTCGAAGCGCCAAAAAGCCCGGCCATCTTCCGTCAGGAGTGGACCCCAAGCGTTGCGCTGGACCTGAACACCCGTCAGAAATCCCTGGAAGGTGACTTCCACGAAGTCGTGCTGACCCTGTCGGTCACCGTCAAGAATGGTGAAGAAGTCGCTTTCATCGCTGAAGTGCAACAGGCCGGTATCTTCCTGATCCAGGGCCTGGACGAAGCGTCCATGAGCCACACCCTGGGTGCGTTCTGCCCGAACATCCTGTTCCCGTATGCCCGTGAGACCCTGGACAGCCTGGTCACCCGTGGTTCGTTCCCGGCGCTGATGCTGGCCCCGGTGAACTTCGATGCCCTGTACGCCCAAGAGCTGCAGCGCATGCAACAGGAAGGCGCGCCAACCGTTCAGTAATTTGCTGAGCGATGCCGTTCTAAAATGTGGGAGCGGGCTTGTGTGGGAGCTGGCTTGCCTGCGATAGCATCACTGCGGTGTGACTGACACACCGAGGTGCCTGCATCGCGGGCAAGCCCGGCTCCCACACAAGCCCGCTCCCACATTTGTTATGCGGTGTTATTTAAAGCCCAGTTGGCGCCAGCCTTCATAGACGGCAACGGCTACGGTGTTCGACAGGTTCAGGCTGCGGCAGCCTTCACGCATCGGCAAGCGCAGGCGATGGCCATCGGGCAATGCGTCAAGCACCTCGGCCGGCAGGCCTCGGCTCTCCGGGCCGAACAGGAACGCGTCGCCCTCGGCAAAGCTGGCATCATGAAACGGCCGCGAGCCCTTGGTGGTGAACGCGAACAGCCGAGGGTGGCCCAGGCTCTCCAGGCAACTGGCGAGGTCGGCATGGCGCTTGAGGGTGGCGTACTCGTGGTAGTCCAGCCCGGCACGGCGCAGGCGCTTGTCGTCCATGTCAAAGCCCAACGGCTCGATCAAATGCAGGTGGCAGCCACTGTTGGCGCACAGCCTGATAACGTTGCCGGTATTCGGCGGAATTTCTGGTTGAAAAAGGATGACGTGAAACATGCACGGCTCCGAAGGCAAAGATGCGCTGCATTCTACCCCCGAAGACGACCCGAGACCGAAGCTATTGCCGAGGGTGTTGGGCTCATTGGCGATTGTCGGCTTGATGATTGGCTTGATGATCGGTCGCTTGACCACCCCCGAGCCGCTGGAGCTGCAACAGGTAGAACCTGCGGCGGATGGTTTGGTGGTGTGGTTCAACGACGAACCCAAGCTGCACGGCGAGCATATCGACGGCACCGTGGCGTTGCTGTTTGACGCCCAGGGCAAGGCTGCCAGCGGGCAGCTCAAGGTCAATGACAAGGACGTGAATTGGCGCATACGCAAGACCGACGCTGGCCTGCTGCTGAACCTGGTGGCGGCTCGGCCGTTGCGTGGGGAGTGGAGCGGTGCAGAGGTCGATGGCCGCTGGCGGCTGGAGATCCATCTCCAAGAGCAATAAAAGAGGGAGTTCCCGGCCTGCCTGTACCAGGGCTCCCAAAACGGGGTGAAGCCTGAGGCTTCGGTGTTAAAGAGGGGATTCTCGGCCTGCCTGTACCAAGGTCCCCGAAACTGGGTAGTACTGGGGTTATTGCAGGGGGCGTGCCAAAACTTGCAATTGCTGCTGGAAAAAATGCCAAAAAGCGCAAAGCCCCGGAATACGGGGCTTTGGTTGTTTCTACGGTTAAGAACTTTGTAGCGAAAGCGCTCTGTGAGGTTTCGGGTCTGTGCTCAATGGCGGTTCATCGTGCATTGAAGCGGTGCACAGTCTGCAGGCATTGCACAAAACCAATGTGGGAGCTGGCTTGCCTGCGATGACGGCGTGTCAGCCCTATACAGGGTGGCTGACACACCGCCATCGCGGGCAAGCCCGGCTCCCACACTAGACCTTCAGCGGTCTTGGGGTTCAGGCCTCGTCACCCTCATCATCATCCCCACCATCCACCTTCATCCCCAATTCCTTGATCTTGCGCGTCAGGGTATTGCGCCCCCAGCCCAGCAGCACGGCCGCATCGCGACGACGGCCGGCAGTGTGCTTCAGGGCTGTTTCGATCATGATCCGCTCGAACGCCGGCACCGCGCTGTCCAGCAGGTTCGACTGGCCGCGTGCCAAGGCCTGGTCCGCCCATTGGCGCAGCGCCTGTTCCCAGTTGGTCACGGGGGCCGAGTCCTGCGGCAGGCTCAGCAGTTCCGGCGGCAGGTCGCTGATGTGCACTTCACGCCCGGAGGCCATCACGGTGATCCAGCGGCAGGTGTTCTCCAGCTGGCGCACGTTGCCGGGCCACGGCAGGTTCTTGAGGTATTCCTCGGTCTCGCTTTTGAGCAGCTTGGGCTCGACGGCCAGCTCCAGGGCGGCGCGGCTGAGGAAGTGGCGGGCGAGGGTGGGGATATCTTCGCGACGGTCCGACATGCGCGGGATGTGGATGCGGATCACGTTGAGGCGGTGGAACAAGTCCTCACGGAATTTACCCGCATGCACCAGGGTTTCCAGGTTCTGGTGGGTGGCCGCGATGATGCGCACATCCACCTTCACCGGCGTATGCCCGCCCACACGGTAGAACTCGCCGTCAGCCAGTACGCGCAGCAAGCGAGTCTGGGTATCGGCCGGCATGTCGCCGATCTCATCGAGGAACAGCGTGCCGCCGTCCGCCTGTTCAAAGCGCCCGCGACGCAGGTTGGCTGCGCCGGTGAACGCGCCTTTCTCATGGCCGAACAGCTCGGACTCCATCAAATCCTTGGGGATCGCCGCCATGTTCAGCGCGATAAACGGCGACGCCGCCCGTGGACTGTGGCGGTGCAGGGCGTGGGCCACCAGTTCTTTACCGGTCCCCGATTCGCCGTTGATCAGCACAGTGATGTTGGAGTGGCTCAAGCGCCCGATGGCGCGAAACACTTCCTGCATCGCCGGCGCTTCCCCGATGATTTCCGGGGTGCGGGTCAGGGTCGGCGGCGCTTCCTGGTTCTGTTGTTCCTGGGCGTGCTGGTTGGCGCGCTTGACCAGCGCCACCGCTTCATCCACATCGAATGGCTTGGGCAGGTATTCAAAGGCGCCGCCCTGGTAGGACGCGACAGCGCTGTCCAGGTCCGAGTGGGCGGTCATGATGATCACCGGCAGGCGCGGGTGCTGCTCGCGAATGCGCGCCAGCAAGTCCAGGCCACTGGCGCCAGGCATGCGGATATCGGAAATGATCACGTCCGGCTGCTGACGTGCCAGGCGGCTCATCACCCCATCGGCGCTGTCGAAGCTCTGGGTGGTCATGCCTTCTTGTTGCAAGGCTTTCTCGAGGACCCAGCGGATAGAACGGTCGTCATCGACGATCCAGACAGTTTCACTACGGCTCATGTCGTGGGGGCTCCTTGTTCCAATGGCAGGAAGATCGAGAACGTGGTGTGGCCAGGGTGGCTCTCACATTCGATCAGGCCCTGGTGCTGGCTGATGATGTTCTGGGTGATGGCCAGGCCCAGCCCGGTACCGTCCGGGCGGCCGCTGACCATGGGAAAGAAGATGGTTTCCTGCAGCTCCGCAGGAATGCCGGGGCCGTTGTCGATGATCTCCACCTTGGTCACCAGGCGGTGGCGCACATGGCCGATGGTGAACTGGCGCAGGGCGCGGGTGCGCAGGCTGATGCGGCCCAGGCGTAGCTCATTCTGGCTGCTGATGGCCTGCATGGCGTTGCGCACGATGTTGAGCACCGCCTGGATCATCTGTTCGCGGTCGATCAACACGTCGGGAATACTTGGGTCGTAGTCGCGCACCAAGGTGATGCAGCCTTGGCTTTCGGCCTCGACCAATTGGCAGACGCGCTCCAGCACCTCATGCACGTTGGTCATTGCCAGGGACGGCAGCTTGTTGGAGCCCAGCATGCGGTCCACCAGGTTACGCAGGCGGTCGGCTTCTTCGATGATGACGTTGGTGTAGTCCTTGAGGTGCTCGTCCGGCAGCTCGCGGGACAACAACTGTGCCGCGCCGCGAATACCGCCCAGCGGGTTCTTGATCTCGTGGGCGAGGCCGCGCACCAGCATCTTGCTGGTTTCCTGCTTGGACAGCTGTGCTTCCTCCTTGGTGATGCGCAGCAGGCGGTCGCGGGGGTGGACTTCGAGCAGCAGCAGGGTCGCGCCATTGCTCAGGATCGGGGTCACGGCGTAGTCAACGGTCAACGTTTGCCCGGTGAGCGCGGTGAGCATCGCTTCGCGCTTGGTGAACGGATGTGCCTGCTCCACGGCCTGGCGCAACGAACTCAAGGCTTCGGCCGACTCAGTGAACAATTCGCTGATGAACTGCCCATGGCTGCGCTGACCGCTGATCGCCAGGAGCATCTCCGCCGCCGGGTTCATGTACTCAAGGCGCAGGTCCGCATTGAGCAGGATGGTCGCGGTGGTCAGGTTGTCGAGTAACAAACGGTGCAGTGCATCGCTGATGGTCATCGGGACCTCTTTTGGAGCAAGGCGTGGGCTTGAGGCACACGCTGATACAAGGAAAATGCAAAAACCAAACCAAGGCTCCGAAAAGAAGCGCTAATGCCCTGAAATAAGGGTTTCAGGCGCGAAACTGTGGCGTTCTGCCAGCCTCAACGGGAAGTTTCGAACCAAAATGGGCTGGGCAATTGAGAAGGGTGCAGGCTATCGCACCAATATAGTGCGGTTTTGTGAAGGTTGTTCAGCAACTGAAGATTTAAGGCGAATCGCAGTCAGTGTGGGAGCTGGCTTGCCTGCGATAGCGGTGGTGCATTCAACAACGCTATCGCAGGCAAGCCAGCTCCCACATGTTTGAATGGGGTTGCAGTCACTCGCCTTTGTAGATGCACAGCTCGGCGGTGGCGCGGATCATCGCCAGTTGGCGCAGCGGATCATTCAGCGGTTCGTGCACGGCCTCGGCCAGCCATTGGGGGCATTTGGGGTCTGTGCGCAGGGGGGTGAAGTCGGCCAACTGCTGCAGCAGCCTTTTTTGCAGATCGTCCAATTGCGGGCGGATCTGCTGGACCAAGTCCGGGCGCGGGTCGTCGGGCGCTTTGCCCTGGAACTGCCAATCGGACAGATGGGTGTATTGCACCAGTTTGTTGGCTTCGATCTGGGCGGCGAAGAACTGCTCGGCAGCGGCCGGGTCCAGCTTGTAGCTCGGCGCCTGGGCAGTGACGCTGGCGATCACCTCTTGCTCGCGCTTCTTGTCCTCCACGGGCTTGTGGCTGTCCCACTTGCTCAGTGCTACCTGGTCGGCAATCTCCAGGCGTTCGGCGATGCTGTTGAGCAAGGGTTCGAGCGTAGGCGGCGCAGCGCTCGCACTGGCACTGATGAACAGCAGGGCAAATACAAGTCGATGTTTCAAGGGCGATCCTCTGTAGGAGCGAGCTTGCTCGCGAAGGTCGCTAACGATAACGCGCCAATGTTGAAAAAATGCGGTGTCTTTGCGTTTTTCGCGAGCAAGCTCGCTCCTACAGGAGGGGGACGTAAATAATCTCAGGCAAAAAAAAGACCTCCCGAAGGAGGTCTTTCTCATCACGCTACCTCAAGCAGCGCTACCGGATTAGCAGCTGTAGTACAGCTCGTATTCCAGTGGGTGTACGAAGGTGCGTACTTTGATTTCTTCTTCGCTTTTCAGGGCGATGTAAGCGTCGATGAAGTCGTCGCTGAAAACGCCGCCTTTGGTCAGGAACGCACGGCCCTTGTCCAGCTCTTCCAGGGCTTCTTTCAGGCTGCCGCACACTTGTGGGATCTCTTTGGCCTCTTCAGGCGGCAGGTCGTACAAGTTTTTGTCGGCGGCGTCGCCAGGGTGGATCTTGTTCTGGATACCGTCCAGGCCGGCCATCATCAAAGCGGCGAAGGCCAGGTAAGGGTTGGCAGCCGGGTCTGGGAAGCGCGCTTCGATACGACGGCCTTTAGGGCTGTTGACGTAAGGAATACGGATCGAGGCGGAGCGGTTGCGTGCCGAGTAGGCCAGCATCACCGGCGCTTCAAAACCTGGGACCAGACGCTTGTAGGAGTTGGTCGACGGGTTGGTGAAGCCGTTCAGGGCCTTGCCGTGCTTGATGATGCCGCCGATGAAGTACAGAGCGGTGTCGGACAGGCCGGCATAGCCTTCGCCGGCGAAGGTGTTCTTGCCGTCTTTGGAAATCGATACGTGAACGTGCATGCCCGAGCCGTTATCGCCGTACAGCGGCTTAGGCATGAAGGTAGCGGTGCGGCCATAGGCATCGGCAACGTTGTGCACGCAGTATTTCAGGGTTTGAACTTCGTCAGCCTTCTTCACCAGCGTGTTGAATTTCACGCCGATTTCGTTCTGGCCGGCAGTCGCCACTTCGTGGTGGTGAACTTCAACGGTCTGGCCCATTTCTTCCAGTGCGTTGCACATGGAAGTACGGATTTCATGGTCGAAGTCGAACGGTGGTACTGGGAAGTAACCGCCTTTCACGCCTGGACGGTGGCCTTTGTTGCCGCCTTCCACGTCCTGGTCGGACATCCACGAGCCTTGCTCGGAGAAAATCTTGAACATGGAGCCGGAGATGTCGGACTTGAACTTCACCGAGTCGAAGATGAAGAACTCTGGCTCAGGGCCGAAGAATGCGGTGTCGCCGATACCGGTGGACTTCAGGTATTCCTCGGCACGGTGGGCGATGGCGCGTGGGTCGCGGTCATAGCCTTGCATGGTCGAAGGTTCGATGATGTCGCACACCAGGATCAGGGTCGGCTCTTCGGTGAACGGGTCGAGTACGGCGGTGCTGTCGTCTGGCAGCAGGATCATGTCGGAGGCTTCGATGCCTTTCCAGCCGGCGATGGAGGAACCGTCGAACATCTTGCCGACTTCGAAGAAGTCATCTTCCAGCGCATCGCGAGCCGGCATGGTCACGTGGTGCTGAGTGCCTTTTGTGTCCGTGAAGCGCAGATCAATCCATTTAACGTCATGATCTTTGATGAGTTGAACCGACTTCGACATGGTGTCCTCCGGGTGGCTTCGGGCTTGGGTAGTGGAGTTAGCCCTTAGAATTTGGGTGATGCCGGCGCGGATACTCCGCCAAGGCAACCTGCCTCACAAGAGAGCAAATTGCATGCCAGTGCGCCAACATGGCCGTTTTGCCTCAAAATGGCCCCTATAACGGTGCAATCGGCAAAAACGGCATAAATCGCGCACTGCAATGTAGCGTTTATTTGTGTAAATGACCCGTTTTGGTGCATTGCGTATGCAATGCATATTAACTGGTTAAACCTTGAGCGATTTCCGCTATAATCCGCGCCCCCCTTTTTCAGCAGGCCCGGCGCGCGCTGTTTCCATGAAATTAATCGTTAAAGTCTTCCCCGAGATCACCATCAAAAGCCGACCGGTACGGACGCGTTTCATCCGTCAGTTGGCCAAGAACATCCGTGCCGTGCTCCGTGACCTGGACCCGGCTGTGGTGGTGAACGGCGTGTGGGACAACCTCGAGCTGGAAACCCGCATTACCGACGCCAAAGCCTTGAAGGACATGACCGAGCGCCTGAGCTGCATGCCGGGCATCGCGCATTTCCTGCAGGTGGATGAGTACCCGCTGGGCGACTTCGACGACATCACCGAAAAGTGCAAGCAGCACTACGGTAGTGCGCTTGAAGGCAAGATTTTTTCGGTGCGCTGCAAGCGTGCCGGCAAGCATCCGTTCAGCTCCATGGACGTCGAGAAATACGTCGGCAGCAAGCTGCGTCGTGAGTGCGGCGCCGCTGGAATTTCCCTCAAAGCGCCACAAATTGAAGTGCGCATGGAAATTCGCGACCAACGGTTGTTCGTGATCCACAGCCAGCACAACAGCATCGGCGGCTACCCGCTGGGTGCCCTGGAACAGACCCTGGTATTGATGTCCGGCGGTTTCGATTCCACGGTTGCGGCCTACCAGATCATGCGTCGCGGCCTGATGAGCCACTTCTGCTTCTTCAACCTGGGCGGGCGTGCACATGAATTGGGCGTGATGGAAGTCGCGCACTTTATCTGGAAGAAATACGGCAGCTCCCAACGCGTGCTATTTGTAAGCGTACCGTTCGAGGAAGTGCTGGGCGAAATTCTCGGCAAAGTCGATAACAGTCATATGGGCGTAGTATTGAAGCGTATGATGTTGCGCGCTGCGTCCAGAATCGCCGATCAATTGCAGATCGACGCCCTGGTGACCGGCGAAGCGATTTCCCAGGTTTCCAGCCAGACGCTGCCTAACTTGTCGATCATTGACTGCGTGACCGAGAAGCTGGTGCTACGCCCGCTGATCGCCAGCCACAAGCAGGACATCATCGACCTGGCAGAGCAAATCGGCACCGCCGACTTTGCCAAGCATATGCCTGAATACTGCGGGGTCATTTCGGTGAACCCCAAGACCCACGCCAAGCGTCACCGCGTGGAGCATGAAGAAAAAGAATTCGACATGGCGATTCTGGAGCGTGCGCTCGAGAACGCCAAGCTGGTGCCAATCGATCGAGTGATCGACGAATTGGGCCAGGATGTGCAGATCGAAGAAGTCAGCGAAGCCCTGGCGGGCCAGATCGTCGTCGACATCCGTCATCCGGATGCCGCCGAAGATGAGCCGCTGGAAATCGCTGGCATCGACGTGCAAACGCTGCCGTTCTACGCACTGAACGCGCGTTTCAAGGAACTGGATAACAGCCGTCAGTACCTGTTGTATTGCGACAAAGGCGTGATGAGTCGCCTGCATGCCCACCATTTGCTCAGTGAGGGGCATGCCAATGTGCGCGTTTATCGACCGAGCTAAGAGCCCGGGGCTGTTTGCCTGTGGCCTGCGTCACCGGCCCCCCGACTCTGCCGTCAAGCTGTAACGGCAAGGCCTGACTCTACTGTTAATCGCTGCCACGACCTGTCAGCACACCGAATCCTCTGATCGAGATACACAAGTGATCGAAAATCTACGTAACATCGCCATCATTGCTCACGTTGACCATGGTAAAACCACCCTGGTAGACAAACTCCTGCGTCAATCCGGCACCCTGGAGCGCAACGAGCTCAACGACGAGCGCGTGATGGACTCCAACGACCAGGAAAAAGAGCGCGGTATTACCATCCTGGCAAAAAACACCGCTATCAACTGGAACGGCTACCACATCAACATCGTGGATACCCCGGGCCACGCCGACTTCGGCGGCGAAGTAGAGCGCGTAATGTCGATGGTTGACTCCGTTCTGCTGCTGGTTGACGCTCAAGACGGCCCTATGCCGCAAACCCGTTTCGTGACCAAGAAGGCTTTCGAAGCCGGCCTGCGTCCGATCGTGTGCATCAACAAGGTTGACCGTCCAGGCGCGCGTCCGGACTGGGTTCTGGACCAGATCTTCGATCTGTTCGACAACCTGGGTGCCACCGAAGAACAGCTGGACTTCCAAGTCATCTACGCCTCGGCCCTGAACGGTATTGCTGGTCTTGACCACACCGACATGGCTGAAGACATGACTCCGCTGTACCAGTCGATCGTCGACAACGTACCAGCACCGAAAGTCGACCGTGAAGGCCCGTTCCAGATGCAAATCTCGGCACTGGACTACAACAGCTTCCTGGGTGTTATCGGCGTTGGCCGTATCGCTCGTGGTAGCGTCAAGCCGAACACCCCGGTTGTCGCTATCGGCGCCGACGGCAAGAAGCGTAACGGTCGTATCCTGAAGCTGATGGGTCACCACGGCCTGCACCGCATCGACGTTGAAGAAGCTTTCGCTGGCGACATCGTATGCGTGAGCGGTATGGACTCGCTGTTCATCTCCGACACCCTGTGCCAGCCGGACAACGTCGAGGCGATGAAGCCTCTGACCGTTGACGAGCCAACCGTTTCCATGACCTTCCAGGTAAACGACTCGCCTTTCTGCGGTAAAGAAGGCAAGTTCGTGACCTCCCGTAACATCAAGGAGCGTCTGGACAAGGAGCTGCTGTACAACGTTGCTCTGCGCGTTGAAGAAGGCGACTCGGCTGACAAGTTCAAGGTCTCCGGCCGTGGTGAGCTGCACCTCTCGGTACTGATCGAAACCATGCGTCGCGAAGGCTTCGAAATGGGTGTTGGTCGTCCGGAAGTGATCATCCGTCAGGTTGACGGCGTGAAGCAGGAACCGTTCGAAAACGTCACCATCGACACCCCGGAAGAGTCCCAGGGCAAGGTCATGGAAGAGATGGGCCTGCGTAAGGGCGACCTGACCAACATGGTGCCGGATGGCAAAGGCCGTGTGCGTCTGGAATACAACATCCCTGCTCGTGGTCTGATCGGTTTCCGTAACCAGTTCCTGACCCTGACCAACGGTGCTGGCATCCTGACCTCGATCTTCGATCGCTACGACACCATGAAGTCCGGCGACATGTCCGGCCGTCAGAACGGTGTTCTGGTATCGGTAGAAACCGGCAAGGCGCTGACCTACTCCCTGGAAACCCTCCAGGCGCGTGGCAAGCTGTTCGTTGAACACGGTCAAGAGATCTACAACGGCCAGATCGTTGGTCTGAACAGCCGCGACAACGACATGGGCGTGAACCCAACCAAAGGCAAGAAGCTCGACAACATGCGTGCTTCGGGCAAAGACGAAACCATCGCTCTGGTTCCACCTGTTCGCTTCACCCTGGAACAGGCCCTGGAATTCATCCAGGACGACGAGCTGTGCGAAGTCACGCCTAAGTCGATCCGCCTGCGTAAGAAGATCCTGGACGAAGGCGAGCGTACCCGCGCTGCCAAGAAAGCCAAGAACTGAGTTAACTCAGGCTGAATGAAAAACGCCCCCGGTCGAAAGGCCGGGGGCGTTTTTTTATGCCTGCAGTTTGTGTGTTGTGATCGTTCCCACGCTCCGCGTGGGAACGCCGCTTGGGACGCTCCGCGTCCTGCTTTCAAGAGCGGACGCAGAGCGTCCACAGCTGCATTCCCACGCAGAGCGTGGGAACGATCAAAAACTTAGAACTTGTCGAGGGTCTTGAAGTTGGTCTCGCGCACCACTTCCTTGGGCTTATACGCGCAATACCCCGGCCGCGGCCCGATTTTCGGGTGGTTGCGGCACGTATCCGGGCGCTTGTCATAAATAGTGCAAAAGCGCGTCTTACGATCCAGGTACAGGCAGTCGTTGTTGCTCATGCGCTGCAGGGTAAAAATTTCGGACTTGTTGTTGTACCGCTCGACGATGCCTTCTTTCTGCAAACGCTTGGCGATGTTCTTCGGCGGATCGCCGCGCTCGAACTCATCGACGATGCCAATGCGGATCAGGTCCTTGATCTTCACCTCCACCGGCAGCGTGCAGCAGCTGGACACGCAGCCGCCGCACATATGGGCGGAATATTTCTGCCAGGTCTCTAGACGGTCGAGTTCCGCGGCGGCGATCAGTTGAGGCTTCATCAAGGTTCCAAGGTGGGGCGTTATCCGGGCGCGCGATCATACCGGGATTGGTGGTTTTTTGAACAATATTTTGCAGGTTTCAGCTCAAAGGTTTAGCCACGGTCTGATCGGGCACGACCCCTGCATCAAATTCAGCCCATGGCGAATGAGTTAAAAAACTGCCGAACCAGCACGTCTACCGTCTGTCAGACCGACTAGGCTCTAGCAACTCCTTCAATCTCGCCCGAGGTCGCACCGATGTCTCAGGAACCGCTTGCACGAGAAGCAGAGGTAGCCGCATTCCGCGATGCTGTCTTGACCAAACTCACCTACGCGGTGGGCAAGGACCCGGATCACGCCTTCGACCATGATTGGTTCGAAGCCATTGCGCTGGCCGCCCGCGACCAGATGGTCGATCACTGGATGGATCACACGCGACGTATTTATCGCAAAGGCCAGAAGCGCGTTTATTACCTGTCCCTGGAATTTCTCATTGGCCGGTTGCTCTACGACAGCCTGAGCAACCTGGGTGTGCTGGAGATCGCTCGCGAAGCGCTGTCGGAGCTGGGCGTGGATCTGGAACGCATCCGCCTGCTGGAGCCCGACGCGGCGCTCGGCAACGGTGGCCTGGGCCGGCTGGCGGCGTGCTTTATGGAAAGCATGTCGACGCTGGGCGTTGCCGGCCACGGTTACGGCATTCGTTATGAGCACGGCTTGTTCCGCCAGGCGATTGTCGACGGTTGGCAACAGGAACAGACCGAACGCTGGCTGGATTTCGGCAACCCTTGGGAGTTCGAGCGCGCCGAAGTGATTTACCCGATCGGCTTTGGCGGTAGCGTCGAAACCGTTGCGGACGCCTCCGGCAAGATGATCCAGGTATGGTCGCCCAACGAAACCGTGCGTGCTGTTGCCTATGACACGCCGGTCGTCGGTTGGCGCGGCGCCAGCGTCAACACCCTGCGCCTATGGCGTGCGCGGGCTGTAGAAGACCTGCATCTGGAGCGCTTCAACGCCGGTGACCACTTGGGCGCCGTCGCCGAGGTGGCCCGTGCCGAAAGCATCTCCCGAGTGCTTTACCCGGCTGACAGCACCGAAGCAGGGCAGGAACTGCGCCTGCGCCAGGAATATTTCTTCGTCTCCGCGTCCCTGCAGGATTTGCTGCGCCGCCACAAGAACATGCACGGTTCGGTGCTCAGCCTGGGCGAGCACGCCGCCATCCAGCTCAACGACACCCACCCGTCCATCGCCGTGGCCGAGTTGATGCGCCAACTGGTCGATTTGCATGACATTCCCTGGGAAGCCGCGTGGGATGTCACCGTCGAGACCCTCTCGTACACCAACCACACCTTGCTGCCCGAGGCCCTGGAAACCTGGCCTGTCGGTTTGATGGAGCGCATGCTGCCGCGACACATGCAGATCATCTACCTGATCAACGCCCAGCACATCGACTCGCTGCGTGCCAAAGGCATCCACGACTTTGATGTCTTGCGCGCTGTGTCGCTGATCGAAGAAGACAACGGCCGCCGCGTGCGCATGGGCAACCTGGCGTTCCTGGGCTCCCATAGCGTCAACGGCGTGTCCGGTTTGCATACCCAACTGATGCGCAGCACGGTGTTCTCCGAACTGCACAAGCTCTACCCCGAACGCATCAATAACAAAACCAACGGCATTACCTTCCGTCGCTGGCTGTACCAGGCCAACCCAAAACTGACCGATATGTTGGTGGAAGCGCTGGGCCCGGATATTCTCGATCAGCCCGAACAGCGCCTGATCGAGTTGGAACCCTTTGCCGAGAAACCGGCCTTTCGCAAAGCATTTGCTGAGCAGCGCCTGCACAGCAAGCGCGCACTGGCGCAGATCATCCATGAGCGCCTGGGCATTGCGATCAACCCGGCGGCGATGTTCGACGTGCAGGTCAAGCGCATCCACGAATACAAGCGCCAACTGCTCAACCTGCTGCACACCGTGGCGCTGTACCAGGCGATCCGTGCCGAGCCGGGCATCGATTGGGTGCCGCGGGTGAAGATCTTCGCGGGTAAGGCAGCGGCCAGTTATCACCAGGCCAAGCTGATCATCAAGCTGACCAACGACATCGCCCGCACCGTCAACAACGACCCGACCGTACGCGGCCTGCTCAAGGTGGTGTTCCTGCCCAACTACAACGTCAGCCTGGCGGAAAGCATCATTCCGGCAGCGGATTTGTCGGAGCAGATTTCCACCGCCGGCTTCGAAGCGTCGGGTACCAGCAACATGAAGTTCGGCCTCAACGGCGCGCTGACCATTGGCACCATGGACGGCGCCAACGTGGAGATGCACGAGCGTGTCGGCGCCGAGCACATGTTTATCTTTGGCCTCAGTGCCCAGCAGGTGGAGGCCCGCAAACACGCCGGCGAGTTCAACGCCGGGCCGGATATCGCTGCCTCCCATCGTTTGAATGATGTGCTGCAAGCGATCCGTGGCGGGGTGTTTTCGCCGGACGACCCGGGCCGCTATGTGGGCCTGATCGATGGGCTGATCGACTACGACCGCTTCCTGGTGTGTGCCGACTTTGACGCCTACTGGGACGCCCAGGCGCGGGTCGAGGCGCATTGGCACGACTCCAAGGCCTGGTGGCGCTCGGCGGTGCTCAACACGGCGCGCATGGGCTGGTTCAGCTCTGACCGCACCATCCGCGAGTACGCCACCGAGATCTGGAAAGCCCTCGACTAACTGATACCCCTGTAGGAGCGAGCTTGCTCGCGAAGAGCTCCAACGATAACGCGTGCTTGCTGAATGAACGCGGCGCGTGTGAGTTTTTCGCGAGCAAGCTCGCTCCTGCAGAGGGCTATTGCGTTGGGTCGTGAACTCTATTGGCGTTAAATCCTCTGATTAGAGGAAATCAGCCCCGACTCGCGCTAAACTGCGCGGGTTTTTAGCCCCCCATTCTCCGGAGCCTTCCATGTCCCGCGTTACCTTGAGTCGCTATTTGATCGAGCAGACCCGCAGCAACAACACGCCTGCCGATCTGCGCTTCCTTATCGAAGTGGTGGCGCGTGCTTGCAAGGAAATCAGCCACGCCGTTTCCAAAGGCGCACTGGGCGGTGTCCTGGGCAGCATGGGCACTGAAAACGTGCAGGGCGAAGTGCAGAAGAAACTGGACGTTCTGTCCAACGAAATCCTGCTCGAAGCCAACGAATGGGGCGGCCACCTGGCCGGCATGGCGTCCGAAGAAATGGACAATGCCTACCAGATCCCAGGTAAATACCCGAAGGGCGCATACCTGCTGGTATTCGACCCACTGGACGGTTCGTCCAACATCGACATCAACGCACCGGTCGGCACCATCTTTTCGGTACTGCGTTGCCCCAACGAATACCTGAGCCAGAACGAAGCCCTGAACGAAAAGGCCTTCCTGCAACCAGGCACCGAGCAGGTTGCTGCCGGCTACGCGATCTACGGCCCACAGACCATGCTGGTGCTGACCCTGGGCGATGGCGTCAAAGGCTTCACCCTGGACCGTGAAATGGGCAGCTTCGTACTCACCCACGAAGACATTTCGATTCCTGCTTCTACCCAGGAATTTGCCATCAACATGTCCAACCAGCGCCACTGGGAAGAACCGGTGAAGCGCTACGTCAACGAGCTGATGGAAGGCGAAGAAGGCCCGCTGAAGAAGAACTTCAACATGCGCTGGGTAGCCGCGATGGTTGCCGACGTGCACCGCATCCTGACCCGTGGTGGCCTGTTCATGTACCCACGCGACAGCCGCGAGCCGTCCAAGCCAGGCAAGCTGCGCCTGATGTACGAAGCCAACCCGATGTCGTTCCTGGTTGAACAGGCAGGCGGTGCGTCCACCGACGGCCACCAGCGCATCCTCGACATTCAACCTGAAGGCCTGCACCAGCGTGTGGCGGTATTCCTGGGTTCGAAGGAAGAAGTTGAGCGCGTGACGGCCTATCACAAGAAGTAAGCCGTAACGAGCGGTGAGCCGCTGTATTGTGAGATGGATCACCGTTAAAGAAGCCCCGAAACGTTTCAGCGTTTTCGGGGCTTTTTTGTTTTCGCTCGTCGGGAACCAGACACCCCTTTTCCCTTCTAAGCTTCTGGCAGATACCCCAGCTGCTTTGTCTCTCCAGGAGCTTTTCCATGTCTATACGCCGTCTCGCCCTGCTGGCTTTTTGCGTGCTCTTAGCCGCTTGCAGCAAGGTCACCCAAGAAAACTACCAAAAGCTCTCAGCCGGCATGGCCAAGGCCGAGGTGGAGTCGTTGCTGGGCAAGCCAACCGATTGTTCCGGCGCACTGGGCATGTCCAGCTGCACCTGGGGCGATAAAAACAGCTTTATCAGCGTGCAGTACGCCGGTGACAAAGTTCTGATGTTTTCCGGGCAAGGCCTGAAGTAAACCGGGGCGCGAGCCTGCGGGAGAAGAAGAATGATGCGTTTTGTTTTGTTCCTTTGCGCCAGCCTGTTTTTGGCGGGCTGCGCCAGCCATTCTGGCGATGATCTGCAACCCAAGACTGCGAGCAACGTCAACCTCAAGCGTTACCAGGGCACCTGGTATGAGTTGGCCCGGTTGCCGATGTACTTCCAGCGCAACTGTGCGCAATCCGAGGCCCGCTATACCTTGCTGCCTGATGGTGACATGTCGGTTTTCAACCGCTGCCTGACGCCTGAGTGGAAGTGGCAAGAGGCCAAAGGCACGGCAACGCCGCAGGTGCCAGGCAAGACCGACAAACTGTGGGTGGAATTCAATAACTGGTTTACATCACTGTTGCCGGGCGTTGCCAAGGGCGACTACTGGGTGCTGTATGTCAGCGATGACTACAAGACCGCCATCGTCGGCAGCCCGAGCCGTCGCTATATGTGGATCCTGTCGCGCACGCCGACGGTGAGTGCCGATACCCGCGAAGACCTGCTGAGCAGGGCGCGACAGCAAGGCTATGACACCACGCGGTTGATCTGGCGCACGTCGGATAAGCAGATGGCGAAGTCCTCTCAGTAATCCTGAGTACCTCAATTCAATGTGGGAGCTGGCTTGCCTGCGATACAGGCACCTCGGTGCATCAGTTGCACCGGGTTGATGCTATCGCAGGCAAGCCAGCTCCCACAGTTGTTATAGGTTGGTCGTCAGTTCAGCAAGTCCTTCAGGACCTGGGTGAATGCCCGGCTGCTGTCTTCTTCGCCAGCATGATGCCCATCTCGCACCACCCACTTGCCATTGACCAGTACATCGCGCACTTGCCGATCACCACCGGCAAATAGCCAGCGGTTGAGAATCCCATCCTCACTGGCCGTCGCCAGGTACGGGTCGCTACCGTCCAGCACTATCCAGTCCGCACGCTGGCCCACTTGCAGTCGACCAATCGGCTGGCCCAGCGCTTGTGCGCCACCGTCCAGCGCAGCATCGAACAGCGTGCGACCCACCATCGGTTGGTCACTGCGATACAACCGATTACGCCGTTGATCGCGCAGGCGCTGGCCGTATTCCAGCCAACGCAGTTCTTCCACCACGCTCAGTGACACATGGCTGTCGGAACCAATGCCCATGCGGCCGCCCTGGGCGAGGAAGTCCACCGCAGGAAAAATCCCATCGCCTAGGTTGGCCTCCGTGGTCAGGCACAAACCTGCAATCGCTCGGCTGTTGGCCATGCGTGTCACTTCGTCGGCATCGGCATGGGTGGCGTGCACCAGGCACCAGCGCTCATCCACCTCGACATTGTCATACAGCCATTGCAACGGGCGCTTGCCGCTCCAGGCCAAGCAGTCGTCGACTTCTTTTTGCTGTTCGGCGATGTGGATATGCACCGGGCAGCTCTTGTCACTGGCGGCCAGCACGGTATGGATTTGTTCGGGGGTGACGGCGCGCAGGGAGTGGAAGCACAGACCCAGTTGCTGCGCCGGTTGTGCCGCCAGAATGGGCTGCAGGCGCGCTTGCAAGTCCAGGTAGTGTTCCGTGCTGTTGATAAACCGTCGCTGGCCTTCATTCGGCGCTTGGCCACCAAAGGCCGCGTGGGTGTAGAGCACCGGCAGCAAGGTCAGGCCGATCCCGCTGCTGGCGGCCGCCTGGCTGATCTGGCGGGACAGTTCCGTACGGTCGGCATAGGGCTGGCCGCTGAGATCGTGGTGCACGTAATGGAACTCGGCCACCGAGGTGTAGCCGGCCTTGAGCATTTCGATATACAGCTGGCGGGCGATGATCTGTAACTGCTCGGGGTTGATCTTGCCGACCATGCGGTACATCAAGTCGCGCCAGGTCCAGAAACTGTCGTTGGGGTTGCCGGCCACTTCGGCCAAGCCCGCCATGGCGCGCTGGAAGGCATGGGAATGCAGGTTCGGCATACCCGCCAACACCGGGCCCCTGAGCCGTTCCGCGCCTTCTGCACTGGCATTGGGCTCAACCTTTGTCAGCAGGCCATCGGCGCTGACTTCAAGACGTACATCATTGGCCCATCCATTAGGCAGAAGTGCGCGTTCGGCAAAGAAAGCGGACATGATCAAGGCACCCCGGTCGTGTGTTTATTTGTATATACATATACAGACGTTTGCCTGCTCGGTAAACTCCGGCAATCTATGCATCTTTTTCCCCTGCAAGGATTCCCTGTGCCGACTCCGCCCGCCAACTCTTCGCTGGCTGCCCACATGGACGAAAGTCCGGCGCCCTTGTATGCCCGCGTCAAACAGATGATCAGCCAGCAGATCCTCAACGGCAACTGGCCGCCCCATTACCGCGTGCCGTCGGAAAGCGAGCTGGTCAGCCAGTTGGGCTTCAGCCGCATGACCATCAACCGTGCCCTGCGCGAGCTGACCGCCGAAGGCTTGTTGGTGCGTATGCAGGGTGTGGGTACGTTTGTTGCCGAGCCGAAAAGCCAGTCGGCCCTGTTTGAAGTGCACAACATCGCCGATGAAATCGCTTCCCGCGGGCATCGGCACACTTGCCAGGTCATCACCCTGGGCGAAGAAGCTGCTGGTTCCGAGCGCGCCGTCGCCTTGGAAATGCGCGAAGGCGGGCGGGTGTTCCACTCGTTGATCGTGCATTACGAGAACGACATTCCTGTGCAAATCGAAGACCGTTTCGTCAACGCTCTGGTCGCGCCGGAATACCTGCAGCAGGACTTCACCCAGCAAACCCCGTATGCCTATTTGAACCAGGTCGCGCCGTTGACTGAGGGTGAGCATGTGGTTGAGGCGATTCTCGCCGATGCCGCCGAGTGCAAGTTGTTGCAGATCGAGCCGAGCGAGCCGTGCCTATTGATTCGCCGACGCACCTGGTCGGGTCGCCAGCCGGTGACTGCGGCGCGGTTGATCCACCCCGGTTCCCGTCACAGCCTCGAAGGACGCTTCAGTAAATGAGTGAGATCAACGTCTGGCGCGCCGCCGACTACGTGCGCATGCCGTGGAAGAACGGCGGCGGCAGTACCGAAGAAATCAGTCGCGACGCCGGCACCGGCCTGGATGGATTTGGCTGGCGTTTGTCGATTGCCGATATCGCCGAGTCGGGTGGGTTTTCTACCTTTGCCGGTTACCAGCGCGTGATCACGGTGATCAAGGGTGCGGGCATGGTGCTGACTGTCGACGGCGAAGAGCAGCGCGGCTTGTTACCGTTGCAGCCGTTCGCGTTCAACGGCGAAAGCCAGGTGTCATGCCGTTTGATCACTGGGCCGATTCGCGACTTCAACCTGATCTACTCGCCACAGCGTTACCATGCACGCTTGCAGTGGGTGGATGGCGTGCAGCAGTTTTTCAGCACCGCGCAGACGGTGCTGGTGTTCAGCGTGGCGGATGAGGTGAAGGTGCTGGGCGAAAAGCTCGGCCATCACGATTGCCTGCAAGTGGACGGTAACACTGGGTTGCTGGATATCTCGGTCAGCGGCCGCAGCTGCGTAATCGAACTGACCGCACTCGGTTAAAAACTGTGGGAGCTGGCTTGCCTGCGATAGCGGTGTATCAGCCTAGGATGTGCTGACTGACACACTGCTATCGCAGGCAAGCCAGCTCCCACATTTGTTTTTGCACTGTTCACAAAATCTGTTTCCAACCCGCGCACCCATTTGTTACCGAACGCCCCAGCGTGATGCAAAGCTTCGCTGCCGTGACAAATTCCCCTTGCTGCAAAAAACCTCCGTAAGAAATTTCATCAAGCGTTGAAGCCTTGATTTACAAGGCTTGTACGCCCCGTGCAAAAAAATCCCAACCACGCCCGGCTAAAGTTGGCCGCTTGATTGCATATGCTTGTACATACAAGTAAAGATGTGTGCGTAAGACTTCGCACCATCAGTGTCCGCGCATCGTTCGCCGAGGAGTCCTAGCTGTGACCAAGCCTACAAAATACCGTGACGTCGAAATCCGCGCCGCCCGCGGTAACAAGCTCACCGCCAAAAGCTGGCTGACCGAAGCGCCGTTGCGCATGTTGATGAACAACCTCGACCCGCAAGTGGCCGAGAACCCCAAGGAGCTGGTGGTTTACGGCGGTATCGGCCGTGCGGCGCGCAACTGGGAGTGCTACGACCAGATCGTCGAGAGCCTCACCAATCTGAACGACGACGAAACCCTGCTGGTGCAATCCGGTAAGCCAGTCGGCGTGTTCAAGACCCACAGCAACGCCCCGCGCGTGCTGATTGCCAACTCCAACCTGGTACCGCACTGGGCCAGTTGGGAGCATTTCAACGAACTGGATGCCAAGGGCCTGGCCATGTACGGCCAGATGACCGCCGGCAGCTGGATCTACATCGGCAGCCAGGGCATCGTTCAAGGCACCTACGAAACCTTCGTGGAAGCCGGCCGCCAGCATTACAACAGCGACCTGACCGGCCGTTGGGTGCTCACCGCCGGCCTCGGCGGCATGGGCGGCGCGCAGCCATTGGCCGCGACCCTGGCCGGCGCCTGCTCGCTGAACATCGAGTGCCAGCAAGTCAGCATCGACTTCCGCCTGAACAGCCGCTACGTCGACGAGCAGGCTACCGACCTCGACGACGCCCTGGCGCGTATCGCCAAGTACACCAAGGAAGGCAAGGCCATCTCCATCGCGCTGCTGGGCAACGCCGCCGAGATCCTGCCGGAACTGGTCAAGCGTGGCGTGCGTCCGGACATGGTCACCGACCAGACCAGCGCCCACGACCCACTCAACGGTTACCTGCCGGCCGGCTGGACTTGGGACGAATACCGCGCTCGCGCCAAGACCGAGCCGGCCGCCGTGATCAAGGCCGCCAAGCAGTCGATGGCCGTCCACGTCAAAGCCATGCTCGAATTCCAGAAGCAAGGCATCCCGACCTTCGACTACGGCAACAACATCCGCCAGATGGCCCAGGAAGAAGGCGTGGAAAACGCGTTCGACTTCCCAGGTTTCGTACCGGCTTACATCCGCCCACTGTTCTGCCGTGGCATCGGCCCGTTCCGTTGGGCGGCGCTGTCCGGTGACCCGCAGGACATCTACAAGACCGACGCCAAAGTCAAAGAGCTGATCCCGGACGACGCCCACTTGCATAACTGGCTGGACATGGCCCGCGAGCGCATCAGCTTCCAGGGTCTGCCGGCACGTATCTGCTGGGTCGGCCTGGGCCAGCGTGCCAAGTTGGGCCTGGCGTTCAACGAAATGGTGCGCAGCGGCGAGCTGTCCGCGCCGGTCGTGATCGGCCGTGACCACCTGGACTCCGGCTCGGTCGCCAGCCCGAACCGCGAAACCGAAGCCATGCAGGACGGCTCCGACGCTGTGTCCGACTGGCCATTGCTCAACGCTTTGCTCAACACCGCGAGCGGCGCCACCTGGGTCTCGCTGCACCACGGTGGTGGCGTGGGCATGGGCTTCTCCCAGCACTCGGGGATGGTGATTGTCTGCGACGGTACTGACGAAGCGGCCGAGCGGATTGCCCGCGTGCTGCACAACGACCCGGCGACCGGGGTGATGCGCCATGCGGATGCGGGTTACCAGATTGCAATCGACTGCGCCAAGGAGCAGGGCCTGAACCTGCCGATGATCAAGTAACCCACTGTGGACGGGCTTGTGTGGCGAGCAAGCTTGCTTGCGCTGGGGTGCGAAGCAGCCCCAAAAAGCCGGCTCCAGCTTCGCTGTCGAACGGGAGCAAGCTCCCTCGCCACAGCAAGCCAGCTCCCACAGAAGAGCAAGATGCATACAAAACAATCCATCAGAGGTTGAACAACATGGCTGCAAACGACACCACCCCGTTGATCGAGAAACGTTCGATCGACTACATCCCGGAAGCGGAAAGACATGGTCGTCTATTCAGTCAATTCACCCTGTGGATGGGTGCCAACCTGCAGATCACTGCGATTGTCACCGGGGCGTTGGCCGTGGTGCTGGGCGGTGATGTGTTCTGGTCGTTGATCGGCTTGCTCATCGGTCAACTGATCGGCGGTGGCGTCATGGCGCTGCATGCGGCGCAAGGGCCCAAGCTTGGCCTGCCGCAGATGATCTCCAGCCGGGTGCAGTTCGGCGTGTATGGCGCGGCCATTCCGATTGTGCTGGTGTGCTTGATGTACCTGGGTTTCACCGCCACCGGTACCGTGTTGTCGGGCCAGGCGCTGGGCCAGTTGTTCGGGGTCAGCGACAGCGTCGGCATCCTGATCTTCGCCAGTGTCATCGTGCTGGTCACGGTGCTGGGTTACCGGGTGATCCACTTCATCGGCCGCGTTGCCAGCCTGATTGGCGTGGTTGCCTTTGTGTACCTGTTCAGCCGCCTGATGAGCCAGACCGACGTTGGCGCGCTCCTGCAGATCCGCCACTTCAGCTGGAGCAGTTTCCTGCTGGCCGTGTCGCTGGCGGCCTCTTGGCAGATTGCGTTCGGCCCTTACGTGGCGGATTACTCGCGTTACCTGCCGAGCCACACGTCATCGGTTAAAACCTTTCTCGCTGCTGGCGCAGGTTCGGTCATCGGGGCCCAAGTGGCGATGGTCCTCGGCGTGTTTGCCGCGGCCATGTCCAACGGGCAGTTTGCCGGTCACGAGGTGGCGTACATCGTTGGCTTGAGCGGCACGGGGGCCACCGCTGCGTTGCTGTATTTCAGCATCGCGTTCGGCAAGGTCACCATCTCGACGCTCAATTCCTACGGCAGCTTCATGTGCATCGCCACTATCATCAGCGGCTTTCGTGGGCGTCTGGAGGTCACGCGTCTGCAGCGTCTGGTATTCGTGTTGATGATCGTCGGCACGGCCACGCTGATCGCGTTGCTCGGCCAGCATTCGTTCCTCGGTGCATTCAAGTCGTTCATCCTGTTCCTGTTGGCGTTCTTTACGCCCTGGAGCGCGATCAACCTGGTGGATTACTACTGCATCACCCGCGAGCGTTATGACGTGCCGGCGCTGGCCGATCCGAACGGTCGCTACGGCCGCTGGAACCTGCTGGGCATCAGCGTTTATGTGTTCGGCGTACTGGTGCAGTTGCCGTTCATCTCCACCAAGTTCTACACCGGCCCCCTGGTGGCCGCGCTGGGTGATGTGGATATCTCCTGGATCATCGGCCTGGTACTGCCGGCGGCCCTGTATTACGTGTGTGCGAAAAAATGGCACGGCACGGTACCCGATCACCTGATCCTGCCAAAAGAGCAGGGCGCTTCACCCATAACAAACGAGCTGGCTGCACAAGCCTGATGGGACGTGGACAGGGCAGGACGCCTACTGACTGCCGTAATCCATTTCAAGATTGGGAGCGTCACAACAATGACTATGAATAAGACCTTGCTGGCTACTTTGTTCGCGGCTGGCGTGCTGGCAAGTGCCGGCGCCCAGGCGGCCGGTTGGTGCGAGTCGGGTAAACCGGTGAAATTCGCCGGCCTGAATTGGGAAAGCGGCATGTTGCTCACCGACATCCTGCAAACCGTGCTGGAAAAAGGCTACGACTGCAAAACCGACAGCTTGCCGGGCAATTCCATCACCATGGAAAACGCCCTGGGCAGCAACGACATCCAAGTGTTCGCCGAGGAGTGGGTAGGCCGCAGCGAGGTCTGGAACAAAGCCGAGAAGGCCGGCAAAGTCGTCGGCGTCGGGGCTCCGGTGGTCGGCGCGGTCGAAGGCTGGTACGTGCCGCGCTATGTGATCGAAGGCGACGCCAAGCGCAAGCTGGAAGCCAAGGCGCCGGACCTGAAAAACATCGCCGACCTGGCCAAGTACGCCTCGGTGTTCAAGGACCAGGAAGAGCCGTCCAAGGGCCGTTTCTACAACTGCCCGGCCGGCTGGACCTGCGAGCTGGACAACAGCGAAATGCTCAAGAGCTACGGCCTGGAAAGCACCTACACCAACTTCCGCCCGGGCACCGGCCCGGCGCTGGATGCGGCGGTGCTGTCGAGCTACAAGCGCGGCGAGCCGATCCTGTTCTACTACTGGTCACCCACACCGCTGATGGGCCAGGTCGACCTGGTCAAGTTGGAAGAGAAGCCCGGCGTGGACAAAACCGTGAGCATCAAGGTCGGCCTCTCCAAGACTTTCCACGAACAAGCCCCGGAACTGGTGGCCGTGCTGGAAAAGGTCAACCTGCCCATCGACCTGCTGAACCAGAACCTGGGCCGCATGGCCAAGGAGCGGATCGAGTCGCCGAAACTGGCGAAAATATTCCTCAAGGAACATCCTGAAGTCTGGCACGCCTGGGTGAGCGAAGACGCAGCCAAGAAAATCGACGCGGCCTTGTAGGTCAAGTGTGCACGGCTACCCTCAAGGGTGGCCGGGCGGCTGGCCACTACCCACTGGATCGAGAGCACGATATGTTTCCTGAGAGCTTTACCTTTTCCATCGCCGACTGGGTCAACGGTTGGGTGGACGCACTGGTCACCAACTACGGCGATGTGTTCCGGCACATCTCCGATACGCTGCTGTGGGCCATCGTCAACCTGGAAGGCCTGCTGCGCGCAGCGCCCTGGTGGCTGATGCTGGCCATCGTCGGGGGCATCGCCTGGCACGCCACACGCAAGGTGGTGACCACGGCAGTGATCGTCGGTTTGCTGTTCCTGGTGGGCGCCGTTGGCCTGTGGGACAAGCTGATGCAAACCCTGGCATTGATGATGGTGGCCACGGTGATTTCGGTGTTGATCGGCATCCCCCTGGGTATCCTGTCGGCGCGCAGTAATCGCCTGCGTTCGGTGCTGATGCCGCTGCTGGACATCATGCAAACCATGCCCAGCTTCGTGTACCTGATCCCGGTGCTGATGCTGTTCGGCCTGGGCAAGGTCCCGGCGATTTTCGCTACGGTGATCTACGCCGCGCCGCCGCTGATTCGCCTGACAGACCTGGGTATTCGCCAGGTCGATGGCGAAGTCATGGAAGCCATCAACGCCTTCGGCGCCAACCGCTGGCAGCAACTGTTCGGCGTGCAATTGCCGCTGGCGCTGCCAAGCATCATGGCCGGGATCAACCAGACCACCATGATGGCGCTGTCGATGGTGGTGATCGCCTCGATGATCGGTGCCCGTGGCTTGGGTGAAGACGTGCTCGTCGGCATCCAGACCCTCAATGTCGGCCGTGGCCTTGAAGCCGGGCTGGCGATCGTGATTCTCGCAGTGGTCATCGACCGCATTACCCAGGCTTATGGCCGCCCACGGCATGAGGCGAGCAAATGACGACTGTCAGCAAAATCGAAGTCAAAAACGTCTTCAAAATTTTCGGCGCACGCGCCAAGGATGCGCTGGCCATGGTCGGCCAGGGCAAGACCAAGGACCAGGTACTGGCCGAGACCGGTTGCGTGGTCGGCGTCAATGACCTGTCCCTGAGCATCGGCACCGGTGAGATCTTTGTGATCATGGGCTTGTCGGGTTCGGGCAAGTCCACCCTGGTGCGCCACTTCAACCGCCTGATCGACCCCACCAGCGGCGCGATCCTGGTGGACGGCGAAGACATCCTGCAACTGGACATGGAAGCCCTGCGCCAATTCCGTCGGCACAAGATCAGCATGGTGTTCCAGAGCTTCGGCCTGCTGCCGCACAAGAGCGTGCTCGACAACGTTGCCTACGGCCTGAAAGTGCGTGGCGAAACCAAGCAGGTCTGCGCCGAACGTGCGTTGCACTGGATCGAAACCGTGGGCCTCAAAGGCTACGAAAACAAATACCCGCACCAGCTTTCCGGTGGCATGCGCCAGCGCGTGGGCCTGGCCCGCGCCTTGGCGGCCGACACCGACATCATCCTGATGGACGAAGCCTTCAGCGCCCTCGACCCGTTGATCCGCGCCGAGATGCAAGACCAGTTGCTCGAGCTGCAAAAGACCCTGCACAAGACCATCGTGTTCATCACCCACGATCTCGACGAGGCCGTGCGCATCGGCAACCGCATTGCGATCCTCAAGGACGGCAAGCTGATCCAGGTCGGCACGCCGCGAGAGATTCTGCACTCGCCGGCGGATGAGTATGTGGACCGCTTTGTTCAGCGGCGGGCGGCGGTGGTCTGATCCGGGCTTGAACGTTCTCACGCTCCGCGTGGGAACGCATTTCGTGACGCTCCGCCTCACTTGGGGGGACGCAGAGCGTCCCAGGCGGCGTACCCACGCAGAGCGTGGGAACGATCAATGCTGCCTAAGAATTGAAGAAGGTATGAAGATGTCCCAGGCAACCAAAATCATCATCGCCGACACCCCCATGCGCTGGCAGGACGTCACCGCCGTCGCCCGCCACGGCGCCATGCTCGAACTGTCGGGCCACGCCTGGGCGCGTATCGACAATGCCCAGGCCATCGTGCAGCGCATCGTCACCAGCGGCGAGCGTGCCTATGGTGTCAACACCGGCCTGGGCGCGTTGTGCAACGTCTCGCTCAAGACCGAGCAACTGAGCCAACTGTCGCGCAATACGCTGTTGAGCCACGCCTGCGGCGTCGGCCCGGTGCTCAGCGATGAGCAAACCCGCGCGATTATCTGCGCAGCGATCATCAACTACAGCCACGGCAAATCCGGCCTGCATCCGCAGGTGGTACACGCGCTGCTGGCGCTGCTCAACCACGGCATCACCCCGCAAGTACCGTCCCAAGGCTCGGTGGGGTATCTGACCCACATGGCCCATATCGGCGTGGCCCTGCTGGGCGTTGGCAATGTGAGTTATCGCGGCCAGATCGTCACGGCGCAACACGCGTTGCAGGCTGAAGGCTTGCAGCCGGTGGTGCTCGGCGCCAAAGACGGCCTGTGCCTGGTCAATGGCACGCCGTGCATGACCGGCCTGAGCTGCCTGGCCCTGGCCGACGCGCATCACTTGCTGCAGTGGGCCGACGTGATCGGTGCCATGAGCTTCGAAGCCCAGCGCGGCCAGATCGACGCCTTTGACGAAGCCATCATCGCCCTCAAGCCGCACCCGGGCATGCAGCACGTAGGTATCAACCTGCGTGCCCTGCTCGACGGCAGTGAGGTGATTGCCAGCAGCAAAGGTATTCGCACCCAGGACGCCTTGAGCATTCGCTCGATCCCGCAGATTCACGGCGCGGCCCGCGACCAGGTGGAACACGCCACGCGCCAGATCGAGACCGAACTCAACAGCGCCACCGACAACCCGCTGGTGCTGGGCACCCCAGACAGCTACCGCGTGGTGTCCCAGGCTAACCCCCACGGACAGTCCGTCGCGTTGGCGGCCGACATGCTCGCCATCGCCATGGCCGAGATCGGTTCGGTGGCCGAGCGTCGCCTGGACCGCCTGGTCAACCCGCATGTCAGCGGCCTGCCAGCCTTCCTGGTGAGTAACCCGGGCGTCAACTCCGGGATGATGATTGTGCAGTACGTCGCCGCGTCCTTGTGCGGGCAGAACCGCCAGTTGGCGCAACCCGCGGTGCTCGACAATTTCGTCACCTCGGGCCTGCAGGAAGACCACTTGAGCATGGGCACCAACGCCGCGCTCAAGCTGCACCAGGTGCTGGCCAACGTCACCCAGATTCTTGCTATCGAGTACCTGCTGGCGGCCCAGGCTTTCGAGTTTCTCAAGGACCAGCGCTTCGGCGCCGGTACCGACCGCGCCTGGCGTTTGCTGCGCGAAGTGGTCCCTGCGTATGAACAGGACCGCTGGCTGGCGCCGGATATTGCCGCCGCTGCCCAATTGCTTAAAGACACTGCTTTACCGAATTTGCACTGAACACCTAAGAACAATTCACAAGGAGTATGAATGTGACTGCGCTAAACCTGATTCCAGGCCAACTGAGCCTCGCCCAACTGCGTGCCATCTACCAGCAGCCAGTAACCCTCAGCCTGGATGACAGCGCCTCGGCCCAGATCGAAGCCAGCGTTGCCTGCGTGGAGCAGATTCTCGCCGAGAACCGCACCGCCTATGGCATCAACACCGGTTTTGGCCTGTTGGCCTCGACCCGCATCGCCAGCGAAGACCTGGAAAACCTCCAGCGTTCCCTGGTGCTGTCCCACGCCGCCGGCGTCGGTGAGCCGATCAGCGATGCACTGGTGCGACTGGTCATGGTGCTCAAGGTCAACAGCCTGAGCCGTGGCTTCTCCGGGATTCGTCGCCAGGTGATCGACGCGCTGATCGCGCTGATCAACGCCGAGGTGTACCCGCACATTCCGCTCAAGGGGTCAGTGGGTGCTTCCGGTGACCTGGCGCCGCTGGCGCACATGTCCCTGGTACTGCTTGGCGAAGGCAAGGCGCGTTACAAGGGCGAATGGCTGGAAGCCACCGAGGCACTGAAAATCGCCGGCCTCACGCCGCTGACCCTGGCCGCCAAAGAAGGCCTGGCGCTGCTCAACGGCACCCAGGTGTCCACGGCCTATGCCCTGCGTGGCCTGTTCGAAGGCGAAGACCTGTTCGCCGCTGCCCTCGCTTGCGGCGGCCTCACTGTGGAAGCGGTACTGGGTTCGCGTTCGCCGTTCGATGCGCGTATTCATGCGGCGCGTGGCCAGCGTGGCCAGATCGACTCGGCAGCGGCCTATCGTGACCTGCTCGGTGAGAGCAGCCAGGTGTCCCAATCGCACCAGAACTGCGACAAGGTTCAAGACCCGTATTCCCTGCGTTGCCAGCCACAGGTCATGGGCGCGTGCCTGACTCAATTGCGCCAGGCCGCCGAGGTGCTGGTGGTAGAAGCCAACGCAGTGTCGGATAACCCGTTGGTCTTTGCCGCCGAAGGCGATGTGATTTCCGGTGGCAACTTCCACGCCGAACCCGTAGCCATGGCCGCCGATAACATGGCGCTGGCCATTGCCGAAATCGGCTCCCTGAGCGAGCGCCGGATCTCGTTGATGATGGACAAGCACATGTCGCAACTGCCGCCGTTTCTGGTGGGCAATGGCGGGGTGAACTCCGGCTTCATGATCGCCCAGGTGACCGCCGCCGCGCTCGCCAGCGAGAACAAGGCGCTGGCCCATCCCCATAGCGTCGACAGCTTGCCGACTTCGGCCAACCAGGAAGACCACGTGTCCATGGCCCCGGCTGCGGGCAAGCGTTTGTGGGAAATGGCCGAGAACACCCGGGGCATCCTCGCGGTGGAATGGCTCGCGGCGTGCCAGGGCCTGGACCTGCGCGACGGCCTGAAGACCTCGCCCAAGCTGGAAAAAGCCCGTGGCATCCTGCGCGACAAGGTGGCGTTCTATGACAAGGACCGCTTCTTCGCCCCGGACATCAACGCCGCCAGCGAACTGCTCGCCAGCCGCTGCCTGAATGAGCTGGTGCCGGCCAAGTTGCTGCCAAGCCTCTGACCGGGACTCGGTCTGTGCCTGATCATTCCCACGCTCCGCGTGGGAATGCATCCTGTGACGCTCTGCGTCACCGCTCTAAAAGCGGACGCGGAGCGTCCAGGTCGGAGTTCCCACGCCGAGCGTGGGAACGATCTTCTCCTCATAAGAATAATTAGGGACGAGAAATGCACCAGCCAGAAAAAGGTTTGAAACGCGGGCTCAACGCCCGACATATTCGCTTCATGGCCCTCGGTTCCGCGATCGGCACCGGGCTGTTCTATGGCTCTGCCTCCGCCATCCAGATGGCCGGTCCTGCCGTGCTGCTGGCCTACCTGATCGGCGGCGCTGCTGTATTCATGGTGATGCGCGCCCTCGGTGAGATGGCCGTGCACAACCCGGTGTCTGGCTCCTTCGGCCACTACGCCAGCACCTACCTGGGGCCCATGGCCGGGTTTATCCTCGGCTGGACCTACGCCTTTGAAATGATCATCGTCTGCCTCGCCGACGTCACCGCGTTCGGCATCTACATGGGCTTCTGGTTTCCCGAAGTGGCCCGTTGGGTCTGGGTGCTGGGCATCGTGTTTTTGATCGGCGGCCTGAACCTGTGCAACGTCAAAGTCTTTGGCGAGATGGAGTTCTGGCTGTCGTTGCTCAAGGTCGGTGCCATTGTGGCGATGATCCTCGGCGGCTTTGGCATCATGTTGTTCGGCATCCACTCGGCGGGCGAAACCCAGGCCAGCGGCCTGAGCAACCTGTGGGCCCACGGCGGCTTCATGCCCAACGGCATTGGTGGGCTGATCGCCTCGTTTGCGGTGGTGATGTTTGCCTTTGGTGGCATCGAAATCATCGGCATCACCGCCGGTGAAGCCAAGGATCCACAGCGGGTGATCCCCAAGGCGATCAACGCTGTGCCGCTGCGTATCCTGCTGTTCTACGTGCTCACCCTGTTCGTGTTGATGGCCATCTACCCGTGGCCGCAGATCGGCAGCCAGGGCAGCCCGTTCGTGCAGATCTTCAGCAACCTGGGGATTGGCTCGGCGGCGACCATCCTCAACATCGTGGTGATCTCGGCGGCGGTGTCGGCGATCAACAGCGACATTTTCGGCGCCGGGCGCATGATGTACGGCCTGGCTCAACAAGGGCAGGCGCCCAAGGGCTTCGCGCAATTGTCCAAACAAGGCGTGCCATGGATGACCGTGGTGGTCATGGGCGCCGCCTTGCTCGGCGGTGTGGTGCTCAACTACCTGATCCCGGAAAACGTGTTCTTGCTGATCGCCTCGATTGCCACCTTCGCCACCGTGTGGGTATGGCTGATGATCCTGTTTACCCAGGTCGCCATGCGCCGCTCGATGACCAAGGCGCAGATCGCCGAACTGAAATTCCCGGTGCCGTTCTGGCCTTATGCGCCGGCGGCGGCCATTGTGTTCATGCTGTTTGTGTTTGGTGTACTCGGTTACTTCCCGGATACCCAGGCGGCGTTGATGGTAGGCGCCGTGTGGATCGTGCTGCTGATCATCGCCTACTGGCTGTGGGTCAAGCCTGCCGCCGGGCAAACGGCCAAGGTCGATTACGACCCGGTTTTGTCTCATCGATAACTTAGGGAGGCGTTGATGAAAACGCTTTGGCAACACTGCCACGTCGCAACCATGGCCAACGGCAAATACTCGATCATCGAGGATGCCGCCATGGTGACTGCCGGCTCGCTCATCGAGTGGGTCGGCCCCCGCAGCCAGGCGCCAACCGCGGATTACGCCCAGGTACATGACCTGCAAGGCGCGTGGGTCACCCCCGGGCTGATCGATTGCCACACCCATACGGTGTTCGGTGGCAATCGCAGCGGCGAATTCGAGCAGCGCCTCGAAGGTGTCAGCTACGCCGAGATCGCGGCCAAGGGCGGCGGCATTGCCAGCACTGTGCGCGCAACCCGTGCGGCGAGCGAAGATGAGCTGTTCTTGAGCGCTGAAAAGCGCCTGCACAGTTTGCTGCGTGACGGCGTGACCACGGTGGAGATCAAGTCCGGCTACGGCCTGGACCTGGCCAACGAACGCAAGATGTTGCGCGTGGCTCGGCGCCTGGGTGAAGCGCTGCCGGTCAGCGTGCGCGCCACGTGCCTGGCCGCCCACGCGTTGCCGCCGGAGTACAAGGACCGCGCCGACGATTACATCGAGCACATCTGCAGCCAGATGCTGCCGGCCCTGGCCGCCGAGGGGTTGGTGGATGCGGTCGATGCCTTCTGTGAATACCTGGCATTTTCCCCCGAGCAGGTTGAGCGGGTATTCAAGGTCGCCCAGCAACTTGGCTTGCCGGTGAAGCTGCACGCCGAGCAACTCTCGTCGTTGCATGGCTCAAGCCTGGCGGCGCGCTACCACGCGTTGTCGGCCGACCACCTGGAATTCATGACTGAAGAAGACGCCATCGCCATGGCTGCGGCCGGTACTGTCGCCGTGCTATTGCCGGGCGCGTTCTACTTCCTGCGTGAAACCCAATTGCCGCCCATGGACGCCCTGCGCAAACACGGCGTGAAGATCGCCATCGCCAGCGACCTCAACCCCGGTACTTCACCGGCGTTGTCGGTGCGGCTGATGCTGAACATGGCCTGCACCCTGTTCCGCATGACCCCGGAAGAAGCCCTGGCCGGCGCCACGCAACACGCAGCCACCGCGTTGGGCCTGGGTGATACCCATGGTTCCCTGGAAGTGGGCAAGGTCGCGGATTTTGTCGCCTGGCAGATCGATCGCCCCGCCGACCTGGCCTACTGGCTGGGTGGCGAACTGGATAAACGCGTCGTGCGCCACGGCGTCGACGTCACTGTTTGAGAGGATGCTGTTGTGGATAAGGTTCTGACATTCAAACAAGGCCGCGTGCCGCTGCTGATCAGCATGCCCCACGCCGGCCTGCGGCTCACCCCTGCGGTGGAGGCCGGGTTGATCCCCGAGGCGCAAAGCCTGCCGGATACCGATTGGCATATCCCGCTGTTGTATGACTTTGCCGAAGAGCTGGGCGCCAGCACCCTGGCGGCGGAGTACTCGCGGTTTGTCATCGACCTCAACCGGCCCTCCGACAACGCGCCGCTGTATGCGGGCGCTACGACGGGCCTGTACCCAGAGACGCTGTTCGATGGCGTGCCGTTGTTCCGTGAAGGGCAAACGCCCTCCGAGGAGGAGCGGGCCAGTTACCTGCAAAAAATCTGGGGTCCGTACCACCGTCAACTGCAGGAAGAACTGGCACGCCTCAAGGCCGAGTTCGGCTACGCGCTGCTGTTCGACGCGCACTCGATCCGCTCGGTGATCCCGCACCTGTTTGACGGCAAATTGCCGGACTTCAATTTGGGTACCTTCAACGGCGCTGCGTGCGACCCGCAGCTGGCCAGCCAGCTGGAAGCCATCTGCGCTCAGCATCCGCAATATACCCATGTGCTGAACGGGCGCTTCAAGGGCGGTCATATCACCCGGCATTATGGCAACCCCGCGCAGGATATCCACGCCGTGCAGCTGGAGTTGTGCCAGAGCACCTATATGGAGGAGTTCGAACCTTTCCGTTATCGCGAGGATTTGGCCGCGCCGACGCAGGTGGTGTTGAGGCAGTTGCTGGAAGGGCTGTTGGCTTGGGGGCAGAAGCACTACCGGTAATTGTTGGTGCTGCTGCAATAGCTTTCGCGAGCAAGCCCGCTTGACCGCGCTCTATCATGAGAATGCGCTCGAAATGTGGGAGCTGGCTTGCCTGCGATAACGGTGGTTCAGCAACACTTTTATCAACTGACACACCGCCATCCCGGCAAAGGGCTGGCCCACGGTTGTTTGCGGGCATGCGGCCAGGTGCCGGAGGTGGATCGGCTGTATGACTATCTGCTTGGTTACCTGAGGCGCGAACTGCTGACACAGGTCTAAGTGCTCAAGGACATGCTCATTGCACAATTCGGGTTTATGATGCCAGACGGCAAAATAATAGACGTCCCCCCAGGGATGAACCCGACACCCTACGGAGCACGCAATGCAGACTTGGTACCCGCAGATCAAACCCTACGCCCGGCACGATCTGGCTGTCGATGACACCCACACCCTGTACGTCGATGAAAGTGGCTCCCCCGAAGGCTTGCCTGTCGTGTTCATCCATGGAGGCCCCGGCTCCGGTTGCGACGCCCAGAGCCGCTGCTATTTCGACCCGAACCTCTACCATATTGTCACCTTCGACCAGCGTGGCTGCGGCCGCTCTACGCCAAGGGCCAGTCTCGAGAACAACACCACCTGGGATCTGGTCGCCGACCTTGAGCGCATCCGCGAGCACCTGGGCATCGACAAATGGGTGCTGTTCGGCGGCTCCTGGGGTTCGACCCTGGCCCTGGCCTACGCGCAAACCCACCCCGAGCGCGTGCATGGCCTGATCGTGCGCGGCATCTTCCTCGCCCGCCCGCAGGATATTCGCTGGTTCTACCAGGAGGGCGCGAGCCGCCTGTTCCCGGACTACTGGCAGGACTATGTGGCACCAATCCCGGTGGAAGAGCGCCACGATATGATTGCCGCTTACCACAAGCGCCTGACCGGCAACGACCAGATCGCCCAGATGCATGCGGCCAAAGCCTGGTCGGGCTGGGAAGGCCGTATGTTGGGCCTGTGCCCGAGCCCGCAGCATGTGGAACGGTTTTCCGAGCCGCAGCGCGCCTTGTCCATCGCACGTATCGAATGCCATTACTTCACCAACAACTCCTTCCTGGAGCCCAACCAGCTGATTCGCGACATGCACAAGATCGCCCATCTGCCTGGCGTCATCATCCATGGCCGCTACGATATGATCTGCACGCTGGATAACGCTTGGGAGCTGCATCAGGCCTGGCCCAACAGCGAGTTGCAGGTGATTCGCGAAGCAGGGCACGCGGCGTCCGAGCCGGGTATCACCGACGCACTGGTGCGTGCGACCGGCGAAATGGCCCGGCGCCTGCTCGACCTGCCGCCTGAAGAAGCATGAAGGGCCTGTTGCAGCGGGTGCGTGGCGCCCGGGTTGAGGTCGCAGGGGAGGTGGTAGGCTCGATTGATCAGGGTTTGCTGGTGCTGGTGGCCGTCGAGCCTTCAGATACGCCCGAAAGCGCCGACAAACTGCTGCACAAGCTGCTTAACTATCGGGTGTTCAGTGACGAGGAGGGCAAGATGAACCTGTCCCTCAAGGACATCGGCGGCGGTTTGCTGCTGGTGTCGCAGTTCACCCTGGCGGCGGATACCAAAAGCGGGCTACGGCCCAGCTTCTCCACAGCGGCTCCTCCGGCCCTGGGAGCGGCGCTTTTTGAGCACTTGTTGTTACAAGCGCAACAATTGCATGGCAACGTGGCGTCAGGGCGTTTTGGCGCGGATATGCAGGTGCACTTGGTCAATGATGGCCCTGTGACCTTCCTCTTACAGACATGAATGTATGAAAAACGACGTTAATGCCTAAAAACGCAGGATTTCGCTACAAATACTTCACTGTCCCTGATGCGTTGTCTCGCGGGCTACTAGATAATCGCGCGCTACGGGGATCAGCGTTGTTTGGTCCATTTTTGACTTAGGTAGAGCCTTGTCCGACAACCGCATGGGGAATCATTTCGCCCCAGAGGAGTCGGAACATTGCTCGCCAACCTGGCATATAGATAGCTGGCCGTTGGTTTTTTGATCTGTTTTCGGCGAGGGTTGCTCGTGATTGTTAGTCCCTGTAATGCACCAAAATTGTCTGCCAAACGGTTACGAAACGCACTGGTGACGGGCTCTGCCCTGTTTTGCCTGTTCGGCGCGGGTCAACTGTGGGCGTTCAGTCTGGATGATGTGTCGGCCAAGGCAAAAGAGCTGGCTGGGCAGAAATACGAAGCTCCGCGCAGCAATTTGCCGAACGAATTCCGCGAAATGAAATTCGCTGACTACCAGAAGATTCGTTTCCGTAATGAAAAAGCCGAGTGGGCCGATCAGAACACCCCGTTCAAGCTGTCCTTCTATCACCAGGGGATGCATTTCGACACCCCGGTGAAAATCAACGAAGTCACCGCCGACAGCGTGCATGAAATCAAGTACGACCCGACGCGTTTCGATTTCGGCGACGTGAAATTTGATCCTAAAGCCACCGAACAGCTGGGTTACGCCGGTTTCCGTGTGCTTTTCCCGATCAACAAGGCCGACAAGCAAGACGAAATCATGACCATGCTCGGCGCCAGCTATTTCCGCGTCGTGGGCAAGGATCAGGTGTACGGCTTGTCTGCCCGTGGCATGGCGATCGACACCGCGTTGCCGTCTGGCGAAGAATTCCCGCGTTTCACCGAGTTCTGGATCGAGCGTCCAAAGCCGGGTGACAAGCACCTGGTGATTTTCGCGCTGCTGGATTCGCCACGCGCCACTGGCGCTTATCGCCTGATCCTGCGTCCTGGCACCGACACCGTAGTGGACGTCAAATCCCAGATGTTCCTGCGTGACAAGGTCAGCAAGCTGGGCGTTGCGCCGTTGACCTCGATGTTCCTGTTCGGCGCCAACCAGCCGTCCAAGGTCCTCAACTACCGTCGCGAGCTCCACGATTCCAGCGGCCTGTCGATTCACGCCGGCAATGGCGAGTGGATCTGGCGTCCGCTGAACAACCCTAAACACCTGTCGGTCAGCAACTTCAGCGTCGAGAACCCGCGTGGGTTCGGCCTGCTGCAACGTGGCCGCAACTTCAGCCACTACGAAGACCTGGACGACAACTACGACAAGCGCCCAAGCGCCTGGATCGAGCCTGAAGGTGACTGGGGCAAAGGCTCTGTCGACCTGGTCGAGATCCCGACCGCCGATGAAACCAACGACAACATCGTGGCGTTCTGGAGCCCGGCCGAACTGCCAGAAGTCGGCAAGCCGCTGGACGTGGCCTACCGCCTGCACTGGACACTGGACGACGCGGCCTTCCATTCGCCGGACAGTGCCTGGGTCAAGCAGACCCTGCGCTCCACGGGTGATGTGAAGCAATCGAACCTGATCCGTCAGCCGGATGGCAGCGTGGCCTACCTGGTGGACTTCGAGGGCCCGTCCCTGAAGAAACTGCTGCCGGACGCCCCGGTGCGCAGCCAGGTAAGCGTGGGTGATAACGCTGAACTGGTTGAAAACAGCGTGCGCTACAACGAACACACCAAAGGCTGGCGCCTGACCCTGCGTATGAAGATCAAGGACGCAAGCAAGCCGACCGAAATGCGCGCGGCACTGGTGCAGGATATCGTGCAGCCTGAGGCTGAGTCGGTTTCCAACCATGTGCTCAAGGCCGATAAAGTCTTGGCCAAGCAGCATGAGAAACAGGCCAAGAAAGACGCCAAGGACAAGGAAGCCAAACAGCCTGAGGCTGCCCCAGCCACGCCGGAGCCGATCAAGACCGAGCAAGTCCTGACCGAAACCTGGAGCTATCAGTTGCCTGCCGATGAGTAATTCTCAAGTCAAGCCAGAGACTCTGTCCGAGTACCTGGCGCATCTACCCATGACGGCTGAGCAGCGCGCCGAGCTGGCGGGCTGCAAGTCCTTCAGCGAGCTGCACGAACGTCTGTCGTCCAAGACCTTCGACGCACCGACCGACGCTGCCCAAGCGTCGGTTGGCCGCCGCTTGACCCTCAACAGCGCCGAAGAGCTACAAGACGCCGAGATGCTGGCGCTCGATGCCAGCGGTCGTGTGTGCCTCAAGGCCACGCCGCCGATCCGTCGGACCAAAGTGGTGCCCGAGCCTTGGCGCACCAACATCCTGGTGCGCGGTTGGCGCCGGATGACCGGGCGCACCAACCCGCCCAAGCCACCGAAAGACGAGCGGGTGCTGCCGGCTGCGCGCTGGCGTACCGTGGGCTCGATCCGTCGTTACATCCTGTTGGTGCTAATGCTGGGCCAGACCATCGTGGCCGGCTGGTACATGAAAGGCATCATGCCGTACCAGGGCTGGTCGCTGGTCGACTTCGACGAAATTCGCAACCAGACCCTGCTGCAAACCGCTACCCAGGTACTGCCTTACGCGCTGCAAACCAGCATCCTGATCATGTTCGGGATTCTGTTCTGCTGGGTGTCGGCCGGTTTCTGGACTGCGCTCATGGGCTTCCTGGAGCTGCTGACCGGTCACGATAAATACCGCATTTCCGGTAAAAGTGCCGGTGACGAGCCGATTCCGAAAGATGCGCGCACCGCCCTGGTGATGCCGATCTGTAACGAAGACGTGCCGCGTGTATTCGCCGGCTTGCGTGCAACGTTCGAATCGGTGGCCGCGACCGGTGACCTGGATCGCTTCGATTTCTTCGTGCTCAGCGACAGTAACGACGCCGACATCTGCATCGCCGAACAGCAAGCCTGGCTCGACGTATGCCGCGAAGCCGGTGGTTTCGGCAAGATCTTCTATCGCCGTCGTCGCCGTCGCGTAAAGCGCAAGAGCGGCAACCTCGACGACTTTTGCCGTCGTTGGGGCGGTGACTACAAGTACATGGTCGTTCTTGACGCTGACTCTGTGATGAGCGGCGAGTGCCTGACCAGCCTGGTGCGACTGATGGAAGCCACGCCGGATGCCGGGATTATCCAGACCGCGCCGCGTGCGTCGGGCATGGACACCCTGTATGCGCGCATGCAGCAGTTCGCCACTCGCGTGTACGGCCCGCTGTTTACCGCCGGCCTGCACTTCTGGCAGTTGGGTGAATCCCACTACTGGGGCCACAACGCCATTATCCGTATGAAGCCGTTTATCGAGCACTGCGCCCTGGCGCCGCTGCCCGGTAAAGGCGCGTTTGCCGGTGCGATCCTCTCCCACGACTTCGTTGAAGCCGCGCTGATGCGCCGTGCCGGCTGGGGCGTGTGGATTGCCTACGACCTGCCGGGCAGCTACGAAGAACTGCCGCCGAACCTGCTGGACGAACTCAAGCGTGACCGTCGCTGGTGCCACGGTAACCTGATGAACTTCCGCCTGTTCCTGGTCAAAGGCATGCACCCGGTGCACCGTGCGGTGTTCCTGACCGGCGTGATGTCTTATCTGTCGGCGCCGTTGTGGTTCTTCTTCCTGGTGCTGTCCACGGCCTTGCTGGCGGTGAACACGCTGATGGAGCCGCAGTACTTCATGGCCCCGCGCCAGTTGTACCCGCTATGGCCACAATGGCACCCGGACAAGGCGGTGGCGCTGTTCTCCACCACCATCGTGCTGCTGTTCCTGCCTAAACTGCTCAGCATCATCTTGATCTGGGCCAAGGGCGCCAAAGAGTTCGGTGGCAAGTTCAAGGTAACCCTGTCGATGCTGCTGGAGATGTTGTTCTCCATGCTGCTGGCGCCGGTGCGGATGATTTTCCACACCCGTTTCGTCCTCGCCGCGTTCCTCGGTTGGGCCGCTACCTGGAACTCGCCGCAACGTGACGACGACTCCACGCCCTGGAGCGAAGCGGTCAAGCGCCACGGTCCGCAAACCGTGCTGGGCTTCCTGTGGGCGCTGCTGGTGGTGTGGCTGAACCCGAGCTTCCTGTGGTGGCTGGTGCCGATTGTCGGCTCGCTGATGCTGTCGATCCCGGTGTCGGTGATTTCCAGCCGGGTCAAGTTGGGCCTCAAGTCCCGCGACGAGAGCCTGTTCCTGATCCCTGAGGAATACAACCCGCCGCAGGCCCTGCTGTCGACCGAGAAGTACACCCACGAAAACCGTTGGCACGCCCTCAACGACGGCTTTGTGCGTTCGGTGGTAGACCCGCAGCAGAACGCTCTGGCCTGCGCCTTGGCGACCTCGCGGCACCGTGAGGCCGAGCCCATCGAGTACCTGCGCATGGAGCGTGTTCGCCACGCGTTGAAAGTCGGCCCGGCTGGCCTCAACAACAGCGAACGCCTGGCCCTGCTCAGTGACCCGGTGGCCCTGGCTCGCCTGCATGAGCAGGTGTGGAGCGAAGGTCATGCCGAGTGGCTCGGTGCCTGGCGTGCTTCGATCAAGGCTGATCCGCACGCGCCGTTGCTGCCTCTGCAACCACAGTCGCCCCAGGCCCAACCGGCCTGATTCAGGCACCCCCGAAGGCTCACTTCGGGGGTGTTTCAAACGTTGGTCCTACAGCGTTTTTCGCTTCTTCCTTTTTATCGCTAACTCCTTGTTATTTCGAAACAAAAGACCTTTGTTCGAAGCGTATTGCCGTGCCCGCGGCTGGGTTAGGATCGCCCCCCAAATTGGACTCGCCACGGGGCATTCATGATCAAAAGGTATTGTTTGGCATTGCTGATGGGCTTTTTCCTGGGGGGGCACGCAGGCTTGCTTTACGCGGGCGCGCTGGACAACGCTGTGCGCCGTGGGGTGCTTAAGGTCGGCACAACCCCCAATAATGTCCCTTTCGAAATGCTCGATAAGCAGGGGCGCATCGTCGGCTTTGAAATTGACTTGCTCCATACCATGAGCCGCGCACTTGGCGTAGAGCTTGAATTGGTGGCAGTGCCTTACACGGATCTGTTGCCGGGACTGATGACGAACAAGTTTGATCTGATTGGCAGCGGCATGACGGTCACTCAAGAGCGCAACCTCAAACTCAACTTCAGTGACTCGTTTGTCGTGGTGGGCCAGACGGTGCTGCTGCACCCACGCATGGCCGGGAAGGTCTCCAGTATTGAAGAACTGGACGACGCCAGTTACCGCGTGGTTACCACCCAAGGCACCACCGGTGAAGCCGCAGCACAGCGCTTTCTTGTATCTGCGCGGCTCAGCAGTGTGCCCAACCCGGAAGAAGGCGTACGGCAGGTCGTTGAAGGCAAGGCCGATGCTTTTATCCATGATGCGCCCTACAACCTGATCGCGATGAGTCGGCCACAGAACAGTACATTGTTGGCACTTGAGCAACCCTTCACCTTTGAGCCCTTGGCGTTCGGCCTGAAAAAAGGCGATTACGACAGCCTCAATTGGATCAACCATTTTCTCAACCAGATCGCCCAGGACGGCACCTACGATCGCCTGCATGACAAGTGGTTCAGGGATACGGCCTGGATAGCCGAGATCGACTGATCGTCATAACTGCTTACACATCAATCCCTGATCGAGAGGCCGCGCTGAAGCGTCTGCGCCTGTGTTTGGCCGGGTCGCTGTCAGGGTTTTCCGACACACGCCGATAACATTTACCGGTGAAACCTTTGTGGCGGACAACGAGTGGGTTAGGATCGCACCCCGAAATGGCGCAGCCCTCTTGTGCGCCAACCTTATAAGAATCGTTCAGGGGTCTTGATGATGAAAAAGTATCTTTCGATGCTGATGCTCGGCGTCACTGCGCTGGTCGCTGCCACTGCGGCCCAGGCCGGCGCCATTGATGAGGCGGTCAAGCGCGGCACGTTGAAAGTTGGCATGGACCCCACCTACATGCCGTTCGAAATGACCGACAAGCGCGGTGAAATCATCGGTTTCGAAGTCGACATCCTCAAGGCTATGGCCAAGTCGATGGGCGTCAAGCTGGAGCTGGTGTCCACCGGTTACGACGGCATCATCCCGGCCTTCCTGACCGGCAAGTTCGATATGATCGGCAGCGGCATGACCCTGACCCAGGAACGCAACCTGCGCCTGAATTTCAGCGAACCCTTCATCGTGGTCGGCCAGACGTTGCTGATCCGCAAGGAACTGGAAGGCACCATCAAGTCCTACAAAGACCTGAACGACGAGAAATACCGCCTGACCTCCAAGCTCGGCACCACCGGTGAGATGGTCGCCAAGAAGCTGATCTCCAAGGCCAAGTACCACGGCTACGACAACGAGCAGGAAGGCGTGCTCGACGTGGTCAACGGCAAGGCTGACGCGTTCGTCTACGACGCACCGTACAACGTGGTGGCCGAGAAGAAAGTCGGTAACGGCAAACTGGTGTTCCTGGAAGAACCCTTCACCTTTGAGCCCCTGGCGTTCGGTTTGAAGAAAGGCGATTACGACAGCATCAACTTCATCAACAACTTCCTGCACCAGATCCGTAACGACGGCACCTACGATCGCATCCATGACAAGTGGTTCAAGAGCTCCGAGTGGCTCAAGGACATGGAATAAGGCCTGACACCGAGTTGCCTGTATCGCAGGCAAGCCAGCTCCCACATTTGACTGTATTCACACATCAACCTGTGGGAGCGGGCTTGCCCGCGATGGCGGCCTATCAGGCGACACCTATGCGGAAAGTGAAATGAAACAAAAAAAAGCCCAATGGCCCTGGCACCTGCTGACGGTGGTCGTGCTGGTCGGTCTGGCGGGTGCCTTGTACTACGCCACGTCGTTGATGTCTTACGAATGGCGCTGGAACCGCGTCCCCCAATACTTCGCCTATCAAGCCGAGACCTCCCAGCGCGCCGCGGATATTTCCACCGTGGTCGAGTTGGTGCGCAAAGGCGATACGGCCGAAGTCACCCTGCGCAACGACGCCGGAGTGGAGCAAAAGCTCACAGTCGCCGATAACAGCCTGCAAGTGGCGCGCGGTGACGATGTAGCTGAAGGCGATGTGGTCGGTGTGACCCGGCAATGGGCATTGGGACCATTGATGTGGGGCTTGTGGACCACGCTGTGGCTGTCGGTGGTGTCCGGCATCCTGGGTTTGGCGATTGGCTTGGCGACCGGGCTGTGCAGGCTGTCGAAAAATCCCACCTTGCGCGATCTGTCGACAATCTATGTCGAGCTGGTGCGGGGCACGCCGCTGCTGGTGCAGATCTTCATTTTCTATTTCTTTATCGGCACGGTGCTCAACCTGTCCCGGGAGTTTGCCGGGATTGCCGCACTGTCGTTGTTCACGGGTGCCTACGTGGCAGAAATCGTGCGCGCCGGCGTGCAGTCCATCACCCGTGGCCAGGATGAAGCGGCGCGTTCCCTGGGCTTGAGCGCCAGCCAGTCGATGCGCCACGTGGTACTGCCGCAGGCCTTCAAGCGTGTGCTGCCGCCCCTGGCCGGGCAATTTATCAGCCTGGTCAAGGATACGTCTCTGGTGTCGGTGATCGCGATTACCGAGTTGCTCAAGAGCGGCCGCGAAGTGATCACCACCTCGTTCTCGCCGTTTGAAATCCTGTTTTGTGTGGCGGGCTTGTACCTGCTGATCAACCTGCCGCTGTCGAAGATGGCCAGCCGGCTTGAGCGGAGGCTTGCCCAAAGTGATTGAAGTACGCGATCTGGTAAAAGTCTTCGATACCCGTGGGCAGCTGGTGCGCGCGGTGGATCACGTCACCACCCAAGTGGCCAAGGGCGAGGTGCTGGTGGTGATCGGTCCTTCGGGTTCCGGCAAGTCCACCTTCTTGCGCTGCCTGAATGGGTTGGAGGCGTTCGATTCGGGTTCGGTGAGCATCGACGGCCTGCAACTGGCCGACCCTAAGACCGACGTGAATGCCTACCGCCGTGAAGTCGGCATGGTGTTCCAGCACTTCAACCTGTTCCCCCACATGACCGTGCTGGAAAACCTGTGCCTGGCGCAAAAGGTCGTGCGCAAGCGCGGAAAGCAAGAGCGGGAGGCCAAGGCCCTGGCGCTGTTGGAAAAGGTCGGTATTGCGCAGAAGGCCCACGAGTTTCCATCGCGCCTGTCTGGCGGCCAGCAGCAGCGAGTCGCCATTGCCCGAGCCCTGGCCATGGAGCCCAAGGTGATGCTGTTTGACGAGCCCACCTCGGCCCTCGACCCGGAAATGGTCGGTGAAGTGCTCGACGTGATGAAGACCCTGGCCCTGGAAGGCATGACCATGGTGTGCGTCACCCACGAGATGGGCTTTGCCCGGGAAGTGGCAGACCGGGTGTTGTTTTTCGATCACGGCAAACTGCTGGAAGACGCCGCCCCGGCCGAGTTCTTCAATGCGCCAAAAGACCCGCGTGCCCAGGCCTTCCTGCGCCAAGTCCTGTAGAAATATTTGCCTCTGTGGCGAGCGAGCTTGCTCGCGCTGGAGTGCGAAGCGCTCCCAAGATTTTGGGCCGCTGCGCAGCCCAGCGGGAGCAAGCTCCCTCGCCACAGGTCAGAGCTTGAATTTGTCGACCAGCGTCTGCAAGTCCAGGCTCAACCTTGTCAACTGAACACTCGCGGCCGCCGTTTCCTCGCTGGCGGCGGCGGTTTGTTCCGACACGTCCCGCACCTTCAACACACTGCGGTTGATCTCCTCGGCCACAGCGCTTTGCTGTTCCGCTGCGGCGGCGATCTGCGGGTTCATTTCCTGGATGATCGACACCGTGCGGGCAATGGCGCTCAGGGCGTCGCCGGCGTCGCGGGTCAGGGCGACGCTGTTGTCGGTCAGGTTGCGGCTGCTGTCCATGATGTCTGCCACCTGCTGAGTGCCATTGTGCAGGCCGAGGATCAGCCCTTCGATCTCCTCGGCCGATTCCTGAGTGCGTTGGGCCAGGCTGCGCACTTCGTCGGCAACCACCGCAAAGCCTTGGCCGGCAGTGCCCGCACGTGCCGCTTCAATGGCGGCGTTCAGGGCCAGCAGGTTGGTCTGCTGAGAAACAGACTTGATCACGTCCAGCACACTGGCGATCTTCTGGCTCTCCTGTTGCAGCGCGAGCATCGCACGGCCTGACAGCGCCATTTCACTGGCCAGGTTGCCAATCTGCTCCACGGCCTGGGTGACCACCTGCTCACCGGCGCCGGCCTGATGGTCGGCTTCTTGGGCCGCCACCGAGGCGCGTTCGGCGTGGCGCGCCACTTCCTGGGCAGTGGCGAGCATTTCATTCATTGCCGTCGCCACCTGGTCGGTTTCATCTTTCTGCTCGTTGAGCCCGCTGCGGGTCTGCTCGGTGACGGTGGATAACTGCGTGGCCGCTCCGGCGATCTGCCGGGCGCTGTCACCGATACTACTGATCAGGCTACGCAGGCTGCGGGTCATTTGCCCGATGCTTTGCTGCAACTGGCCGAGTTCGTCGCGACGGTCGACCGCCATGTCATGGCTGAGGTCGCCCTCGGCAACACGGTGGGCGGCGCCGAGAATTTCTCGCAGTGGCGCCGCAATCTGCCGGGCGATCCACCAGGCGGCCAGCGTGCCCAGTGCCAGGGCGGCCACTGTCACGCTGATCAGCAACGTACGGGTTTGGCCCGCCTCGTTGTTGCGCCTGGCGTTCTGGCTCTGGCTCAGCAGATTGCTCTTGTCCCGCAGCTCGTTGAGTTGCTGTTCGAGGCTGTTTTGCACGGTTTCGGTATCGAGCTGGGCTTGCTCGAGCTTTAGCAGTTGTTCACGGTAGTTGGCCAAATCGGTCTTGAGCAGCGTCGAGTCCACCGGGAGCGCGGTGACGGAAGCCAGCGCGGCCTGCAGTTCATCAAGCGACTGGTCGAACGCATTCGCGTAGGCCTTTAAGGTAACGGCCGCCCAGGCGGGGCTCTGCGCCCGATCTTCGGCTTGCTCCATGGCCTGGCGCAGGTTCTCGATGGCGTCGAGGGCCTTCTCGTCATTTTGATCGGGCAAGTCACTGGCCAGTTGAGCGAGGGTGTCACTGGCCTGCAGGGCGGACTTCTTGAGCGCTGGACGGATCTGCTCGCGCGCGGCCAGCAACGGTGGCAACTTTACGAGCGCGGCTTTCGAGCCCGACACCAACAGAGCCGCTTCTTCCAGCCATTGTCGGTCAGTGGCGGCTCGCAAGCGGCTCGAAAGGCCGGTCAGATACTGGTCGATCTGTTCAATCCTTTGGTTCATCTTGTCCAGGCTGTTGCTGTCCATCAGCGTGCGGTACACGATGCGGTCGGCGCGCATGGCCTCGGCTTCGACAGCCAGATGGCCCAGGACCGTCAGGCTGTCGGATCGGTAAAGCACGGCGCTCAAGGCTTGCCAGCCGGTGGCTGCGATCAGGAAACTGAGGATCAGCACTTGGCCAAAACCCAGGGCTAGCTTGAGGCGGACGCTGGCATTGACCAGCACGCGGGTCAGCCGAAGAAACATGGTGAACCTCCGAATCAGAGAAAGCGTTTCGCGACACATGAAACGCTAATTCGATTCGGGACCGTGGAGGGCTGATAACTGTGTAGGAGATTTCACAAGTTGCGGCGGCTTTGGTAAGCCGCCGTGTAGGGTAATTCAGACTCGGAAGCGCCCGACGAGGGTCTGCAGGTAGATCCCCAGGCGCGCCAGTTCGGCACTGGAGGACGCAGTTTCTTCGCTGGCCGACGAGGTTTGCTCGGAGATGTCGCGCACATTCAGCACGCTGCGGTTGATCTCTTCAGCCACGGCGCTTTGCTGCTCGGCGGCGGTGGCGATCTGTGAGTTCATGGCCTGGATGGTCGACACGGTACGGGTGATATTGCCCAGCGCGTGGCCGGCCCGGCGCGTCAGCTCAACACTGCTCTCGGTCAGCCCGCGGCTGTTGTCCATGATGGTTGCCACCTGCTGGGTGCCACTTTGCAGGCCGACGATCAGCTCTTCGATCTCTTCAGTGGACTTCTGCGTGCGCTGGGCCAGGCTGCGCACCTCGTCGGCCACCACGGCAAAGCCGCGCCCGGCCTCACCGGCACGCGCCGCCTCAATGGCGGCGTTAAGGGCCAGCAGGTTGGTTTGCTGGGCCACGGATTTGATCACGTCGAGCACACTGCCGATCTTGTCGCTTTCGCGCTTGAGTTCACCCATGGCCACCGTGGAATTACCCACTTCGGTGGCCAAGCGCTCGATCTGGGCGATGGCTTCACCCACCACCTGGTCGCCTTCACGGGCTTGCTGGTCGGCAGCCACGGCGGCTTCCGAGGCCTCTTCGGCATTGCGCGCCACTTCCTGCACGGTGGCCGCCATTTCGTTCATGGCGGTGGCCACCTGATCGGTCTCGACCTTCTGGCTGTTGACCCCGGCGCTGGTTTGTTCGGTCACGGCTGACAACTGCTCAGCGGCGCTGGCGATCTGGGTGACCCCGTCGCTGATCCCGCCGATCAACTCGCGCAGGCCCACGGTCATGCTTTGCATGGCACGCTGTAATTGACCCAGTTCGTCCTGGCGGCCCGATTCCAGGTTGTGGCTCAGATCGCCGGAGGCCACACGCTCGGCGACTTCGAGGGTCTGGTTCAGCGGGATGACGATCTGGCGGGTGATGGCCCAGGCCGCGAAGACGCCGACGATCAGCGCCAGTACGGTGGCAAGCAGCAACAGGTATTTGGCCTGCGCGGCATCTGCGTCACGCACGGCGGTCTGGGAGACGGTGAGTTTTTCACTGTGGCCCAGCAGGATGTCGCCTTGGGCGATCATGGTTTTCAGCGCTGCTGCGCTGGCGACCTGGGAATCGCGATACTGGCTGACGGCAGCGCGGTAGGCTTGCAGTGAAGCCCCGGCTTCTTGCAGGTTGGCCTGGTATTGCGCAGGCAACTGGCCTTGCAGTTCGGTGATTTTTTTCAGGGCGTTGTCGATGGCATCCAGGGCCGGTTGCTCGGCTTCGACCTTGCCGCTGTAGGTGTAGCCGCGTACCTGGAAGCGCGATTGCTGGATCAGCTTGCTCTGCTCGACCACGCTGTTGAACTGGGCGAGGCTGTCACCTTGCAGCAGGGCTTTTTCGATTTCGTTGATCTTGGCGACGGCATTGTCGGCGGTGTCTCCGAGCTTGCTGCGGGCGCCCTCACGTTTGAGGCCCGCCTGGACCATGGCGGCGAAGGCCTTTTTGTATTGGTTCAAGGCTTCCTGCTGTTGCTCGACCAGGGCTTTGTCGTCAGGTTGCTCGATCAGCTCGGCGGCGGTCTTCAGGCCGCTGTCGAGGTGGGCGAGCAGGCCGTCGACCTTGTCCGTGCCTTGCTCGCCACGGCGCATATCGAAGTCCAGGCGTGCCAGGCGCAGGTCTTTGGTCAGGCCATTGAGGCTGGAAATGAAGCCCAGCTTGTCGCCGCGACTGATCACATCCCCCAGGCCGGTCCAGCCGGTAAAGGTGATCAACAGCGTCAGGAGCAACACCAGGCCAAAGCCCACGCTCAGCTTGCGGTTGACGCTTACATTCCCCAACTTCTCGGCTAACCAACGATACATGCTGCGAACTCCCCTGGAACAAGGCTTGGACTTATTCAAAGGCTATCGGCAACGCACGGGGATACTTGATCGTTCCCACGCTCTGCGTGGGAATGAATGGCGTGACGCTCTGCGTCACAAGGGCGGACGCAGAGCGTCCTGAGCGGCATTCCCACGCAGAGCATGGGAACGATCAGTCGGGGGTTAGAACAGACGGGCGAGCAGGGCCGTTACGGCGGTTTCGACGCGTAAAATACGTGCACCCAGTTGCACCGGCTGTAAACCAGCCTTGGCCAGCAGGTCCACTTCATAGGGAATCCAGCCGCCTTCCGGGCCGATCGCGAGGGTCACCGGTTCCTCGAGGGCTCGGGGGCAGGCCGGGTAATCGCCCGGATGGCCGATCAGGCCCAAGGTGCCAGCCGCCATGGCCGGCAGACGATCTTCCACAAACGGCTTGAAGCGTTTCTCGATAATGATCTCGGGCAGCACCGTGTCCCGCGCTTGTTCCAGGCCGAGAATCAGTTGCTCGCGCACCGCTTCCGGCTCCAGGAACGGGGTTTGCCAGAAGCTTTTTTCCACGCGGTAGCTGTTGACCAGTACCACCTTGGGCACGCCCATGGCCGCCACGGTTTGCAGCACCCGGCGCAGCATCTTCGGGCGGGGCAGGGCCAGCAGCAAGGTCAGGGGTAGTTTGCTCGGTGGCGGTTGGTCGAAGCTCACTTGCAGTTCGGCTTCAGTGGCTTCCAGGCGCAGCAGTTGGGCATTGCCCATCAGCCCGCCAATGCGGCCCACACGCAGGGTGTCACCGACGGCGGCGCGGTGAACCTCCTGCATATGCACCAGGCGACGATCACGCAGCACTACGCGGTCGGCCGCGATAAAGTCGGCCTCTTCGAGCAGCAGCAGGTTCACGGCTGGGTCGCTGGCGGTTGGTCGTCGTCGGCAGGCGCGTCATCCGGGTGTTCGCCACGCTTGCTGATCAGGCCGCTGAACAGGATGCCCACTTCGAACAGCATCCACATCGGCACGGCCAGCAAGGTCTGGGAGAAGATGTCCGGTGGCGTGAGGATCATGCCGACCACGAAGCAGCCGATGATCACGTACGGGCGGATCTTTTTCAGGTACTTGACGTCGACCACGCCGATCCACACCAGCAACACTACCGCTACCGGAATTTCGAATGCCACGCCAAAGGCGAAGAACAGCGTCATCACGAAATCGAGGTAGCTGGTGATATCGGTCATCATCTCCACGCCGGCCGGGGTGGCGGCAGCGAAGAACTTGAAGATCAGCGGGAACACCAGGAAGTAGGCGAAGGCCATGCCGGTGTAGAAGAGCAAGATGCTCGACACCAGCAATGGCACAGCGATGCGCTTCTCGTGCTTGTACAGGCCCGGCGCGATAAAGCCCCAGATCTGATGCAGGATCACCGGGATCGCCAGGAACAGTGAGACCATCATGGTCAGTTTCAAGGGGGTCAGGAACGGCGACGACACATCGGTGGCGATCATCGTCGCGCCGGCCGGCAGGTACTGGCGCAGGGGCGTCGAGACGAAGGTGTAGATCTGCTGGGTAAAGGCGAACAGCCCGGCAAAGATGATGAAGATCGCCGCCACGCAACGCAGCAGGCGGGTTCGCAACTCGGTGAGGTGCGAGACCAGCGGCATGTGCTGGTCGTTTTCCGGTTTATCAGCGCTCATGGGGCTCGCGGCGGCAATGTAGGGTCATGGGGCGCGGGCGACGCGACGGGCGTCGGCGCAGGCGTCGGTGGGGCGGGCGCTGCCGGTGTGGCGTCGGCCACAGGGGCTGGCGCGATGCTGTGCTCGGCCACCGGCGTTACCGGCTTGGCCGGCTCTTGCACCGGGGAAAGAATCTTGCGGGCTTCCTGCTCCAACGAGAGGATGTGCTCGTTGTGCAATTGCCGACGGATTTCGTCGGCACCGATTTCCCGTTCAACTTCCTGTTTGATCGCGTTGAAACTGCGCTTGAGGCGCCCGATCCACAAGCCGGCGGTGCGTGCGGCACCGGGCAGGCGTTCCGGCCCCAGTACCAGCAGGGCCACCAGGCCGACGAGCAGCAGTTCAGAGAAGCTGATACCAAACATTAGTCAGTGCTCACGAGTCTTTGCGGGTCGGCTCTTGGACCTTTTCAGCCTGCACGTCGAAGGTACGGCGCTCGGTGATCGGCTGGGTGGCCTGCGGGTGAACAGGCTGGGCCGGTGGCACCGGGTTGGCGCTTGGCTCGGCCGGCTTTTCATCATCGTTCATGGCTTTGCGAAAGCCCTTGATCGACTCGCCCACATCGGTGCCCAGGTTCTTGAGCTTCTTGGTGCCGAACACCAATACCACCACCACCAGAATGACGATCCAGTGTTTCCAGTCAAAAATGCCCATGCTTCAAATCCTCAAGTCTTACGTTATTCAGGCGGACGGGCGCGAGGCCTTCTCGGCGTGCCCGGACAAGCCGAAGCGACGGTCCAGTTCATCCAGCACGGCCTGTGGGTGCTGCCCCAGTTGGGCGAGCATCACCAGGCTATGGAACCACAAGTCTGCGGTCTCATAGATTACATCGCTGTAATCACCGCTGATTTGCGCGTCCTTGGCCGCAATGATGGTCTCGACGGATTCTTCGCCGAGTTTTTCCAGAATCTTGTTCAGGCCCTTGTGGTACAGGCTGGCGACGTAGGAGCTGTCGGCATCCGCGCCTTTGCGGTCTTCCAGCACCTGGGCCACACGGTTCAGGGTATCGCTCATGTTCAGTGTCCTGCTGGGTAGATGGCGTGCGGGTCTTTGAGCACCGGCTCCACAACCTTCCATTCGCCATTCTCGAACACGCGATAGAAGCAACTGTGGCGGCCAGTGTGGCAGGCAATGCCGCCGATCTGCTCGACCTTGAGGATTACCACGTCGGCATCGCAGTCCAGGCGCAGCTCGTGCAGGGTCTGCACGTGCCCGGACTCTTCGCCCTTGCGCCACAGTTTGCCACGTGAACGTGACCAGTAGATGGCGCGCTGCTCGGCGGCTGTGAGGCTCAGGGCCTCGCGGTTCATCCAGGCCATCATCAGCACGCGCCCGGTCTTGTAGTCCTGGGCAATGGCCGGCACCAGGCCGTCACTGTCCCACTTGATCTCATCCAGCCAGTCTTTCATGTTCGGCTCCGGCAATTTGCGACAGTGTATAACCGGATGGGCTATCGACGCACGATCAGATAAACGCCCACGGCGACCATGATGCCCGCTGGCCAGTGGCCTAGTTGGTTCAATGGCCCACCAATCGCCAGCATCACGCCGCCCACCAGGTGCGCGGCGCCGAGCAGGCGCAGGAACCAGTCGTCCTTGCGCTTGCGCCACGGTGGCTCAGGGTCCTTGGCATGGGGCTGGGACATGCGCTCCAGCAGGTCGCGGGTCATGTTGGCCAGGTGCGGCAGTTGCTCGAACTGGCTGTGCAGGTTGCCCAGCATGGTTTTCGGGCTCATGCGCTCGCGCATCCAGCGTTCCAGGAAGGGTTGCGCAGTGTTCCACAGGTCGAGGTCCGGGTAGAGCTGGCGGCCCAGGCCTTCGATGTTCAGCAGGGTCTTCTGCAACAGCACCAGTTGCGGCTGCACTTCCATATTGAAGCGCCGCGCGGTCTGGAACAGGCGCATCAGCACTTGGCCGAACGAAATATCCTTTAACGGTTTTTCGAAGATCGGCTCGCACACGGTGCGGATCGCCGCTTCGAATTCGTTGAGTTTGGTTTCCGCTGGCACCCAACCCGAATCAATGTGCAACTGCGCCACACGGCGATAGTCGCGCTTGAAGAAGGCAAACAGGTTGCGCGCCAGGTAATCCTGGTCTTCCGGGGTGAGGCTGCCGACGATACCGCAGTCGATGGCGATGTACTGCGGGCTCCACGGGTTGACGGTGCTGACGAAGATGTTGCCCGGGTGCATGTCGGCGTGGAAGAAACTGTCGCGGAACACTTGGGTGAAGAAAATCTCCACACCGCGTTCTGCCAACATCTTCATGTCGGTGCGCTGGTCGGCCAGGGTCGCGAGGTCGGTGACCTGCACGCCGTAGATGCGCTCCATCACCAGCACTTTTGGCCGGCACCAGTCCCAATACACCTGCGGCACATACAGCAGTTGCGAGCCTTCGAAGTTGCGTCGCAATTGGCTGGCATTGGCCGCTTCGCGCAGCAGGTCGAGTTCGTCGTAGATGGTTTTTTCGTAGTCGGCGACCACGTCCACCGGGTGCAGCAGGCGCGCATCGGCGGAGAAGCGTTCGGCGGCGCGGGCGAGGATAAACAGCCATGCCAGGTCCTGGCCGATGATCGGCTTGAGGCCTGGGCGAATGACTTTCACCACCACTTCTTCGCCGGTCTTGAGCTGCGCGGCGTGCACTTGCGCCACTGACGCCGAGGCCAGGGGCTCGACGTCGAAGCGGCTGAACACCTCGCTGATCTTCTGGCCCAGCTGTTCTTCGATCAGCGCCATCGACTGCTGCGAATCGAACGGCGGCACGCGGTCCTGCAGCAGCATCAGCTCGTCGGCGATGTCTTCGGGCAACAGGTCGCGGCGGGTGGAGAGGATCTGCCCGAACTTGATGAAGATAGGCCCCAAATCCTGCAACGCCAAGCGCAGGCTGGCGCCACGGCTCAACGGCGACGGCTTGCGGGGCAACCAGCGCCACGGCAGCACATAACGCACCGCCAGCAGGAACCACGGCAAGGGCAGGGCAAACAGCAGGTCATCGAGACGGTAGCGGATTACGACGCGCTGGATACGAAACAAACGGCGGACGGCGAGCAGCTTCATGCGTTATCGCTTGGATCAAGGGAACGGCTCAAGCGCTCGAAGCGGGCCTCGAGGCGTTCCAGGTCGATTTTGGCCTTGTCGAGCTCGCGAAAGCGCGCTTGCGCTTCCCGTTGCCCGACCAGGGTGCGCGATTCTTCGCTCAGGTATTCGGCAAGGTTCTGGTTGAGGCTGGCGAACCCTTGCTGGTACCAGCGCGAGCGGCTGCGCAGGTGCCCACTGATCAACTGGGTGGCGACGGGGCCGATCCAGCGCGACAGTTCATATTCCCAGTCCAGCTCCAGGTCTTGCAGCACGGCGGCCAAGTCCATCAGCACCGCACTGTCGCCTTCCAGCTCCACCTCGGGGCTGTGGAGGATGGCGGTCTTGTTGCGGCTCAGTGCCAGGTGCAACAGGCTTGAGGCTGGTGCACGCAGGGTGCAGTCGGCTTCAGCGGCCCATTGGGTGGCGAGCAGCAGGCCTTCATCGCTGGGCAGGATAAACAGCTGCACTGCGGGGCTGCGGCAATCAACGGCAATGACTTTGCCGGTCAGGTGCGCGAGCCGCGCCAGGGCGGTGCTGTCCAGGCGCAGTACACGGTTGATACCGTGCTCAACGCTGGCGAGAAGACCTTGCAGCAGCATCAGGGCTTGATGCCGCGGTGTAGGGCAACGATGCCGGACGTCATGTTGTGGTAGGTCACGCGGTCGAAACCGGCCTCCACCATCATCGACTTCAGGGTTTCCTGGTCCGGGTGCATGCGGATCGACTCGGCCAGGTAGCGGTAGCTCTCGGCGTCGTTGGTGATCAGCTTGCCCATCAGTGGCATGAAGGCGAACGAATAGGTGTCGTAGACCTTGGACATCAGCGCGTTGGTCGGCTTGGAGAATTCCAGCACCAGCAGGCGGCCACCCGGCTTGAGTACGCGCAGCATCGAGCGGATCGCGTCTTCCTTGTGAGTCACGTTACGCAGGCCGAACGCGATGGTCACGCAGTCGAAATGGTTGTCGGGGAACGGCAGCTTCTCGGCATCGGCCTGGACGAACTCGATATTGCCGGCCACGCCTTTGTCGAGCAGGCGGTCGCGGCCAACCTTGAGCATCGAGCCGTTGATATCGGCCAATACCACCTGGCCGGTGGGGCCAACCAGCTTGGAGAACTTGGCCGCCAGGTCGCCTGTGCCACCGGCGATGTCCAGCACCCGGTTGCCGGTGCGTACGCCCGACAACTCGATGGTGAAGCGCTTCCACAGGCGGTGCATGCCGCCGGAGAGCACGTCGTTCATCAGGTCGTACTTGGCTGCCACGGAGTGGAACACCTCAGCGACTTTTTCCGCCTTTTGGCTTTCCGGGACGTTCTTGAAGCCGAAGTGAGTGGTGGGTTCGGCATCGCTGCCTTTGCGCTGATCAGTCATATCGCTGTCACCAAAAGAGAATGCGGGACATGATAATCCCCAAGGCCTGCTTTGTCTTGGCAAGGCTGCAGGTAAGATAGACGCTCATCGAGACCTTTTGCCGCATGGCGGGTGTTCTGAGTCGTTATAAAGAGGAGTCATTGCAATGGCCCGTATTACCGTTGAGCGTGAACATACCCTGGGAAAAGAACAGGCGCGGGCCAAGGCGGAGCAATTGGCGCGCAAACTCGAGGATAAATATGGGGTGGAGTCTTCGTGGGCTGGCGACACCCTGAAGCTCAAGCGCTCCGGGGTTAAAGGCACGGTATTGGTGGCCGATGATTCGCTGCGCATTGATGTGGAACTTGGCCTGCTGATGTCGGCCATGAGTGGCACGATCAAGTCCGAAATCGAAAAGGCCCTGGATAAGGCCCTGGCTTGATACGGCTGTGCTTAGGGTGCCGATTCTAATTTTAAACTTTACTTTGTGCCCAAGCCCTCAACTCTTGCGGGCCGTCCGCCACCCAATTCTGTGTGAGGTGTACCATGGCCAAAGTTATTTTGAAGAAAAAAATCGACGTTCAGACCACCCCCCTGAGTGAGGTTAAAAGCTACGCCCGCAAGATCTGGCTGGCGGGTCTTGGCGCCTATGCCAAGGTCGGCAGCGAAGGCGGCGAGTACTTCAAGGAACTCGTTAGAAGCGGTCAACGTGTTGAAAGTAAAGGTAAAAAAGTTGTAGTTGAACAACTTGATGCCGCCAACAGTCAGATTGACCAAGTAAAGAGTAACGTCTCCGGCGTCAAAGGCCTGGTCGAAGTTCAACTGGATAAAGTTGAAAAAGCTTTTGATACTCGTGTCGGCAGTGCCTTGAATCGGATCGGCATTGCGTCTAAACATGACGTGGAGACACTCTCTGCTAAGCTCGAAGAGCTGACGGCATTGCTCGAACGTGTCGCGCGTAAACACTAAGGAGACATCGGGATGGCTGTTAAAAAGACTACTCAGAAAGAAGGCAGCTCGTGGGTCGGGAAAGTTGAAGAATATTCCCGCAAAATCTGGCTCGCTGGTTTAGGCGTGTACTCGAAGATCGACAGTGACGGCAGCAAACTCTTCGAGACCTTGGTCAAAGACGGCGAGAAGGCCGAGAAGTTGACCAAGAGCACGGTCGGTAAAAAAGTCGACGCTGCCAAGGCGAGTGCGGGTTCCGCCAAATCGAGTATTTCGGATACCTGGGGCAAGTTGGAAGAAACGTTCGACAAGCGCCTCAACAGTGCTATTTCGCGACTGGGCGTACCGAGCAAGGCTGAGTTGAAGGCGCTGCATAGCAAGGTTGATACCTTGACCAAGCAAATCGAAAAACTCACCGGCGCCAAAGCGGCTCCCGCCAAGACCGCCGCGGCCAAGCCTGCAGCAAAACCGGCGGCCAAACCAGCAGCTAAAACCGCAGCTGCAAAACCCGCCGCCAAAACTGCCGCCAAGCCTCTGGTTAAAGCCGCCGCCAAGCCAGCTGCCAAACCCGCTGCCAAAGCGCCGGCCAAAGCCGCGGCGAAACCTGCGGCCAAGCCAGCGGCTAAAACTGCTGCCGCCAAACCGGCTACCAAGCCTGCCGCTAAGCCAGTGGCCGCTAAAGCCGCCGCGAAACCTGCGGCTAAACCGGCTGCCAAACCTGCGGCTAAAACCGCTGCCGCTAAACCTGCTGCCAAGCCCGCCGCTGCGAAACCCGCTGCCAAGCCTGCAGCGGCCAAAAAGCCTGCGGTGGCGAAAAAACCGGCAGCCGCAAAGCCTGCCGCGGCGGCCAAGCCAGCCACGGCACCAGCACCGGCCGCTTCTACCGCCAATTCGGTGTCCGCGCCGACGCATGCGGCTGCTACCCCGACTGCAACGCCGGTTACCCCGACGCCATCCAGTCAGTCCTGATTTTTACGGGACACATAAAACGCCCGGTCTGCGAAGATTGGGCGTTTTTTATGCAAGCCTCAAAAACGCCGCATTCCCCATTTTGTAGGAGCGAGCTTGCTCGCGAAAAACTCAAAGACGCCGCGTTTATTCAGGAGGCACTCGTTATCGTTGACGTTTTTCGCGAGCAAGCTCGCTCCTACATGTTTAATCGGTGTCATCCAGGTACTTCAAGGCGAACCGCTCGGTCGCCTGCCGCGCTGTCGGCAGCAGATGCGGTGCCACCAACATCATGATCTGGTACACCACAACCCGCACTTCACCTTCACGGTCCAGGATCCGTTGGTAATCCAGGGAAAACAGCAAGGTCAGGGTGATCTGCTCCACCAGTTGCCCCAACGCCTGGGTATCGCTGACCAGTTGCCCTGCCGCCTTCAGCCGCGCAAGCAATGACGCCAAGGTGCGCTTGAGCGCCGTGAGCAAGTGACGGATCCCCTTGGCCAGCTTGGGCAAGCGCCCCGCCAGGTTCGACAAGTCCTGGAACAGGAACCGATAGTGGGCCATGCGCTCGACAATCAGGTGCAAAAACAGCCAGTAGTCCTCAGCTTCCAGTTGCGCATCCGCAGGAGGGTCCAGCAGTGGCGCCAGCTCACACTGAAAACGCTCGAACAGCCCCAGCACCAACGGCTCCTTGCCATGGAAGTGATAGTAGAGGTTGCCGGGGCTGATCCCCATTTCATTGGCCACCTCCATGGTCGATACGTTCGGTTCGCCCTTGTGGTTGAACAACTGCAGGGCGCATTCAAGGATACGGTCGCGAGTCTTCATCCAGTCTTCTTAAAGTTGATTGCTGAGCTCAGCGCACACGCACGTAAGTACCCGGCGCCGCTTCCATCGGTGGGTAATTCTGGTTGCCCAGGGCGGTGAGGGTTTCGCGTTGTACGCCGGAGCGTTTTTGTACCCACTCCAGCCATTGTGGCCACCAACTGCCTTCGACGTGCTGGGCGTCGTAATACCAGGCCCGTGGGTCGCTGCTCAGCTTGAGGTTCTCGACATAGTTGGCCTTGGGGTTGCCCGGTGGGTTGAGGATGCTCTGGATATGCCCGCTGTTGGAGAGCACAAAGCGTCGCTCGCCGCCCAGCAGTTGCGTGGAGCGGTACACCGCGTCCCACGGCGTAATGTGGTCATTGATGCCGGCCACGCTGAAGCTGTCCACCGAGACCTTGCGCAAGTCGATGGGCGTGCCGCATACCTCCAGGCCACCGGGATGGCTCAGGGGGTTGTGCTTGAAGAAGTCCAGCAGGTCGCCGTGCAGGGCGGCGGGCAGACGCGTGTTGTCGTTGTTCCAGTACAGGATGTCGAACGCCGGTGGTTCCTTGCCCAGCAGGTAATTATTGATCCAGTAATTCCAGATCAGGTCGTTGGGGCGCATCCAGGCAAATATCTTGGCCATGTCGCGGCCATCCAGCACGCCTTGCTGGTAGGAGCGGCGCTTGGCGGCTTCCAGGGTTTGTTCATCAGCGAACAATGTTGCGGGGCTGTCGATTTGGCTGTCCAGCAGGCTTACCAGGTAACTGGCGCTGGAGATGCGCCGCAACTGGCGCTTGGCTTGCAGGTGGCCTTGCAGCGCGGCGATGGTCAGGCCGCCGGCGCAGGCGCCCATCAGGTTGACCTCGCGGGCGCCAGTGATGGCCCGGCATACGTTGAGCGCTTCTTCCAGCGCCGCGACGTAGGTGGACAGGCCCCATTCGCGATGCCGCACGTCCGGGTTGCGCCAGCTGACCATAAAGGTCTGCAGGCCGTTTTTCAGTGCGTATTGCACAAAGCTGTTGGCCGGGCTCAGGTCGAAGATGTAGTACTTGTTGATTTGCGGCGGCACTACCAGCAGCGGCTTGGCGTATTGTTTTTCGCTCATGGGCTTGTACTGGATCAGCTCCAGCAGTTCGTTGCGAAACACCACCGAACCGGGCGTGGTCGCCACGGTCTTGCCCACTTCAAAGGCGTGCTTGCTGACCTGACGCGGCAAACCGTGGTTGTGCAGCAGGTCTTCGAACAAGTTGCTCACGCCGCGCACCACGCTGTTGCCGCCAGAGTTGAGCAGCTCCTTGATCGCCAGCGGGTTGAGCAGGGTGTTGGAAGGGGAGACAGCATCGTTGAGTAGGGCGAAGGCGAACTGCGCGCGGGCGCGATCATCGTCACTGAGGGTGCTGTCGTCGATCCACTGCCGTGTCTGTTTTTGCCAGCTCAGATAGGCTTGCAAGCTGCGCCGGTACAGTGGGTTGAGCTTCCAGGTGGGGTCGCTGAAGCGATGGTCCCTGGGGTTGGGTTCGTGCACGGTCTCACCCAGCAGCACGCGGCCCAGCTGGCCGCCCAGGGCCAGGGCGTGGCGGGCGGTGTGCACCGGGTTGCGCAGGCCGTGCGCGGCGACGGTACGCAGGGTCGACAGCAAGTCCCGGCCGCGCAGGCCGGTGATCGCATTTTGCGCGTTGATGAACGCAGCGGGGGTGGGCGCCGGGTTCGTCACGGGTCTTTCTCGCATGAGCCAACACTCCTTCGTCAAGTCATCAAGCAGGCACGCCAATCCAGAACCATAGTCGGTTCCTGGCAAGTTGCGCGGTGGTGTGTTCCTTCACACCGCCGGTCGCGGATGTATCACGGCGCGCAGGCGCTCCTCCTCCAGAAACTTCATGATGATCGGCGCCACGGCTTCGGCCCGGGTGATCAGGAACAGGTGGCCGTCATCGATGATGTGCAACTGTGCATTGGGGATGCGCCAGGCGAGCATGCGCATGTTGACCAGCGGGATCAGCGGGTCATCGTCCCCGGCCAGCACCAGGGTGGGCTGGCGGATCTTGTGCAACCAATGAATGCTGGTCCAGCCCAGGCCCGCGAACAGCTGCCAGTAGTAGCCCAGCTTGCCGGCCGAGCGCACTTTGCTGGCGTGCTCGGCGGCCAGTTTGGAATCACGGCGGAACGAACCGCCATAAATCATCGGTGCAATGCGCACCACGTGGGACGGCTGGATATAACGCCTGGGGCTTGCCATCAGCCACAACACCTTGGGCTTGCCCGGCACCATGAAGGCCCCGGCCGCGGTGGCCGCGAGGATCAATTTCTTGCAGCGCTCGGGGTAGTCATACGCAAATTGCTGGGCCAGCGCTCCGCCCCAGGACACGCCCACGGCGTTCACTTGGCCATAGTCGAGGTAATCGAGCATACGCGCGGTGAGTTTGGCCAGACCGGGGAAGCGATAGGGTCGGTTCGGCGTCGAGGAGCCGCCCACGCCGGGCACGTCGAAGGCGATCACTTCCAGGTCCGGGTCCAGGGCCTGGACGAACGGAAACACCAGCTCAAGGTTGGCGCCGATGCCGTTGAAGATCAGCAGCGGGGTCAAGTGCGGCTTGCCCGGGCGTACCGCCGTGCGGATGGTCTGGCCATCCAGGTCGATGGTACGGAAGATGAACGGTTGCGCCATGCTCAAGCCCTGTGAAGTGGTGCTATTGGTCTGTAGGAACTCGGTCAGTGTGGGAGCTGGCTTGCCTGCGATGGCATTCTTTCAGGCCACGATTAGTGAGCAGGCCCATCGCTATCGCAGGCAAGCCAGCTCCCACATCTGATCTCATTTCAATCACAAGAATGCCTAGCGCTCATGTACATAGGTACCCGGCGCCGCTTCAGCGGCTGCATAGGTTTTATTGCCTAATGTCGTCGGGGCTTTTTTCAGTTTTCCCGCCCGCTCCGCCTGCCACACCTGCCAGTGCAGCCACCACGAATCGGTGTGCTTGGTCGCATTCTCCTGCCACTCCAACGCACTGCCGGCCAGGCCCTCACTGGTCTGGTAGCGTGCCTTGGGGTTGCCCGGCGGGTTGAGGATGCTCTGGATATGCCCACTGCTGGACAGTACAAACTCGACCTTGCCGCCGAACAACTGCGCTGACTTGTAGCAGGACTGCCACGGCGTGATGTGGTCGTTGGTGCCGGCCAGGGAGTAGATATCGGCGGTGACCTGCTTGAGGTCGATGGGCGTGCCGCACACTTCCAGGGCGTTGGCGCGTACCAGTGGGTTGTTCTTGAACAGTTCGATCAGGTCGCCATGGAACGCGGCCGGCAAGCGTGTGGTGTCGTTGTTCCAGAACAGGATGTCGAACACCGGTGGCTCGTTGCCCAGCAGGTAGTTGTTGACCCAATAGTTCCAGATCAGATCGTTGGGGCGCATCCAGGCGAATACCTTGGCCATGTCGCGGCCTTCCAGCACGCCGGCCTGGTAAGAATGGCGCTTGGCCGCTTCCAGGGTCTGTTCATCCACAAACAGCGCCACCTGGGTGTCCAGGGTGGTATCCAGCACGCTCACTAGCAGCGTCAGGGCGTTGACCTTCTTCTCGCCCAGCGCCGCGTAGTGGCCCAACAGTGCGGTGCAGGTGATGCCGCCGGAGCAGGCACCGAGCATATTCACATCCTTGCTGCCCGTAATCGCCGTGACCACATCCACTGCTTCCTTGAGCGCCTCGATATAAGTCGACAGGCCCCATTCGCGTTGGGCCTTGGTGGGGTTGCGCCAACTGACGATAAAGGTCTGCTGGCCATTGCGCAGGCAGAAGCGCGCCAGGCTCTTATCCGGGCACAGGTCGAAGACATAGAATTTGTTGATCTGCGGCGGTACCACCAGCAGCGGGCGTTCGTGTACCTGTTCGGTGATGGGCTTGTATTGGATCAGCTCCAGTACATCGTTGCGAAACACCACCGCGCCTTCGCTGGTGCCCAGGGTCTTGCCGACTTCAAAGGCGCCCATGTTGACCTGGCTGGGCATACCGCCGTTGTGCACCATGTCCTTGGCCAGGTGGGAAAGGCCGTCGAGCAGGCTTTTGCCGCCGGTTTCAAAGAAGCGTTTGACCGCCGCCGGGTTGGCCGCGCTGTTGGTGGGGGCCATGGCTTCGGTCATCAGGTTGATCACGAAGTGGCCGCGGCTGATGTCTTGTGCCGACAGGTTGCTGTCGTCGATCCAGTCGTGAAGCTCCTTGCGCCACGCCAGGTAAGTCTGCAAATAACGTTTGTAGAGCGGGTTCTGGCTCCAGGCTGGGTCGTTGAAGCGACGGTCGTCGCCCTCGGGCACCAGCGCGGATTTGCCGAACATCACATTCTTCAATTCAACGCCAAAGTGGGCGACGTGCTTGACGCTGTGCAACGGTTGCTTGATGGCTTGGGTCAGCACCATCTTGGCCGAGGCCAATAAATCCTTTTTGCGTAACGCGATGATCGGGTTCAACCCCAGGGTGTTTTCCGAGGCCTGGCGTTTCAAGTCATCGTTATTCTTGTTACTCATCTACGACGCTCCATTGTCCGAAAGACGAGTACCGGCGATTGCTGCGCACCCAATTTCGATACACGACACCAGCCTGGTACTGCGACTCGGGTGACCGTTGATACCGCATCGTCAAATGCAGGGAACTTGCCAGCTCCATTGGTTACCCGAGTTTATTTTTTTTCGCAAGCGGGCCAATCGTTGGCCACGCGACAGGGCATTCAAGCAGATGAAATTAGAAAATGCGCTCTAAACAGCAAGACCCCTGTGCTAGAGCATCAGCCGCACGACCGACTCACTCGGGTCGCGGGTTTTTCCAGCGGCTGTGAGCTCGTCCAGGTAGTCGGCCCATAGAGCGTCCTGACGTACGGCCAGCTGATAGAGATAGTCCCAGGTGAACAGTCCGCTGTCATGACCGTCGTCGAAGGTCAATTTCAGTGCGTACTGGCCGGCGGGTTCCAGCTTGATCAACCGGACGTTGAGCTTGCCGAATTGCAGGATGGGTTTGCCGTGGCCCTGGACCTCGGCAGAAGGGGAGTGCACCCGCAGGAATTCGGCGGGCAACTGGTAGGTTTCGTCTGGCCCGTAGGTCAGGCCGAGGGTGTTGGAGGTTTTGTGCAGGTTTACTGCGGTAGGAAATTTCGACATTGGAGATAACCCTGAAGGAACCGGCCCAAAATGTGGAAGGGACCAACGTGGGAGCCGGGCTTGCCCGCGATGCAGGCACCTCGGTGTTTCAGGAACACTGAAGTGATGCTATCGCAGGCAAGCCAGTTCCCACACAAGCCACTCCCACATTGAGTGAGGCTTACAGGATATAACGAGACAAGTCTTCGTTCTGCGCCAATTCGCCCAAGTGGCTGTTGACGTAGTCAGCATCGATCTTGATCGCTTCGCCATTCTGCGCACCGGCCATGTCGCCGGCGCTGAAAGACACTTCCTCAAGCAGGCGCTCAAGCAAGGTATGCAGGCGACGGGCACCGATGTTCTCGGTCTTCTCGTTGACCTGCCAGGCGATCTCCGCCAGACGCTTGATACCGTCAGCCTGGAATTCGATACCCAGCCCTTCGGTTTTCAGCAGCTCGCGGTACTGCTCGGTGAGCGAGGCATGCGGTTCGCTGAGGATGCGCTCGAAGTCGCCCGGCGTCAGTGCCTTGAGCTCCACCCGAATCGGCAGGCGGCCTTGCAGCTCGGGCACCAGGTCGCTCGGCTTGCTCAGGTGGAAGGCACCGGAGGCGATAAACAGGATGTGGTCAGTCTTGACCATGCCCAGCTTGGTGTTGACCGTGCACCCTTCGATCAGCGGCAGCAAATCGCGCTGCACGCCTTCGCGGGAGACATCCACGCCGCCGGAGTTGCCACGCTTGGCCACCTTGTCGATCTCATCGATAAACACAATGCCATGTTGCTCGACCGCTTCCAGGGCCTTGGCCTTGAGTTCTTCCTCATTGACCAGGCGCCCGGCTTCTTCGTCGCGCACCAGCTTGAGCGCATCCTTGACCTTGAGCTTGCGGCTTTTCTTCTTGCCCTTGCCCATGTTGGCGAACAGGTTTTGCAACTGGCTGGTCATTTCTTCCATGCCAGGCGGGGCAGAGATATCCACGCCGGACACTTCGGCCACTTCGATCTCGATTTCCTTGTCATCCAACTGGCCTTCACGCAGGCGCTTGCGGAACAGCTGACGGGTGTTGGAATCCGACGAAGGTGCGGCGTCTTCGTTGAAACCCATGCGTGCCGGTGGCAGCAGGGCGTCGAGGATGCGCTCTTCAGCGGCGTCTTCCGCGCGATGGCTGACCTTGGTCACTTCCTGTTCGCGCAGCATCTTCAGGGCGGCGTCAGCCAGGTCGCGAATGATCGACTCGACATCGCGGCCCACATAACCGACTTCGGTGAATTTGGTCGCTTCGACCTTGATGAACGGTGCATTGGCTAATTTGGCCAGGCGTCGGGCGATCTCGGTTTTGCCGACGCCGGTAGGGCCGATCATCAGGATGTTCTTGGGCGTTACTTCAACGCGCAGTTCTTCCGGCAGTTGCATCCGGCGCCAGCGGTTACGCAGCGCAATGGCAACGGCGCGCTTGGCATCGTCCTGGCCGATGATATGGCGGTTGAGTTCATGGACGATTTCGCGGGGAGTCATGGACATAGTGTTTGGCGGCCTCAAGCCTGAATAAGCCCAGGGCTTATTCGGCGAGGTCCTGCTCCTCAATGGTCTGATTGTGGTTGGTGAACACGCAGATATCGCCAGCGATACCCAGGGCGGTCTCGACGATTTCACGGGCTGACAGGTCGGTTTTCTTCAGCAGCGCGCTGGCCGCAGCCTGGGCGTAGCCGCCACCTGAACCCATGGCGATCAGGCCATGCTCGGGTTCAACCACGTCGCCGTTGCCGGTGATGATCAGGGAAGCGTCTTTGTTCGCAACCGCGAGCATGGCCTCCAGGCGGCTGAGGGAGCGGTCGGTGCGCCATTCTTTGGCAAGTTCGACAGCGGCGCGCACCAGGTGGCCCTGGTGTTTCTCAAGCTGGCCTTCGAAACGCTCGAACAGGGTAAAGGCGTCGGCGGTTGCGCCTGCGAAGCCGGCAAGCACCTGGCCGTGGTACAGGCGGCGCACTTTCTTGGCGTTGCCTTTCATCACGGTGTTGCCCAGGGAAACCTGGCCGTCGCCGCCCATGACAACTTTGCCGTGGCGACGTACTGAAACGATGGTGGTCAAGGGGAGAGTCTCCACGCAGCGGGGCGAAAATGCCCTGATGGAAACTCATATGGGGGTGGCGAGGGGGATTTCAACCGTAGGAAGGCAGGGCAGACGAGTGGTGATCGCTCCCACGCTCCGCGTGGTAATGCCGCCTTGACGCTCTGCGCCTGCTCTGTGACGCAGAGCGTCAAGGGACACGTTCCCACGCGGAGCGTGGGAACGATCAGTGAGTATGAGTCAGCGGCTCTGGCGTTGTTGTAACAACAGGTTGCTAAACCCGGCGCCGGCCAATTGCTTTTGCGCCACGGTCAGCTGTTCGCGGTTGCTGAACGGCCCCACCAATACGCGATACCAGGTCGCGTCCTTCACCGTGCCGGACTCAACCGATACCGATTGGCCCAACAGAATGATCTGTGCGCGTACACGGTCCGCATCCGCCTGTTTCGGGAACGAGCCCGCTTGCAGGAAGAACTTGGTCACCGGCGCAGCCTTGGTGGCTGCCACTGGCGGTGCTGGCGGCGGCGTGATACCGGCCAGCGCGGCCTGGGCGCGCGCCGTGTCGATTTTTGCCGCTTCCGCTGGGGTTACCGGCGTGGTCGGCACTTGTGGCGTCGGCAGGGTTTTTTCCGGCACGGCGTCAGGCGGCACGATCACTTCCGATTCCGGCAGCAGCGTGTAGAAGTCGTACTTGGGCTTTACCGGTGCGGTCGGGCTCGGCGCGGTCTTGTTGGCTTCGGCGATTTTCGTGGCCTTTTGCTGCTCCTGTTTGACGCGCTTGACGTCATCGCCCTGGCCGGGCTCCAGCTTCATCAGAAACACGATAAATGCGCCGACCGTAAGGCCGATGGCCATCCACAGCCAACCCGGAATCGGTTGCTTCGCCGGGGCCTGGTAGCGGCTGGCGCCGCGCTTGGGTGCAGGTTTTTTCTTGGCAGCCAACTTACATACGCTCCAGAGTTTCCAGGCCCAAGAGTTCCAGGCCTTGCTTGAGGGTGCGTCCAGCCAATGCGGCAAGGCGCAGGCGACTTTGTTTCTGGGCTTCGTCGTCGGCGGTCAGGATCGGGCAGTTCTCGTAGAAACTGGAGAACAGGCCGGCCACTTCGTACAAATAGGTGCACAGGATGTGCGGCGTGCCTTTTTCGCCAACGCTGTTGAGCACCTCGCCAAATTGCGCGAGCTTGGCCGCCAGTTCCTGTTCGTGGGCGGCGTCCAGCGCGATCTGGCCTTCGACTTCGCTGAAGTCCTTGCCCAGCTTGCGGAATACCCCGGCCACGCGAGTGTAGGCGTACAGCAGGTACGGCGCGGTGTTGCCTTCGAAGTTGAGCATCAGGTCGAAGTTGAAGCTGTAGTCGCTGGTGCGGTGCTTGGACAGATCGGCGTATTTCACCGCGCCAATGCCCACCACGCGGGCGATGTTGCGCAAGTCGGTCTCGGCCAGCTCCGGGTTCTTTTCCTTCACCAGGTTGTAGGCACGTTCCTGGGCTTCGGTCAGCAGGTCGATCAGCTTCACGGTGCCGCCGTCGCGGGTCTTGAAGGGGCGGCCATCGGCGCCGTTCATGGTGCCAAAGCCCATGTGCTCCATGTGCATCGGGTGGGTGACGAAACCGGCGCGACGCGCCACTTCGAACACCTGCTGGAAGTGCAGGGCCTGGCGCTGGTCGACGAAGTACAGCGCACGGTCAGCCTTGAGCACGCCACTGCGGTAACGCACGGCGGCCAGGTCAGTGGTGGCGTAGAGGTAGCCGCCATCGGCCTTGACGATGATCACCGGCAGCGGCTCGCCGTCGGCGGTCTTGAATTCTTCGAGGAACACGCACTGGGCGCCGTTGCTTTCGACCAGCAGGCCCTTGGCCTTGAGGTCGTTGACCACGTTGATCAGGTCGTCGTTGTAGGCGCTTTCGCCCATCACGTCGGCCATGGTCAGTTTCACATTGAGCAGCTCGTAGATTTCCTGGCAATGAGACAGGGAAATTTCACGGAAGCGGTTCCACAGCGCCAGGCATTCTTCGTCGCCGGCTTGCAGCTTGACCACCAGGCCGCGGGCGCGGTCAGCGAACTCTTCGGATTCATCGAAACGCTTTTTGGCAGCACGGTAGAAATTTTCCAGGTCGGCCAGCTCGTTGCTGGTGATCGGGTTTTCCTGCAGATAGGCCATCAGCATGCCGAACTGGGTACCCCAGTCGCCCACGTGGTTCTGGCGGATCACGGTGTCGCCGAGGAATTCCAGCACGCGTGCCACGCCATCGCCAATGATAGTGGAGCGCAGGTGGCCCACGTGCATTTCCTTGGCCAGGTTCGGTGCCGACAGGTCGATGACCACGCGCTGGCTGTCGCCGGCCTTGCGTGCACCGATGCGCGCATCGGCCAGGGCGGCATCCAGGCGTGACGCCAGGGCCTGGGTGTTCTGGAAGAAGTTGATAAAGCCTGGGCCGGCGATTTCGGCCTTGGTGACACTGGCGTCAGCCGGCAGGGCTGCGATGATTTTTTCTGCCAGGTCACGCGGCTTCATGCCGGCCGGCTTGGACAGCATCATCGCGATGTTGCTGGCGAAGTCGCCATGGGTCTTGTCGCGGGTGTTCTCCACCTGGATCGCCGGCGACAGGCCTTCAGGCAACACACCTTCGTTGACGAGTTGGGTGAGGGCTTGTTGGATCAGCTGGCGAATGGTGTCTTTCATGGTGTTCTCTTTCGACCGCAAGCGGCGGCGCGCGATGCGCAGGTGGAAAAACTGGGCATTATCCGTGGCGAGGGCGGGCTTGCCAACCGTTCAGACTATATGGCGGACCTGCGGGCCTCTTCGCGGGCAAGCCCGCTCCCACATTTAAGGGTATTCACATTTCATAATGTGCGAGCTGGCTTGCCTGCGATGACGTAATTACCCTCAATACAAATCTACCGGGTCTACATCCAACGACCATCGCACCTGCCGACCGCTGGGCAGTTGCTCCAGCTCAAGCATCCAGCGACTTAATAGCCGATGCAGCGGGGCGCGGGAGGTTGCCTGCAAGAGTAGCTGAGCGCGATAACGTCCGGCGCGCCGCTCCATGGGCGCTGGCACCGGGCCGAGTAGTTCGATGCCACTGAGGGCCAGTTCGCCCAATAAACGTTCGGCGGCGCTGCAGGCCTCATCAAGAAAGCCTTCGGCCTGCCCGGGTTTGTGGGCTTCGGCACGCAGCAGCGCCAGGTGCGCAAAGGGCGGGAGGCCGGCGGCGCGGCGTTCGCTCAAGGCCTGTTCGGCGAAGGCAAAGTAGCCTTGTTCCGTCAGTTGAATCAGCAGCGGGTGGTCGGCCAGGTGCGTCTGGATAATCACCCTGCCTGGCTCTTCGGCCCGACCGGCGCGTCCTGCCACCTGCACGATCAACTGCGCCATGCGTTCGCTGGCGCGAAAATCCCCGGAGAACAACCCGCCATCGGCATCCAGGATCGACACCAGGGTCACCCGTGGGAAGTGATGCCCCTTGGCAAGCATCTGCGTGCCCACCAGGATGCACGGTTGGCCTTTGTGGATGGTGGCGAACAGTTGGTTCATGGCGTCTTTGCGCGACGTGCTGTCGCGGTCCACCCGTAGCACCGGGTAGTCCGGGAACAGGATGCCGAGGCGTTCTTCGGCGCGCTCGGTGCCGGCGCCCACGGGCCGCAGGTCCACCTTGCCGCACTGCGGGCAATGGCGCGGTACCCGTTCCACATGGCCGCAGTGATGGCAGCGTAACTCGCCGTGGCGCTGATGCACCGTCATGCGCGCATCGCAGCGCTCGCACCCGGACATCCAGCCGCAGTCATGGCACAGCAACGTCGGGGCAAAGCCGCGGCGGTTGAGAAATACCAATACTTGCTGGCCGGCGGCCAGGGTCTGGCCAATGGCCTGTTGCATCGGGCCGGAAATACCGCTGTCCAGCGGGCGGCTTTTCACGTCCAGGCGCAGGAAGCGCGGTTGTTTGGCGCCGCCAGCACGCTCGTTCAGGCGCAGCAGCCCGTAACGGCCGGTGTAGGCGTTGTGCAGGCTTTCCAGGGACGGCGTGGCCGAGCCCAGCACAATCGGGATGTCTTCCTGGCGGGCGCGTACCAGCGCGAGGTCGCGGGCGTGGTAGCGCAAACCTTCCTGCTGTTTATAGGAGCTATCGTGCTCCTCGTCGACGATGATCAGCCCGGGGTTTTTCATCGGCGTGAACAGTGCTGAGCGCGTGCCGATAATAATGTCGGCCTCGCCATCCCGCGCCGCCAGCCACGACTCCAGGCGTTCACGGTCATTGACTGCCGAGTGCACCAAGGCGATCCGGGCATTGAAGCGTTGCTCGAAACGCGCCACGGTCTGAGGGCCCAGGTTGATCTCGGGGATCAGCACCAGTGCCTGCTTGCCCGCCTGCAGGGTTTCGCGGATCAGCTGCAAATAGACCTCGGTCTTGCCGCTGCCAGTGACGCCGGCCAGCAGGAACGCGTGGAAACTGTCGAAACCGGCGCGAATCGCCTCATACGCGGCGCGTTGCTCGGGGTTCAGCGGCAACTCCGGCTGGGCCAGCCAGTGTTCGTGGCGCGGGTCCGGGGCGTGTTTGCGGATTTCCACCTGCACCAGGCCCTTGGCCAGCAGCAGGTCGAGGCTGTCTTTGCTCAGCATCAGCTTGCTTAATAGCTGATGGGCCACGCCGTGTGGGTGTTGTGCCAAGGTGGCCAGGGCCTCACGCTGGCGCGGGGCGCGGGCGATGCGCGGGTCGTCGAGGCGTGCGCCCGGCACCATCGACCAGAAACGCTCCTGGCGCGCTTCGGCCAGTTCGCCCTGGCGCAGCAGCACCGGCAGCGCCCAGCTCAAGGTATCGCCCAGGCTGTGTTGGTAATACTGCGCGGTCCACAGGCACAGCTTGAACAGCGCGGGCGGCAGCGGTGGTGTGGCGTCGAGCAGGGCAATTGCCGGCTTGAGCTTTTCGGCAGGCACTTCGCTGTGGTCGGTGACTTCCACCAGAATGCCGATCATTTCCCGGCGTCCGAACGGCACGCGCACGCGCATGCCCGGTTGCAACTGCGCACGCGACACGCCGGGCGGGGCCCGGTAATCGAACAGGCGGCGCAGGGGTGAGGGCAGGGCTAGGCGCAAAATGGCGTCGGGCACGCGAGGAGTCTCATCAATAAAGGCAAGCGGTGGCGCAGGGGCGCGAGCCTAGCAGACCGGGGGTGTCCCGTCTTCAGTACTGGAATCGGATCTCCAGAACGGCTCAGCCTCCTGTGGGAGCTGGCTTGCCTGCGAAAGCGCTAGTGCAGTAACAGATGCAGTGACTGACACACCGCCTTCGCGGGCAAGCCCGGCTCCCACATTGACGGCGGTGTGTCAGGAATATCTGATGAAAGGGAGTTTTCGGCCATTACCGCCGCTTGCGTGATTAAAAAGGTCTGGTAGAATCCGCGGCCTAATTACGTGCGGTATTCGACAATAGTGTCGAGTGGCGGCACGCTAGCCCGAGGAAGTGCCATGAAAGCCGATATCCATCCAGCGTACGAAACCATCGAAGTCACCTGCAGCTGCGGCAACAAGTTCGAAACTCGTTCGAACCTGTGCAAGCCACTGGGTACTGACGTATGCAACGAGTGCCACCCGTTCTACACCGGTAAGCAGAAAACTCTGGACACCGGCGGCCGCGTACAGCGCTTCGCAGATCGCTTTGGTGCTTTCGGCAAGAAGCCTGCTGCTACTCCAGCAGAGTAAGATTCAAGAGCCTTATGGGCTTTTACCTGCTGTTGAAAAAGGCGTCCCTTGTGGGCGCCTTTTTTGTGCCTGGAATTTGGCTGGCAACCGCTCAGGCCGATGCATTCTGCCCCGCGCCGGCAGCCGTCGTCCGCGTCGATGTGCAGCGCGTGGTGGATGGCGACACGGTGCGCCTCAAGGACGGTCGCAGCGTGCGCATGATCGGCCTCAACGCGCCGGAAACCGGCAAGAAGGGCCGCCCTGACGAGCCATTCGCTGTCGCCGCCCGCCAGCGCCTGCAGGCGTTGGTCAAGGCCAGCGATGGGCGTGTCGGCCTGGTGGCGGGGCGCGAAGCCAAAGACCATTACGGGCGCACCCTGGCTCACCTCTACGGAGCCAATGGCGAGAACCTGGAGGCGCAACTGCTGGCCGAGGGCCTGGGGTACCAAGTGGGCGTGGCGCCGAATGTGGACCTGGTTGCCTGCCAGCAGGCGGCCGAAAACAGCGCCCGCCAGGCACGGCTCGGCCTGTGGCGCCAATCGCCAGTGCACAGCGTGGCGAATCTCAAGCGCTCCGGGTTTGCGCTGGTGGCCGGTCGGGTCAGCAAGATCGAGCGTAATCGCGGTGGAATCTGGATTGAGCTGCAGGGCTCACTGGTATTGCGTATTGCGCCCGAGCTGATCAGCCAGTTCGATACGGCCATGCTCGATGGTCTGCAAGGCCGCACCATTGAGGCGCGCGGTTGGGTGCAGGATCGAGCCCGCCGTGGCGGCCTGAAAAAAGGCCAAGCGCGCTGGCTGTTGCCAATAACCGACCCCGGCATGCTGAAATCGGCGCTTTGAATAAAAAATTGTAGACATTTTTTATTTCGATTGTGAACAGTTTAGCCCTTGTATCCCGTGGCTCTTGGCCAAAAGTCGTAGCGCAGGGCCCTTGACACCTGTGACTGCCCAGTCTTGTAGGGACTTTACGACACGCGTATCCTCGGCGGTCCGTCGACCAACAGTAAAAGCGGAATGCCGATATGTCTGATTTGAAAACTGCCGCTCTCGAATACCATGCCCATCCTCGTCCAGGAAAGCTGAGTGTAGAGCTCACCAAAGCCACTGCCACTGCCCGCGACCTGTCGCTGGCCTACAGCCCTGGTGTTGCCGAACCCGTACGTGAAATCGCCCGTGACCCAGAGCTGGCGTACAAGTACACCGGCAAAGGCAACCTGGTTGCAGTGATTTCCGATGGCACCGCGATTCTGGGCCTGGGTAACCTCGGCCCATTGGCTTCCAAGCCAGTCATGGAAGGCAAGGGCGTGCTGTTCAAGCGCTTTGCCGGCATCGACGTTTTCGACATCGAAGTCGATTCCGAAAGCCCGCAGGCGTTCATCGACACCGTCAAGCGCATTTCCATCACGTTCGGTGGCATCAACCTGGAAGACATCAAGGCACCTGAGTGCTTCGAGATCGAAAAGGCCCTGATCGAGCAGTGCGACATTCCGGTATTCCACGATGACCAACACGGCACCGCGATCGTTACCGCAGCCGGCATGATCAACGCCCTGGAAATTGCTGGCAAAACCCTGGGCGAGGCGAAAATCGTCTGCCTGGGCGCCGGTGCCGCGGCCATTTCCTGCATGAAGCTGATCATCAGCATGGGCGCCAAGCTGGAAAACATCTACATGGTCGACAGCAAGGGCGTGATTCAGTCCGAGCGCACCGACCTGAACCAGTACAAGGCGATGTTTGCCCATCCGTCCTCCAAGCGCACCCTGGCTGACGCCCTCGACGGTGCCGACGTGTTCGTTGGCCTGTCCGGCCCGAACCTGCTGAGCGCTGAAGGCCTCAAATCCATGGCGCCGAACCCTATCGTGTTCGCCTGCTCCAACCCGGATCCGGAAATCTCTCCAGAACTGGCCCACGCCACTCGCAGCGACGTGATCATGGCCACCGGCCGTTCGGACTACCCGAACCAGGTCAACAACGTATTGGGCTTCCCGTTCATCTTCCGTGGTGCCCTGGACGTTCGCGCCAAGCGCATCAACGAAGAAATGAAAGTGGCCGCTGCCAACGCCCTGCGTGAACTGGCCAAGCTGCCGGTACCTCAGGATGTGTGTGACGCCTACGGTGGCGCCAAGCTGGAATTCGGTCGTGAGTACATTATTCCGAAACCAATGGACAAGCGCCTGATCACCCTGATCTCCGATGCCGTGGCCAAGGCCGCTATCGAGACTGGTGTGGCTACCCTGCCGTATCCAAAGAACTACCCGCTGCAAAGCGTGGATGATGTGTTCAACGGCTAAGCCGTTGTAGACACACCCGCAAAAAAAGCCCCGACTGAGTGATCAGTCGGGGCTTTTTTGTGGCTGATGTCCCGTGGCTGATCTTTCCCACGCTCTGCGTGGGAATGCCCACCTGGACGCTCCGCGTCTGCTTTTAAGATCGTGACGCAGAGCGTCACAGGATGCATTCCCACGCGGAGCGTGGGAACGATCGGCCGATCAGCGTGATCAGGTCAGAACAAATCGATCGGCGCGCCTTCATCCGCCGGCAGCGGGCTGCCCGGCACTGCGCCGTTGCCCAGTTCGTTGACCGATGGCGGTGTGTCTTCGCTCTTGAACAGCTCGAAGTACGCATTCGGCGTGCTCGGTGAAGCTGCGCGGCCACTGATCGGGTCGATGCGCAGGCTGAGGATGCCTTCTGGCTCTGGCTGGGTGTGCAGCGGCTTGTCCTTGAGCGCTGCGCCCATGTAGCTCATCCAGATCGGCAGGGCGACGGTGCCACCAAACTCGCGGCGGCCCAGGCTTTCAGGCTGGTCATAGCCGGTCCACACGGTGGTCACGTAGTCGCCGTTGTAGCCGGAGAACCACGCGTCCTTGGACTCGTTGGTGGTACCGGTCTTGCCAGCGATATCCGCACGGCCCAGAGCCAGTGCGCGGCGGCCGGTGCCCTTCTTGATCACGTCTTGCAGGATGCTGTTGAGGATGTAGGTAGTGCGGCCGTCCACGATGCGCTCGGCAACCGCTGGCGCTTGCGGTTCGGCCGGTGCGCCGGCGTTTGCGGCCGGCGGTGTGCCTGGCGTCGCCTCGATGGTGATACCGCCGTTGCTCGGTACCGCAAGCCCGTCGGTCGCGGCCACACCATTGACCACGTCGCCGGGTACCCGTGGCGGGTTGGCGGTGAACAGGGTGTCGCCATTGCGGCTTTCGATCTTGTCGATCAGGTACGGCGCGATCTTGTAGCCGCCGTTGGCAAAGGTGCTCCAGCCGGTGGCGATTTCCATCGGCGTGAGGGTCGCGGTACCCAGGGCCAGGGACAGGTTTGGCGGCAGGTCCGACTTGGCGAAGCCAAAGCGCGTCATATAGTCGATGGTCTTGCCTACGCCCATCGCCTGCAACAGGCGGATCGACACCAGGTTGCGTGACTTGTACAGCGCCTCGCGGATACGGATCGGGCCGAGGAACGTGTTGGTGTCATTCTTCGGGCGCCAGACCTTGTCCAGATATTCATCGACAAACACGATTGGCGCGTCGTTGACCAGGCTGGCGGCGGTGTAGCCGTTGTCCAGCGCGGCACTGTAGACAAACGGCTTGAAACTGGAGCCCGGCTGGCGCTTGGCCTGGGTAGCGCGGTTGTAGTTGCTCTGCTCGAAGGCAAAGCCGCCGACCAGTGCGCGGATCGCACCGTTCTGCGGGTCCAGGGACACCAGGGCGCCCTGGGCGAGCGGCACCTGGCTGAATTTGAGGCTGTCATCCTTTTGGCGTTGCACGCGGATCAAATCACCCACCTGGGCCACGTCGGATGGCTGCTTGGGCATCGGGCCCATGCTGTTGGTGTTCAGGAACGGGCGTGCCCACTTCATGCTGTCCCAGGCTACATGGGCTTCGCCAGAGCGGGTCAGCACTTGGATGCCGTCCTTGGTTACCTGGGTGACGATGGCCGGGTCCAGGCCGCTGATCGAACGCTGTTTGCCCAATTCGGTGGTCCAGGCACTCAGGGTCTTGCCCGGCAGGCGCGACTCGGGGCCACGGTAGCCGTGACGCTGGTCATAAGTGATCAGGCCTTCATGTACCGAATGGTTGGCGATTTCCTGCAAGTTGCTCGGCACCGTCGTGGTGACGCGGAAACCTTCGGTGTAGGCCTCGCTGCCATAACGGCCAACCATCTCGGCGCGGGCCATTTCGGCGATATAGGGTGCATTCACTTCTGGGGTCGGCACGTGATAGCTGGCGTTCAGCGGCTCGGCTACGGCACTTTCATAAGCGGCCTGGTCGATCTTGCCCAGTTTGTACATGCGGCCCAGGATCCAGTCACGGCGTTCTTTACTGCGCGCCGGGTTGGCCAGCGGGTTGAAGCGCGACGGTGCCTTGGGCAGGCCGGCGATCATCGCCATTTGCGCCAGGCTGGCGTCACGAATCGACTTGCCATAGTAGACCTGGGACGCGGCCTCGATGCCGTAAGCGCGGTTGCCCAAGTAGATCTTGTTGACGTACAGCTCGAGGATTTCATCCTTGGTCAACTGGCGTTCGATCTGCAGCGCCAGCAGGATTTCGGTGGCCTTGCGGGAAAAGCTGCGTTCGCTGGTGAGGAAGAAGTTCTTCGCCACCTGCATGGTGATGGTGCTGCCACCCGATTGAATGTGTCCACTTTTTACCAATTGCGTGGCTGCACGCACCAGGCTGCTGGGGTCTACGCCGTAGTGGTTGGCGAAATTATCGTCTTCGGCAGACAGCAAAGCGCTGATGAAATTGGGTGGAATGTCGGCGAAACGGATCGGTGTGCGGCGCATTTCGCCGAACTCCGCGATCAGTTTTTCATCGCTGCTGTAGACCCGCAAAGGAATCTGCAACTGGATACTTCTGAGGGCCTCTACGGAGGGCAAACCCGGACTAAGGTAGAGGTAGGCCCCGCTGAGTACGAGCAGCAGCCCGCAAACGATGGCGACAATGGAGTACCCGAAAAACTTCAGCAGACGAATCAAGGCTTTTGGATTTCCAGAGAAAAGAATGAGTTACGCGTCGGGGATGCATGGCAAACGATGGATCGACCCGGGCAGCAGATAAAAAGCGGGAAAAAACGCTGGGCATTAAAGCATTTTTCAGCTTGGGGCGTCATTCGCGAGCCTTGAACAAGCCGACCGAATGCAAGGTGCCTGGCAGCAATCAGGCGAGATGACAGCCGGTATGACAGGGAAAGTTTTGGGGAGTTTTATGGGAAAGGGATTTTTCAGGCGAAAAGTCGACACGGTGTTGGGGGTCGATATCAATGACAGCGGCATCAAGCTGATCGAACTGGGCCGTTCATCAGGCGGTTTCAGCGTCCAGGGCTACGTTATGCAAATGCTGCCGCCCCAGGCGGTGGTGGACGGCACCTTGCTGGACCTTGAGGGAGTGGGCCGTATGCTGCAACAGGCACTGTCGCGCCTGGGTACCTCGGCCCGGTACGCCGCCGTGGCGGTTGCGGGCCCGTCGGTAATTACCCGGCTGATTGACATGGACGCCGGCCTCAGTGATGAGGAAATGGCCTGGAAGATCCAGATGGAAGCCGACCAGTTCATCCCCTATCCATTGGACGAGGTGGCCATCGACTTTCAGGTTCAAGGGCCATCGGCTCAAGGCCCGCAGTGGGTAGAGGTGATGCTGGCGGCGTGCCTGCGTGAGCAGGTCGAAGCGCGCGAGGCGGTTTTGGCCCTGGCGGGGCTGGTGCCGCGGGTGGTCGATGTAGAAGGGTTTGCATTGGAGCGCGCTTGCCTTCAGGATTTTGCCAGCTTCACGCCGGGTCATAGAGTCGATGGTGCACAATGGGCCTTGGATGCCCAAGGGATGGGAGTGGCTTGCGGGCTGGCCCTTAGGAGTTTCGCTGGATGACACGAATCAATCTTTTGCCTTGGCGCCAGGCCCTCGCGGAGCGCAGGCGCAAATACCTGTTGGTGCTATTGCTGGCGTTTGCCTGCGTGGCGCTCGCGGCACTGTGGTTGGCTGATCAAGTGATCGACCAGGCGATAGACCGGCAGGTAAGCCGCAACAGCCGCCTGGAAGAGCACATCGCTACCCAGGACTCGCGGATCAGGACTATCGACGACTTGCAGGCGCGAAGCCAGCAACTGGCCGAACGCATGAAGGTGGTTCAGGACCTGCACGATGCCCGCTCTTCCGGTGCCCGATTGTTCGAGCAATTGGCTCGCTCGGTGCCTGAAGGTGTCCATCTGCATGAGGTGGTTGCCAACGGCGACACCATCAGCATTCGCGGCACGGCAGAAAGCAACCAGGATATCGCCCGTTTGATGCAGCAACTCAAGCCAATCCACGGCTCCAGTTCGACCCGTCTGCAGCGCGTGCAAAGCGAAGGTGCACGCGGCGAAAGTGAATTCCAACTGATGGTGCGCCAGGGAGAGTCCAGCGAGGCGCAACCATGAGCCTGCCCAGGCTCGATTTTTCCACGCTCTCTTACAACGCTGCCAAATGGTCCCTGCCGGGCAAGGTGCTGCTTGGCTGTGTGCTGGCCGGCCTGGTGCTGGTGCTGGGCGAGGTTTCGCATGGGGGGCCGCAGCGGGAGCGATTGCACGGGCTTGAGGCGCGGGAGCAGGCGCTGCAGCAGCAACTCACAGAAAAGACCGGCCTGGCCGCGAGCCTTGAGCTGCGCACCCGGCAAGTCCGGAGCATGGAAGACAATCTCGCCAGCCTTCTAGGGCAATTGCCCGGCGAGTCCGAGGTGCCTGCCGTGCTGGAAGACATCGCCCGGCTGGCGGCTGTTCATGGGGTGTGGGTCGAAGGCATCACCGTGCTGGATGAAGCGCCTCGGCAGCTTTATATCGAACAACCCATGCAGATAGGCGCGTCCGGGGTTTACCACGACCTGGCGACGTTTGTCAGTGCCTTGGGTGGGTTGCCACGGGTCGTTACCGTGCAGGATATTGCGCTCGGGCATCAGGGCGCCTTGTTGCGTCTGAACATGCTCGCCAAGACCTATCGCAGCACCCTGCAAAACGGCAAGGCCCGTCAGGTGCTGGACCCAGGGCCGCAATTTGTCTACGAACCCTCGTCCTTGCGCGATCCGTTCACGCCGCCCGCCTTGCAGGCACCGCACGTTCCGGGCCGCCCGGCCCTTGCCCCGGATTTCACCCGGCCACGGGGACTGTTGGAAGGTATGCGCCTCGATCAGTTCGAAATGGTCGGTACGTTGTCCCGTGGTGCGCAGGCCTTTGCCTTGTTGCGGGCTGGGGCCAGGGTGTATCGGCTGGCGGTGGGTGATTACCTGGGGCCGGACCATGGCCAGGTCACGGCCATTCAAGACGCTGCTGTCGAGCTGGTGGAGCTGTTTCCCGATGGACAGGGCGCCTGGCTGGAACGCCCGCGAACCCTTGTGCTGAACGTCAACTCATAACGGAATCAAACAATGAAAAGGACCTTCTCGTCCTTCGGTGTGGCGCTATGGATAGCGTTCACGGCACCGATGGCTGCTGCTGTGCCCAATCGCCTGGACCTTATCCAACTGCCGCCGCCCGACAGTGCCCAGCCGGTCAGCTATACAGGCGCCAAGCTGACCCTGAATTTCCAGGACATCGACCTGCGCGCGGTCTTGCAGCAAATTGCCGATGTCGCCGGGCTCAACCTGGTGACCAGCGATGAGGTGCAGGGCTCGATCACCCTGCGGCTCAAGGATGTGCCCTGGGACCAGGCTCTGGACCTGGTACTGCAAACCAAGGGCTTGGACAAGCGAGTCAAGGCGGGCGTGCTGCTGGTGGCGCCCGCCGATGAATTGGCTGCTCGCGAGCTGTTGATGCTGGAGTCGCGCAAGCAGATGGCCGAGCTGGCGCCCTTGCGTCGGGAGCTGCTGCAGGTCAATTACGCCAAGGCCGCCGACCTGGCCAAGCTGTTTCAGTCGGTGACCGGCTTTGAGGGCGCCACCGATGAGCGCGGTTCGGTGGCGGTGGATGACCGCACCAACAACATCATCGCCTACCAGACTGGCGAGCGGCTCGAAGAGCTGCGGCGCATCGTGGCGCAACTGGATATCCCGGTACGCCAGGTCATGATCGAGGCGCGGATTGTGGAGGCCAATGTCGACTACGACAAAAGCCTGGGTGTGCGCTGGGGTGGGCGGCTCACCCGTGGCAACAGCGGGGTTGGCGGTATTGGCAAGCCGCTGGCGGAGGGTGCCGAGCCGCCGCAAAACCCACCCAGTTCACCCTTTGTCGACTTGGGGTCGCTGGCCGGAACCTCGGGCCTGGGGATCGCCTATATCACCGACAACCTGTTGCTGGACCTTGAGCTGACCGCCATGGAAAAAACCGGCAACGGTGAGATCGTCTCGCAGCCCAAGGTCGTCACCTCCGACAAAGAGACTGCACGCATCCTCAAAGGCACCGAGATTCCTTATCAGGAATCCACCTCCCAGGGTGCCACCTCGGTGTCGTTCAAAGAGGCCTCGCTGTCGCTTGAAGTCACGCCGCAAATCACTCCCGACGACCATGTGATCATGGCGGTCAAGGTCACCAAGGATGAGCCCGACTACCTGAACCGACTCAATGACGTGCCGCCGATCAAGAAAAACGAGGTCAACGCCAAGGTTCTGGTCAGGGATGGCGAGACCATCGTCATTGGCGGGGTTTTCTCCAACACCCAAAGCAAAGTGGTAGATAAAGTGCCATTTTTGGGCGATGTGCCGTATCTTGGCCGCCTTTTCCGGCGCGATGTGCTGGCGGAGAAAAAATCCGAGCTGCTGGTATTCCTGACTCCGCGTATCATGAATAACCAGGCGATTGCTGTGAGTCGTTGATTCTGTGCGAAATTTGATTCTTGTAGGGCCGATGGGGGCTGGAAAAAGCACCATCGGCCGTTTGCTGGCCAAAGAGCTGCGCCTGCCATTCAAAGATTCCGACAAGGAAATTGAATTGCGCACGGGTGCCAATATCCCATGGATCTTCGATAAAGAAGGCGAGCTGGGCTTTCGTGACCGCGAGCAGGCGATGATTGCCGAGCTGTGCGGCTGCGATGGCGTGGTATTGGCGACCGGCGGTGGCGCCGTCATGCGCGATGAAAACCGTCGGGCGCTGCATGCCGGTGGTCGGGTGGTGTATCTGCACGCGTCGGTCGAACAGCAGGTGGGCCGTACCGCCCGTGATCGCAATCGCCCGTTGCTGCGCACCGCCGACCCGGCGAAAACCCTGCGGGACCTGCTGGCGCTGCGCGATCCGCTGTATCGGGAAATCGCCGATCTGGTGGTGGAAACCGATGAACGGCCACCTCGGATGGTCGTACTTGACATCCTTGAGCGCCTGCAACGGTTGCCACCCCGTTAAAGCCTGGCCCGAAATGCGCTATTCTCGGCGGCGCGCCATGACCTTATAAGGTATGGCGTAGAGCCACCAGGCGGTGTCGAGATGTCGACAGTGCCGGTCGTTAATACATCTTCAACGCGGGGACACATGCAGACACTTAAGGTCGATCTAGGCGAGCGCAGCTACCCGATCCACATTGGCGCAGGTCTGTTGGACCAGCCCGAACTGCTTGCGCCGCATATTGCCGGCCGACAGGTGGCAATCATCTCCAACGAAACGGTCGCGCCGCTGTACCTTGAGCGTCTGAGCCGCAGCCTGGCGGCGTACTCGGTGATCTCCGTGGTGTTGCCTGACGGCGAAGCCCACAAAAACTGGGAAACCCTGCAACTGATCTTTGATGGCCTGCTGACTGCGCGCCATGACCGTCGAACCACTGTGGTCGCCCTGGGCGGCGGTGTGATTGGCGACATGGCCGGGTTTGCCGCGGCCTGCTACCAGCGCGGCGTGGATTTCATCCAGGTGCCGACCACCTTGCTGTCCCAGGTCGATTCGTCGGTGGGTGGCAAGACCGGTATCAACCACCCGTTGGGCAAGAACATGGTCGGCGCGTTCTACCAGCCTCAGGCTGTGCTGATCGACACCGCTACCCTCAACACCTTGCCGCCGCGCGAGCTGTCGGCGGGGCTGGCGGAAGTCATCAAGTACGGCCTGATTTGCGATGAGCCGTTCCTGACCTGGCTGGAAGAACACATGGACGCCTTGCGCGCCCTCGATCAGGTAGCCCTGACCGAAGCGATCTCCCGCTCTTGCGCGGCCAAGGCGCTGGTGGTCAATGCCGACGAGCGCGAGTCCGGCGTGCGGGCCACGCTGAACCTGGGCCACACCTTCGGCCATGCGATCGAAACGCACATGGGCTATGGTGTGTGGCTGCATGGGGAGGCCGTGGCGGCTGGTACGGTGATGGCATTGGATATGTCGCAGCGCCTGGGCTGGATCAGCGCCCAAGAGCGTGATCGCGGTATCCGCCTGTTCCAGCGTGCCGGTTTGCCGGTCGTTCCGCCCACGGAGATGGCCGAGGCGGATTTCCTTGAACATATGGCGATAGACAAGAAAGTGATCGACGGTCGACTTCGACTGGTACTGCTGCGCCACATCGGCGAAGCCGTGGTGACCGACGATTATCCAAAAGAGATTCTACAGGCCACGCTGGGAGCGGATTACCGCGCCCTGGCCCAGCTCAAAGGTTAATAAGACCCGATGACTAGTTTGCATGCCGACGAGGCGTTCCTCGGCCATTATCACTTGAGCCACGACCCCTTCGCACCACGGGTGCCGGGTTTCAAGTTCTTCCCCGCCCAGCGCAAGCCGGTACTTGGGCAGTTGCATCACCTTGCGCGCTACAGCCAGTTGCTGCTGGTGGTGACCGGCCCTCTGGGCAGCGGCAAGACCTTGCTGCGCCAGGCGCTGGTGGCCAGCACCAACAAACAATCGGTGCAGAGCGTGGTGGTGTCTGCCCGCGGTGCCGGTGATGCGGCTGGCGTACTGCGCGAGGTGGCGCAAGCGTTGAACGTCTCCAACGCCGAGCCGAACGCGATTCTCAAGCAGGTGGTGCAATTGGGCCTGACCGGCCAGGAAGTCTACCTGCTGGTAGACGACGCCGAGCAGCTCGACGAATCGGCCCTGGAAGCCTTGCTGGCGCTGGCAGCGGGTACGCCGGAAGGTCGCCCGCATGTGTTCCTGTTCGGTGAGTCGTCGTTGATCGCCGATCTGGAGCAGATCAGCGGTGAGCAGGAGCTGTTTCACGTCATCGAGTTGCAGCCGTACGAAGAGGAAGAAACCCGCGAATACCTTGCACAACGTCTTGAAGGCGCAGGGGCGGGTATCGAACTTTTCACCGCTGCGCAGATCTCTGATATTCACGAAAGCTCCGATGGCTGGCCTGGAAACATCAACCAGGTTGCCCGCGATGCCATGATCGAAGCCATGATTGCCAGCCGCTCTGCGGTCAAGCGTCCAAAGATGGGGTTCACTATGCCTAAGAAGCACGTATTGGCTATTTCCGCCGTTGTCGTGGTCGCTGTTGCCGCCGCCTGGTTGATCCCGGGCCGCAACAAAGCACCGACAACCACTGGCGCGCCAACCGAACAGGCGCAGTTGCCACTGGGCAAGCCCACGCCAAACGTCGAATTTGCCAACTCCGGCCAACCGACCAACCTGCCGATGGTCGGCCAACCTGTGATGCGCGGCCCTCTGGCTGAAGAAGCCGGTGGCATCTCCGAAGGCGACGACGGTGTGCCGGTGGAAGGCTCCAGCGCCACGCCGCCGACCGTGACCACCACCGCGCCACCTGCAGGCGTACCGGCCGGTGTGCCAGCGACGCCGGTTGCTCCGGTCGCCAAGCCGACTCCTACGCCGGCGCCCACCGTTGCTACCGCCAAGCCTGCTCCGGTGACCAAGCCTGTCGCACCAGCGCCAGCCGCCAAACCAGCCCCGGCCGCCAAGCCTGCGGAAAAACCAGCCGCCACCGTTGCCAAGGCCGGCGCTGCTGGCAGCAGCTGGTACAGCAGCCAGCCTACCGGTAACTTTGTGGTACAGATCCTCGGCACCAGCTCCGAAGCCAACGCCCAGGCGTTCGTCAAAGAGCAGGGCGGCCAGTACCGTTATTTCAAGAAAGTGCTCAACGGCAAACCTCTCTACGTGATCACCTACGGCAGCTTCCCAAGCCGCGCCGCAGCCGATTCTGCTATCAAAGCCTTGCCAGCGAAGGTTCAGGCTGGTAAACCTTGGCCTCGCACTGTTGCCAGCGTTCAACAAGAACTGGCAGCAACTCGCTGAAGATCCGGCGGCCTTACCCAGGCCGCCCTCCCGGCACCTCAAAAAAATCCGCAAGTGCGTGCAGTCTCCAGAGACCGCGCGCTTTGTGGTGTCTGCGTCACAGTGGCTTTTGAGTCGTAGCGGTCAGAATTAAAAAAGTTTTGACTAGCACAGCATATCGCTTTAAACCTTTCATAAATGCGACATAGATTTGCGACATTTCGTCGCTAAATTTGTGAGCGTCTGTGTCGGTGTGTACAATGACCTCCCTTTTGCCCCCGCTAAGCCGGCGTACGTTCGGCGTGGAAGGTAACCGGTTGAATTGAAAAGAAATTTGCCTCGGTAAAAGAGGCAGCCTGGTGAGAAAGTGTCTATGAAAGCAGGTCTGTACCAACCCGATGAATTCAAGGATAACTGCGGTTTCGGCCTGATAGCCCACATGCAGGGCGAACCCAGTCATACCCTTTTGCAAACGGCCATCGAGGCCCTGACCTGCATGACCCACCGCGGTGGGATCAACGCCGACGGCAAGACCGGTGACGGCTGTGGCTTGCTGATTCAAAAGCCCGACCAGTTCCTGCGCGCTGTCGCCAAAGAGCAATTCGCGGTCGAACTGCCCAAGCAGTACGCCGTGGGCATGGTGTTTTTCAACCAGGACCCGGTAAAAGCCGAAGCCGCTCGCGAGAACATGAACCGCGAGATCGCCGCCGCCGGCCTGCAAATCGTCGGATGGCGCAAAGTGCCCATCGACACCAGCGTACTCGGCCGCCTGGCCCTGGAGCGCCTGCCGCAGATCGAACAAGTGTTCATCGCCGGCGATGGCCTGAGCGACCAGGACATGGCGATCAAGCTGTTCACGTCCCGTCGTCGTTCGTCGGTGCTCAACGCCGCCGACACTGACCATTACATCTGCAGCTTTTCCCACAAGACCATCATTTATAAAGGCCTGATGATGCCGGCGGACCTCACCGCCTTCTATCCAGACCTGAGCGATGAGCGCCTGCAAACCGCAATCTGCGTGTTCCACCAGCGCTTCTCCACCAATACCCTGCCGAAATGGCCGCTGGCCCAGCCATTCCGCTTCCTCGCCCACAACGGCGAGATCAATACCATCACTGGCAACCGCAACTGGGCCCAGGCCCGTCGCACCAAGTTCGCCAACGATTTGATGGACCTCGAAGAGCTCGGCCCGCTGGTCAATCGCGTGGGTTCCGACTCCTCCAGCATGGACAACATGCTCGAACTGATGGTCACCGGCGGCATCGACCTGTTCCGTGGCGTGCGCATGATCATTCCGCCAGCGTGGCAGAACGTCGAGACGATGGACCCGGACCTGCGTGCGTTCTACGAGTACAACTCGATGCACATGGAACCGTGGGACGGCCCGGCCGGCGTGGTCATGACCGACGGCCGCTATGCGGTGTGCCTGCTCGACCGTAACGGCCTGCGCCCGGCGCGTTGGGTGACCACCACCAACGGTTTCATCACCCTCGCCTCGGAAATCGGCGTGTGGGACTACAAGCCTGAAGACGTGATCGCCAAAGGCCGTGTGGGCCCTGGCCAGATCCTGGCCGTGGACACCGAGACCGGGCAGATCCTCGACACCGACGCCATCGACAACCGCTTGAAGTCCCGTCACCCGTACAAGCAATGGCTGCGCAAGAACGCCCTGCGCATCCAGGCGACCATGGAAGACAACGACCACGGTTCGGCTTTCTATGACGTCGACCAGCTCAAGCAGTACATGAAGATGTACCAGGTCACGTTCGAAGAGCGCGACCAGGTGCTGCGTCCGCTCGGTGAGCAAGGCTACGAGGCCGTCGGCTCCATGGGCGATGACACGCCAATGGCCGTGCTGTCCCAGCGCGTACGCACGCCGTACGACTACTTCCGCCAGCAGTTCGCCCAGGTGACCAACCCGCCGATCGACCCGCTGCGTGAAGCCATCGTGATGTCCCTGGAAGTGTGCCTCGGCGCCGAGCGCAACATCTTCCAGGAATCGCCTGAGCATGCCTCCCGTGTGATCCTCAGCTCGCCGGTCATTTCCCCGGCCAAATGGCGCTCGCTGATGACCCTTGAGCGTCCGGGCTTCGATCGTCAGATCATCGACCTGAACTACGACGAGAGCCTGGGCCTTGAAGCCGCAGTGCGTAACGTTGCTGACCAGGCTGAAGAAGCCGTGCGTGCCGGTCGTACCCAGATCGTACTGACCGACCGCCATATCGCGCCGGGCAAGTTGCCGATCCACGCGTCCCTGGCGACCGGCGCGGTGCACCACCGCCTGACTGAAAAAGGCCTGCGCTGCGACTCCAACATCCTCGTGGAAACCGCCACTGCCCGCGACCCGCATCACTTTGCGGTGCTGATCGGTTTCGGCGCTTCGGCGGTGTACCCGTTCCTCGCGTACGAAGTGCTGGGTGACCTGATCCGTACCGGTGAAGTGCTGGGAGACCTCTATGAGGTGTTCAAGAACTACCGCAAGGGCATCACCAAGGGCCTGCTGAAGATCCTCTCGAAGATGGGTATCTCCACCGTCACTTCCTACCGTGGCGCGCAGTTGTTCGAAGCCATCGGCCTGTCCGAAGAAGTCTGCGAGCTGAGTTTCCGTGGCGTACCGAGCCGCATCAAGGGTGCGCGTTTCGTCGACATCGAAGCCGAGCAAAAAGCCCTGGCCGCCGAAGCCTGGAGCGCGCGCAAGCCGATCCAGCAAGGTGGCCTGCTCAAGTTCGTGCACGGTGGCGAATACCATGCCTACAACCCGGACGTGGTCAACACCCTGCAAGCCGCTGTGCAGCAGGGCGACTACGCCAAGTTCAAGGAATACACGAGCCTGGTGGACAACCGCCCGGTGTCGATGATCCGCGATCTGTTCAAAGTGAAGACCCTGGACACGCCGATGGACATCAGCCAGGTCGAGCCGCTGGAGTCGATCCTCAAGCGCTTCGACTCCGCCGGTATTTCCCTGGGCGCCCTGTCGCCCGAGGCTCACGAAGCCCTGGCCGAAGCCATGAACCGCCTGGGTGCGCGTTCCAACTCCGGCGAAGGCGGTGAAGACCCGGCGCGCTACGGCACGCTCAAAAGCTCGAAGATCAAGCAGGTGGCCACCGGCCGTTTCGGGGTGACCCCGGAGTACCTGGTGAATGCCGAGGTGCTGCAGATCAAGGTGGCCCAAGGCGCCAAGCCGGGTGAGGGTGGTCAATTGCCAGGCGGTAAGGTCAACGGTTTGATCGCCAAGCTGCGCTATGCGGTGCCGGGCGTGACGTTGATCTCGCCACCGCCGCACCACGACATTTACTCGATTGAAGACTTGTCGCAGCTGATTTTCGACTTGAAACAAGTCAACCCCCAGGCCCTGGTCTCGGTGAAACTGGTGGCAGAAGCCGGCGTCGGCACCATCGCCGCCGGTGTGGCCAAGGCCTATGCCGACCTGATCACCATCTCCGGCTACGACGGCGGCACCGGCGCTTCGCCGCTGACCTCGATCAAGTACGCCGGTGCACCGTGGGAACTCGGCCTGGCCGAAACCCACCAGACCCTGCGCGGCAACGACCTGCGCGGCAAGGTGCGAGTACAGACCGACGGCGGCCTGAAAACCGGCCTCGATGTGATCAAGGCCGCGATCCTCGGAGCCGAAAGTTTCGGCTTCGGTACTGCGCCCATGATCGCCCTGGGCTGCAAATACCTGCGCATCTGCCACCTGAACAACTGCGCCACCGGCGTGGCGACTCAGAACGAGAAACTGCGCAAGGATCACTACATCGGCACCGTCGACATGGTGGTGAATTTCTTCACCTACGTCGCCGAAGAAACCCGTGAGTGGCTGGCCAAATTGGGCGTGCGTTCGCTGGAAGAGCTGATCGGTCGCACCGACCTGTTGGACATCCTCGAAGGCCAGACCGCCAAGCAACAACATCTGGACCTCACGCCGCTGTTGGGCAGCGATCACATCCCGGCAGACAAGCCACAATTCTGCCAGGTGGATCGCAACCCACCGTTCGACAAAGGCCTGCTGGCCGAGAAAATGGTCGAAATGGCCGGCTCCTCGATCAACGACGCCAGCGGTGGCGAGTTCGCCCTGGATATCTGCAACTGCGACCGTTCCATCGGCGCACGCATCTCCGGCGAAATCGCACGCAAGCACGGCAACCAGGGCATGGCGAAAGCGCCGATCACCTTCCGCTTCAAGGGCACTGCGGGCCAGAGCTTCGGCGTGTGGAACGCCGGCGGCCTGCACATGTACCTGGAAGGCGACGCCAACGACTACGTGGGCAAGGGCATGACTGGCGGCAAACTGGTCATCGTTCCGCCGGCTGGCAGCGTGTACAAGACCCAGGACAGTGCCATCATCGGCAACACCTGCCTGTACGGCGCCACCGGTGGCAAGCTGTTTGCCGCAGGTACTGCCGGTGAGCGTTTCGCCGTGCGTAACTCCGGTGCCCACACCGTGGTGGAAGGCACTGGCGATCACTGCTGCGAGTACATGACCGGAGGCTTTGTCGCGGTACTGGGCAAGACCGGTTACAACTTCGGTTCGGGCATGACCGGCGGTTTCGCCTACGTGCTCGACCAGGACAACACCTTCGTCGACAAGGTCAACCACGAGTTGGTCGAGATCCAGCGTATCAGCGGCGAAGCCATGGAATCCTACCGGAACCACTTGCAGCACGTGCTGGACGAGTACGTCGAGGAAACCGGCAGCGAATGGGGTCGTAACCTCGCCGAAAACCTCGATGATTACCTGCGTCGTTTCTGGCTGGTCAAGCCCAAGGCTGCCAACCTGAAATCGTTGCTTTCCAGCATCCGTGCCAACCCGCAGTGATATGCGCCTGAACAGTTTGATGAGGTTTTAACATGGCTGAACGTCTGAATAACGACTTCCAGTTCATCGATGTCGGGCGCAAAGATCCGAAGAAGAAACTGTTGCGTCAACGCAAGAAAGAGTTCGTGGAAATCTACGAACCCTTCAAACCCCAGCACTCGGCCGACCAGGCCCACCGCTGCCTGGGGTGCGGTAACCCGTATTGCGAATGGAAGTGCCCGGTGCACAACTTCATTCCCAACTGGCTCAAACTGGTGGCCGAGGGCAACATCCTCGCCGCCGCCGAGCTGTCGCACCAGACCAACACCCTGCCGGAAGTCTGCGGCCGGGTGTGCCCGCAAGACCGTCTGTGTGAAGGTGCCTGCACCCTCAACGACGGCTTCGGCGCGGTGACCATCGGTTCGGTGGAGAAGTACATCACCGATACGGCGTTCGCCATGGGCTGGCGCCCGGACATGTCCAAGGTCAAGCCAACAGGCAAGCGCGTCGCGATCATCGGCGCGGGCCCTGCTGGCCTGGGGTGTGCCGACGTGTTGGTGCGTGGCGGCGTGACTCCGGTGGTGTTCGACAAGAACCCAGAAATCGGTGGCCTGCTGACCTTCGGTATCCCTGAGTTCAAGCTGGAAAAAACCGTACTCAGCCACCGTCGTGAAGTGTTCACTGGCATGGGTATCGAGTTCCGCCTCAATACCGAAATCGGCAAAGACATCACCATGGAGCAACTGCTCGCCGAATACGATGCGGTGTTCATGGGCATGGGCACCTACACCTATATGAAGGGCGGCTTTGCCGGTGAGGACTTGCCCGGCGTGTATGACGCGCTCGACTTCCTGATCGCCAACGTCAACCGCAACCTGGGCTTTGAAAAGTCGCCGGAAGATTTCGTCGACATGAAGGGCAAGAAGGTCGTGGTGCTGGGCGGTGGCGACACCGCGATGGATTGCAACCGCACCTCGATCCGCCAGGGCGCCAAGTCGGTGACCTGCGCTTATCGCCGTGACGAAGCCAACATGCCCGGCTCGCGCAAAGAGGTGAAGAACGCCAAGGAAGAAGGCGTGAGATTTCTCTACAACCGCCAGCCGATTGCCATCGTCGGTGAAGACCGCGTCGAGGGTGTGAAGGTGGTCGAGACCCGTCTCGGCGAACCGGACGCCCGTGGCCGTCGCAGCCCCGAGCCGATTCCGGGTTCCGAAGAGATCATCCCGGCCGACGCCGTGGTCATCGCCTTCGGTTTCCGTCCAAGCCCGGCGTCGTGGTTCGAGCAGTTCGAAATCCAGACCGACAGCCAGGGCCGCGTCGTGGCCCCGGAACAAGGCCAGTACAAGCACCAGACCAGCAACCCGAAGATCTTCGCCGGTGGCGACATGGTGCGCGGGTCGGACCTGGTGGTCACCGCGATCTTCGAAGGCCGTAACGCCGCCGAAGGCATCCTGGACTACCTGCAAGTCTGATGATCGTTCCCACGCTCTGCGTGGGAATGCCGCCAGGGACGCTCCGCGTCCCGAACAGCATGACGCGGAGCGTGGGAGCGATCCTGCGGCGGCATTGCCGCGACAAATTGACCCGATAGACAAAAGGCACGGTGCATTCCGTGCCTTTTGCGTCGCGCTCTGAGAAAATGCCCGCACTTTTTTTGCGGATGCCGACATGACTGCCCTCAAGAACGACCGTTTCCTTCGTGCCCTGCTCAAGCAACCCGTAGACGTCACCCCGGTGTGGATGATGCGTCAAGCCGGTCGCTATCTGCCGGAATACCGTGCCAGTCGCGCCAACGCCGGTGATTTCATGAGCCTGTGCATGAACCCGGAGTTCGCCTGCGAAGTCACGATGCAGCCGCTGGACCGCTACCCACAACTGGATGCGGCCATCCTCTTCTCCGATATCCTCACCATCCCGGACGCCATGGGCCAAGGCCTGTACTTCGAAACCGGCGAAGGCCCGCGCTTCAAGAAAGTCGTCAGCACCCTGGCCGATATCGAAGCCCTGCCGATCCCTGACCCACACAAAGACCTGGGCTACGTGATGGATGCTGTGAGCACCATCCGCCGCGAGCTCAACGGCCGCGTGCCGCTGATCGGTTTCTCCGGCAGCCCCTGGACCCTGGCCACCTACATGGTTGAAGGCGGCTCGTCGAAAGACTTCCGCAAGACCAAGGCCATGCTCTACGACAACCCGCAAGCCATGCACCTGTTGCTGGACAAGCTGGCGCAGTCGGTCACGTCCTACCTCAACGGCCAGATCATGGCAGGCGCCCAAGCGGTACAGATTTTCGACACCTGGGGTGGCAACTTGTCGTCGGCGGCGTACCAGGAGTTCTCCCTGGCCTACATGCGCAAGATCGTCAGCGGCCTGATCCGTGAACACGAAGGCCGCAAGGTTCCGGTGATCATGTTCACCAAAGGCGGCGGCCTGTGGCTGGAAAGCATCGCTGACGCGGGCGCCGATGCATTGGGCCTGGACTGGACCTGCGACCTCGGCGAAGCGCGCCGTCGCGTCGGCAACCAGGTTGCCCTGCAAGGCAACATGGACCCGACCGTGCTGTACGCCAAGCCAGAAGCGATCCGCGCCGAAGTCGGACGCATCCTGGCCAGCTATGGCAAGGGCAGTGGCCACGTGTTCAACCTTGGCCACGGCATCACACCGGAAGTGAACCCGGAGCACGCGGGTGCGTTCTTGCGCGCAGTGCACGAACTGTCGGCGCAATACCACGAGTAAAACGGAAAACAAAATGTGGGAGCTGGCTTGTCGGGTCGCCGCATCGCTGCGATGGCGGCGGCGAATTCAACACCGCTATCGCAGGCAAGCCAGCTCCCACATAAAGCCAGTCGCCTCAGGCTTTCACATGGCCCAGTGGCGGCAACTTCGCCAGCTTCAACGCCACCAGCAACGCGCCAATCAGCAGCGCGACGATAAACCCGCCAATCCCGTTCCACCCGGCAAAGTGCCAGAAAAACCCACCCGCAGTCCCGGCAATGCTCGACCCCACGTAATAGCAGAACAGGTACAGCGACGACGCCTGCCCCTTGGCTTTCACTGCGCGGCGGCCGATCCAGCTGCTGGCGACCGAGTGGGCGCCGAAGAAGCCGAAGGTGAACACCAGCATGCCTGGCACCACCAACCACAGCGGGGTGAACAGCGTCAGGGCCATGCCGGCGAGCATCAGCACGATGGTGCCCCATAGCACGCGGCGGCGGCCGAGGCGGTCGGCCAGTGAGCCGATCTTGGCCGAGCTGTAGATGCCCGAGAGGTACACCACTGACAGCAAACCGACCACCGCCTGGCTCAGATCGTAGGGGGAGGCCAGCAGGCGATAGCCGATGTAGTTGAACATCGTCACGAACGCGCCCATCAGCAGGAAGGCTTCGAGAAACAGCCACGGCAGGCCGGCGTCCTTGAAGTGCATGACAAAGCCGTCCACCAGGCTGCGTGGCTTGAGGCTGCTGGCGCGGAAGTTGCGCGATTCGGGGAGGATCTTCCAGAACACCGTGGCAGCGATCAACGCCAGGGCGCCGATGATCAGCATTGCGGTGTGCCAGCTGACGAAGTCGATCAACACGCCGATGATCAGGCGCCCGCTCATGCCCCCAATCGCGTTGCCGCCGATGTACAGGCCCATGGCCAGGCCGATGTGCTGCGGGTGGATCTCTTCGCTGAGGTAGGTCATGGCCACGGCGGCCAGGCCGCTCAAGGACAAGCCCACCAGTGCACGCATCAACAGGATGCCCTCCCAGCTCGGCATCAAGCCGCTGGCGATGGTGGCCAGCGCCGCACAGAACAACGCAGCGACCATCACCGGCTTGCGCCCCAGCCTGTCGGATATCGGCCCGGTGATCAGCAGGCCGCAGGCGAGCATGGCGGTCGCGACGGACAAAATCAGGCTGCTTTGCGCCGCATTGATGGAAAACTCGTGGGACAGCGCCGGCATCATCGGCTGCACGCAATACAACAGCGCAAAGGTGGCGAAGCCGCCGGAGAACAGTGCCAGCACGGTGCGGATGAACATCGGCGTGCCTTTTTCGATGTACGCGTCGTTGAGCTGCGCCACCACGTCATCAAGGGCTGAGGGCGGGGTGTGTTGGGCAAGTGGAGCAACAGCAGGATTCACGAGGGACCTCGGGGAGGAAAGTCTGCCAGGACTGACAATACGAAAAAGCATATAGCTGGCTAATGATTCTTTCCAATATATTGTTCGACCTGTTTGATAGCTTTTACGACCTAATGAGGCTTGCATGGAATTTCGCCATTTGCGCTACTTCATCGCCGTTGCCGAAGAACTGCACTTCGGCCGCGCCGCGCAGGTGCTGGGCATCTCGCAGCCGCCCCTGAGCCAGCAGATCCAGGCGCTGGAACACGAGCTGGGCGCACGCTTGTTCGAGCGTACCAATCGTCGGGTCGAGCTGAGCGAGGCCGGGCGTTTGTTCTTGCAAGAGGCACGGTTGGTGCTGGCCCAGGTCGACAAGGCGGCAGATGTGGCGCGGCGTGCGCAGTTGGGGGAACTGGGTGAATTGAAGATCGGCTTCACCTCGTCTGCGCCGTTCAACGCCAGCATTCCCCAGGCGATCTTCGCCTTCCGCCAGGCATTCCCGGCGGTGCATCTGAACCTGCAAGAAATGAGCAGCACCCAAGTAGCCGAGTCGCTGGTGGACGAGTCGATTCAGGTTGGGTTGATGCGGCCTTTGCCCTTGCCCGACTCACTGAACGTGATCGAGTTGATGCGCGAACCCTTGGTCGCGGTATTGAGCGCCGGCCACCCGTTGGCGCAAGGCAGTGAGCGCGGCTTGCATCTGGAGCAATTGGCCGAGGAGCCTTTCGTGTTCTTCCCGCGCAGTTACGGCAGCGGCTTGTACGCGCAGTTGCTCAACCTCGCTCGCGACGCCGGGTTCAGCCCGCACTTTGCTCAGGAAGCAGGGGAAGCAATGACCATCATCGGCCTGGTGGCGGCGGGGTTGGGGGTGTCGGTGCTGCCGGCGTCTTACCAGCGCATCCGCATTGATGGCGTGGTCTATCGCACCTTGCTCGACCCGCAGGCAGTGACGGCGGTGTGGCTGGTGCAGCGCAAGGGCGCGCAAACGCCAATGGCGAAAGGGTTTGTGGAGTTGTTGACGCGTAAGGCCGCTCAATAACCTGTGGCGAGGGAGCTTGCTCCCGCTGGGTCGCGTAGCGGCCCTAAAAAATGGGCCTGCTGCGCAGTCCAGCGGGAGCAAGCTCCCTCGCCACAAGGGGGTCAGTTTTGGGGCGAAGTATTTGCTTCATTCACGCTGTAAGTACGCAACCCCGCCAGAATATCCCGATCCAGCATGCTCACCCAACGGTTGTAGTTGCGATGGATCTTACCGTCCTTGTAGCCCAGGTCGCGGCTGTCGCGGTAGGTGATGGCGTAGCTGTTGCGGGTGTAGCGGATGTCGATTGCGGCGTAGAACTGGCCGCGCACGGTGATCTCGGCCTGCACCAGTTGCGGGCTCAGGCGTTGTACCGTCCACTCGCGTTTTTGCAGGGCGGCGACGATCACCTGTTTCATTTTTTCTTCGCTGACCTGGCTCGTGGCCGGCAACTCGTGCTGGGTGTTGAGCACCGGTTTGCTGGTGCAGCCAGCCGTGGTCAGCAGGGCCAGCGTGATCAGGGTAGCGCGTAGCAGGGAAGACATTCCGTTTTCTCCAGTCGATTAAAAAGTCAGCTCCAGCGGCGGAAGATCAACGAGGTGTTGACGCCGCCGAAGGCAAAGTTGTTGTTCATCACGTAGTCGTTGTGCATCTGGCGAAAGCCACCTTGCAGGTAGTCCAGCTCGCCGCATTGCGGGTCGACCGCGTCCAGGTTGAAGGTGTGCACGTACTGGTCGCGGTTCATCATCTCGATGCTGAACCACGACTCCAGTGCGCCGCAGGCACCCAAGGTGTGGCCGAGGAAACTCTTCTGTGAACTGATCGGCATGCGGCTGCCAAACAGGCTGCTGGTGGCCAGGGTTTCGGCGATGTCGCCCTGATCGGTAGCCGTGCCATGGCCGTTCACGTAGCCGATGGCGGACGGTTCAAGACCTGCGTCTTCCAGGGCCAGCTCCATGGCGCGGCGCATGGTTTTCTGTTCCGGGCGGGTGGTGTGCTGGCCGTCGGCATTGCTGCCGAAGCCAACCAGTTCAGCGTGAATATGCGCGCCCCGCGCCAACGCGTGCTCCAATTCTTCCAGCACCAGCATGCCGCCACCTTCACCGATCACCAGGCCATCGCGGCCGCTGTCGTAGGGACGCGGGCTGGTTTGCGGCGCATCGTTCTTCAGGCTGGTGGCGTAGAGCGCATCGAAGACCATGGCTTCGGTGGGGCACAGCTCTTCTGCGCCGCCCGCGAGCATCAACGGCAGGCGCCCGAACTTGATTGCCTCATAGGCGTAGCCGATGCCCTGGCTGCCGCTGGTGCAGGCGCTGGAGGTAGGAATCAGCCGGCCCGTGAGGCCAAAGAAGATGCTGATATTCGCTGCCGTGGTGTGGGGCATCATGCGCACATAGGAGTTGGCATTGAGCCCCTCGGCCACCGAGTTGAGCAGCATATTGCCAAACGCCTTGATCTCATCGGTGCTGCCGGTGGACGAGCCACAGGCCACGCCCATGCGCCCGTCCTTGATCGACTCGTCACCGAGCAGGCCGGCGTCTTGCAACGCCTGCTCCGCCGCCCACACGGCCAGGCGCGAGACGCGGCCCATGCTGCGCAGTTGCTTGCGCGTCCAGTGAGCAGGCACGACGAAATCGTCGATAGGGCCGGCCAGGCGCGTGTTCAGTTCGGTGAAACGGTCCCACTCATCCATGCGCCGAATGCCGCTGCGGTTGGCGCGAAAGTTGGCGGCGATGGTGTCCCAGTCGCTGCCCAGGGAGGTCACGCCGGCCATGCCGGTGACGACAACGCGCTTCATCAGCACAGGCCCCCGTTCACGGCCAGCACCTGGCGCGTGATATAGCCGGCTTCGGCCGACATCAGGAAGTTCACGGCGCCGGCGACTTCTTCCGGCGTGCCCATGCGTTGGGCCGGGATCATTTTCATCAGTTCTTCTACCGGCACGTTTTCATCCAGCATCGCGGTGTCGATCAGGCCCGGCGCCACGCAGTTGACGGTGATCTTGCGCTTGCCCAGCTCGATGGCCAGCGCCTTGGCCGCGCCGATCAAGCCGGCTTTGGAGGCGCTGTAGTTGACCTGGCCGCGGTTGCCGATCAGCCCGGACACCGAGGTGATGCACACGATACGCCCGGCGGCGCGGCGCCGAATCATCGGCATCATCACCGGGTGCAGCACGTTGTAGAAACCATCCAGGTTGGTGCGCATCACCACATCCCAATCGTCTTCCGACAGCGCAGGAAAGGCGCCGTCGCGGGTCAGGCCGGCATTGAGCACCACGCCGTAATAGGCGCCATGCCGCTCCACATCGGCCTCAAGGATCTCTTTGCACGCAGCGCGATCCGCCACGTCGAACTGCAGCACGCGTGCCTCGCGCCCCAGGGCTTGGACCTCGAGCTGTACCGCGTCGGCTTCGGCACGACCGCTGCGGCAATGCAGCACGATGTCATGGCCGGCCTGGGCCAGGCGCAGGGCAATGGCGCGGCCGATACCACGGCTGGAGCCGGTGACCAGTACGGATTCAGTCATGGCGTATCGTCCTTCGATTCATCTAAATAGTTGGCCGCCTGGGGCGGTCGAAATACGTTCAGGCGCGCGCTGGCCTGGATACCGTCGCCGGTGAGGTGGCATTCGAACACACCCATGCCGTTGTCGTCTTCCAGGGAGCGCAGGCCGTGGATATGCAGCTCGGCACCGACCGGAAAGTGCTCCACGTTGCACTCGAACTTACGTGTGCCCAACAGGAAACCGAGTTCCACGGCCTTGCCTTGCTGGCGTGCATGGCAACCGGCATACGCGGCGACGCTTTGCGCCATCAGCTCGATGCCGACCCAGGCTGGCAGGCTGCCGTCAGCACGGTTGAACAGGCCGCCGGGCTTGACGGTGACGCGGGTGTGGATCTGCTCTTCATCGAACGACAGCACCTGGTCGATCAGGATCATGTCGCCCGCATGGGGCAGCAGTTCGGCGAGTGGCCAATCGATCATGGGGCCTCTGCGATTATCAGGCTGACATTGTTTCCGCCGAATGCAAACGAGTTGCTCATCAGGCAGGGTTTTTTCAAGCTGTCGCCGCTGCGCACCCATTGCAAGGCGGGCAGCGCCGGGTCGGGATGGCCGTCCCATACGTGGGGTGGCAGCAGGCGATGGGTCAGGCTCAGCCAGCAGAACGCGGCTTCCAGTGCCCCGGCAGCGCCGAGGGTGTGGCCGGTCATGGGCTTGGTCGATGAGCAGGCGACGCCGCCGGGAAACAGGCTGGCGACCGCCAGGCTTTCCATGGCGTCGTTGTGTTGGGTCGCGGTGCCGTGCAGGTTCAGGTAGCCGATCTGCTCGGGCGAAAGCTTCGCGCAGGCTAAGGCCTTGCGCATGGCCAGCAACGCGCCCTTGCCACTGGGCTCGGGCGCAGAGATATGGTGCGCGTCGCAACTGGCGCCGCTGCCCAGCAAGGCGATGGGGGCCGGCTCGCGGCTCATCAGGAACAGCACCGCCGCTTCACCGATATTGATGCCGTTGCGGTTCACCGAGAACGGATTACAGCGCTCGGCAGACACTGCTTCCAGCGCGGTAAACCCGTTCAGCGTCAGCTTGCACAGGCTGTCCACGCCGCCGCAGATCACCGCATCGCACACCCCCAGGTCCAACAGGCGCTGGGCACTCATCAATGCACGGGCGCTGGAGGTGCAGGCGGTGGAAATCACATAGGCCGGGCCGCTCACGTTCAACCAGTCGGCGAGGAAGTTGGCCGGAGCGCTGAGTTCCTGTTGCTGGTAGTCGTAGTCAGCGGGGAACTGCGTGTTCTGCAGGTAATGGGCAATGCCACGGCTGGCTTCGTCAATGCCCGAGGTGCTGGTGCCGAGCACAACCCCGACCCGGTCAGCGCCGTAGGTTTGGATGGCCTGACGAATCTGATCTTCGATCTGCAGCGCCGCTTCCAACAGCAACTGGTTATTGCGACTGCTTTGCTGGGCCAGTTCAGGGGGCAGGCTCGCCAGTTCGCCGTATACGGCGGCCACCGGCACTACGCGTTCCGGCACCCAGCCGCTTTCGGCACGCATGCCCGAACAGTCGCCGGCAAACAGCTTGCGGCTGACTTGCGCCTGGCCACGGCCAAGGGCGCAGATCACGCCAAGGGCGTTGAGGTAGGCGGTCATCGGCTCACACCCAGCGGGCTGATGCGGTAACTCAGCGGCGGGTCGGCCATGTTCACGCTGAACACCTCGGAAGACTGATAGACGATCTGCCAGTGGCCCGGCAGCGTGCGCGTCAGGTCCATCGCCTGGGCAGTGGGATACAACGCCGGTACGTCACCGGGCGCGGTCAGGGCAAACAGCAGCGCGGCAAATAGCGTGCGCGCCTGGGGGTTGGGCGGCAGCAAGCCGTCTGCCTGCCACTGTCCATCAAGCAGTTTTTGCCGGGCCAGGGGAATGCCCAGCGGGTCCATCATCGACCAGCGAATCGCGCGGCCTTCGCGCTGGATCACCAGCAGCCAGTCCTGGCTCTGGCTGTCCGCCAGGCGCTGCACATGCAATTGCATCGGCAAGGCCAGGGCCGGCATTTTTTCCGGCAGCGGCGCCTGGCTGGCACAGGCGCCGAGCAGCAACAGGCAACTTATCAACAGCAGGCGCATCATGGGGCCGCATTCTCCACAGGTTTACGGGCCACGCAGTTGACCAGGGTTTCCTCGCGCTGACCCACCGGCGGTGCCTTGCGCAGGCCCCAACGTTCCAGCAGGCCGAAGTCACTGGAACGGCTCCACCACAAGTAAGGGTACGAAATGTTCTGAGCAGCGAACTCAAAGCCCTGCTCTCGCAGCATCTCCAAGTACTCGTCGGCGCTCTTTTGCACATGCATCGGGTGGCGGAACAGCCAGCGAATCACCCAGGTGTCGATGTAGGCTTCGGTGGATTCGGCAAACAGCAGATAGCCGCCCGGCTTGAGCACCCGATAGAACTCCTTGAGTGCGCGATGTTGTTCCACCAGATGATGGAAGGTCTGGTGGCAGAACAGGATATCGACGCTGGCATCCGCTAGGTTGAGGGTCGCGCAGTCGCTGCCGATCAGCTCGACGTCCAGGCCCAGGCGCGCGGCCTCTTCGCGGCTCAGTGCCAGGCTGTGAGGGTCGGCATCCAGGCCGATCAGGCGCGAAGGCGCGAACACCTGATGCAGCAACTGGAAGGATTTGCCCTGGCCGCAACCGGCATCCAGCAACACCGGCGCCACCGGCAGCGGCTCGCTGAACAAGCTGCGCAGGTCATTGATCGCCACGCGCAATACGTGATGCTGCCAGGTATGGCTGCGCAGGAACCAGAAGCCGAAGCGGGTTTCTTCGACGTAGTTTTGACTCAGGTAGTTTTTTTCGACGCCAGGGCTGCTCATACCGCTTCACTCGCACAAATATCCGACAACATCCGCAAGCGCCGTTTCGGCTCGCTGACAAACGGGTTGTGTTCATCCCAGGCGTAACCGGCCAGGATAGAGCTGATCATGCGGCGAATCTCCGGTGAACTGCCAGGATGGAAAATCACGTCCTGGAACGTGCCCGCGTACCAGCCCTCGACGTAGCAGCGGAAGGTATCAACACCGCGCTTGAGCGGTTCGGCGAACTCGGTTTGCCAGTCCACCGTTTCTCCGCTCAATTGGCGGTGCAGCACTCCTGCGGCCATGCTGGCCGAACGCATGGCAATGGTCACGCCGGAAGAGAACACCGGGTCGAGGAATTCCGCCGCATTGCCCAGTAGCGCAAAGCCTGGGCCGTGCAGGGTTTTGACGTTGGCCGAGTAGCCGCCGATGGTGCGCGCCGGGGTATCCCAGACGGCATTTTGCAGCACGGCGGACAGGCTTGGGGTTTGCTCGATAAAGCCGCGCAGGCAGGCGTCGAGGTCGCTGTCGGCACCCTCGAAATGCTCTTTGGCTGCGACCACGCCTACCGAGCAACGGCCGTTACTGAACGGGATGGTCCAGAACCAGATATCGCGCTTGGTCGGGTGAGTGGTCACCAGGATTTTGCTGCGGTCAAAGCCTGGGTGTTCGATACGGTCTTCGACGTGGGTGAATACGGCCTGGCGCAGCGGGAAATTCGACGGTGCTTCCAGGTCCAGCAGGCGTGGCAACACACGGCCGTAGCCGCTGGCATCGAGCACGAACCTGGCCTTGAGGTGGTACTCGCTGCCATTCTGGCGGCGCACATGCAAATACCGGCTCTCGGCAGAAAAATCCACGCCGACAATGGTTTGGCCGTAGCGGATTTCCACGCCTTGCAACGCCGCCTGGTCGGCCAGCAATTTGTCGAACTCGCCGCGCTGCACCTGGAAGGTGGTGGGCTTGCCGTTGCTGAAGGTGTCGCTGAAATCAAAGGCACTGTAGCGCTCGCCCCAGGCGAAGGCCGCGCCGGTTTTTACCTGGAAGCCTGCAGCTTGCACAGCGTCGAGCATGCCGGCTTCTTCGATGAAGTCGATGCAGTGCGACAGCAGGCTTTCGCCAATCGAGAAACGCGGGAAATGCTCGCGCTCGATGATCAATACATCATGCCCTTTGCGCTTTAACAGCGCGGCCGCGATGGCACCGGAAGGCCCGGCACCGATCACCACCACCTGGCGACGTTCCATTTCAACTGTGGGCACGAGGGCTCCTTGCCGCATGGGCGCTAATCACATTCATAAGGCGTGTTTCTGCCGACCGGCCCAGGGCGCCAGCATAAAGCTGAACGCCAGGCCCAGGCTGACAGACAAGCCGAAATTGCTCACGGCCGGTGTACTGGAGACCGCCAGCAGGCCGAACGACAACCAGGTCGTCAGTGCCGCCAGCAGTGTTCCCAACAGGCTGACGGCAGGGCCGCCGATCTGCTCGCGCATCAAAATCGCATAGTCGACGCTGATGGCCGTGACCAGCAGCAGGCCAAACAGGCTGAACAAAGTCAGCGGCTGGCCCAGCCAACCGAGGCTGGCCAGGCTGCACAACGCAGCCAGCAGCGGCAAGGCAACGATACGTAAGGCGCCGCCAAAGCCGAAGGGCGCAATCAGCAATAGCACGATCAGCACGCAAGACAGCAACTTCAATTCGGCAGCGCTGATCTGCGTGTCGGCAAACACCCGGTTCAAGTCACCCAAGCGGTCCACCAACTGCACGCCGGGCAAGTCCAGTGCCTGCACCCGCAGCAGCGCCGGGTTGCTCAAGCCTTGCAGGCTGACCATGGCCGCCACGCCACCGTCCACCGGGCCCAGCCACAGCGTGCGCCACGGCTCGGCCAGCGGGCCTTGCAATGCGGCGTCGATGTCTGCGGTGGGCAGCGCCTGCAACTGCGCCACTTCGGCTTGCAGGGCGCTGAGGGGCACGCCGAGGTCCAGTAGCGGTTGCCAGTGTGGCGCCAGGTTGTTCAGCGCCTCGCGCAACTGTTGTTGTTCGGCGGGCAGGTTGACCAGTTGATTGAGCGCCAGGTAGCCCTGGAGCTTGTCCATCTGCACCAACTGGTCCAAGCGTTTGCCCAGGGCGGCCTGGCGCTCCAGCAACTGCTGCTGATTGTCCGCTCGCACCAGGAAAAACTGGCTGGTGGGCTGGAACCCGGTGATGCGCGCCACGGCCTGGGCTTCGTGCAGCAACTGCGGCGGCGCACCGATCCATTGGCGGATATCGTTTTTAGTGTTCAGTTGCCACAGGCCCGCCGCGCAGAACAGCAGCACCCCCACCAGCAGTACCGAACTGGGCACGCGTTTGAGCAAGGCCGTGCGCAGCTGCCATAGGCTTTGGGCGACACGCAGCGGCCATTGCGCCGGGCGCAGTTCCACGCCCTTGAGCAGCGCGGGCAACAGGCACACGGCACACAAATAGGCACCGACCAAACCGGCAGCCGAAAACACCGCAATCTGGGTCAGCGCCGGGAACGGCGTCCAGGCCAGAGCCAGGTAGCCGATAGCGCTGGTGGCCAGGCTCAGGCTCAGCCCTGGCAGGGTCAGGCGCAACGCCGGCCAACTGCGCCACGGCTGCAGGCTCCAGCTTTTGGACAGGTAATGCAGCGGGTAATCCACTGCCACGCCGATCAGGCTGGAACCCAGCACCAGGGTCATCACATGCATATGCCCAAACAGCGCCACACATGCCACCGCGCCAAACAGCATGCCCACCAGTACCGGCACGAATGCCAGCAACACTCGCCAGCGTCGGAACGCCAGCAGCAGCAATAACAGGATGCCCAGGGTGGCGCCGCCGCCGACCCAGGTCATTTCCCGAGTGGCCTGCTGTTGCCCGTTGGCCGCATAGAGCAAACCGCTGGCGGCGAGCAGTTGCGCGCCGTGTGCGCTGGCTTGCTCGCGGCTGGCCTTCAGCAAGTCCGCCACTTGAAGCGGCAACTTCATGTCGAAGGCGTTGCCGGTAGTGCGGGCCCGCAGCAGCACCCAGCTTTTGCCGTCGGCATCGGCGATCAAGGCGCCGCTACCGATGTCCATTTGCACCGCACCGTGTTGCGGTTGGCTGTTCTGGATGCGCCCGGTGAGGCCGAGCCAATCGTCCTGGCTTGGCACCAGGCTGAAACCGGTGAAGGGGTCGAACAGCGATTGCACGCGTTGCTGGATGAACGCCTCAGGCTGCTGGATCAGTTGTTCGCGGTCCTTGGACGAGAGCATCGACAAACGCCCACGCAGCAGTTGTTCGCGCAACGCTGGCAAGTCGGCTTGCAGGTTCCACTGCACTTTTTCAAACAGGCCGCTGGCCTGCCAACGCTCACCCAGTTGCTGCGCCACGGCCACCGCTTGCTGGCGGTCGGCATGCCCCACCAGTACCAGCATTTCGCGGTTGAGCGGCTCTTGCATGCGCTGTTCGGCTTGCAGTTCCAAGGCGTCCGGCGTGCTGCCGGGCACCAGTTCCATCAGGTTGGCCGACAACGGCGCGCCGTCACGCCACTGCCAGCCTGCCAGGGCCAGCACGGCCACCAGCAAGGTCAGGAACAGGCGCGGCAGCAGGCGCTCACTGGGCAAAGTCGTGTTGCTCCGCATTGCTCAACGGCTGGTCGGCGGTACTGTCCTGCATGCGCAACAGCGTGCTGTCGCCTTGGGTTTCCAGCAGTTCAATGGTGCGCACCAGTGCGCCACCGTCGATATTGATCTGGGTGAACACTTGCTTGAGCAGCAGCGAACGCGGGGTCAGCGTGAGCTTCCATTGTTGGGCCTCGCCTTGCAGTTGCAGGTCGAAGTCGCGCTGCAGGCCACTGCTGTCGCCCTGCAGTACCGCCAGGAACAAACGATTCTGTTCGGCGCCGGCACTCTTGTTTGGCAGTAGTTGCCAGCCATTGGCGTCACGGCGGGCAATGCCTTGGGAGGTGATGCGGTAGTCCTGTTGCAGCGGAGTTTTCAACAGCCACAGCAGGCCGTGATCCTTGGCGAGCACGAAGGTGCCTTTGCTCACCAATGGCTGGGGCAGGGCGCGCAGGTGCTTTTCCTGGGTGAAGTTGCCGTGGATCACGGAGGGTTTGGCAAGCTGATCGCTCAACTGCTGCAAGTCAAAAGCCTGGGCGCTGAAGCTCAGCAACAACGCAGCCACCGTAGGAGCGAGCTTGCTCGCGAAAAACCTGAGGGCCCCACGGGGTGTCAGGCGCCCCGCGTTATCGTTGGCGATCTTCGCGAGCAAGCTCGCTCCTACAGGGGGTCTCATTCCAGGGCTCTCTCTACGGCGTCGGTAAAGACTTTGGGCGAGGCCAGCTGCATTTCGCGACTGGCGATTTGCACCGCCACTTGCACGGTGCTGGCGCGGGTCAAGCGCTCGCCGCTGGCCAGGTCGGTGATCAAATAATTGACCTTCAAACGATTCTCCCACTCCACCAGGCTGGCGCGCACGTTGATGGTCTGGCCGAAGGTCGCGCCGCGTACATAGCGTAGCTGCATGTCGATTACCGGCCAGGCGTAGCCGGCTTCGAGCATCGCCGTATAGTTATGGCCGATCTTGTCCAGCAACGCACAGCGCGCCACTTCCAGGTACTTCACGTAATGCCCGTGCCACACCACGTTCATGGTGTCGATGTCGAAAAAAGGCACAAGGATTTCAGTGTCGCTGTGCAACACGCCGGGGCTACGCATGCAGCCTCCAGTGTTGCGCGGCGATACGTTGCAGGCACAGGCGCAGTTCGCCTTCCAGGGCGCGGTCTTCGATGACCGGCGCAAAGTCCTGGGCCAGTTCGGCGTGCATCGCGGCCAGTGCCGGTGGCAGTGGGCGGGCATCCTCGGCCTGGGCGCGCAGCCACACGCCTTGGTTGGCGGCGAGCAAGGTCGCGGCGGCGACCTGTTCGGTCAACTCCAGCACGCGGATCGCATCGCGGGCAGCGATGGTGCCCATGCTCACCTTGTCCTGGTTGTGGCACTCGGTGGAGCGCGAGAACACGCTGGCCGGCATGGTGTTTTTCAGTGCTTCGGCGGTCCAGGCGCTGGTGCCGATCTGCACGGCCTTGAAGCCGTGGTTGATCATGGCGCGGTCAGCCGGGGCGCCTGAGAGGTTGCTCGGCAGGCCATGGTTGTAGCGCACGTCCACCAACAGTGCGAGCTGGCGGTCGAGCAGGTCGGCAACGTTGGCGACCAGGGTCTTGAGGCTGTCCATGGCGAAGGCGATATGCCCGCCGTAGAAGTGCCCGCCATGCAGCACACGTTCTTCTTCGGCGTCGATGATCGGGTTGTCGTTGGCGCTGTTCAGTTCGATCTCGATGAACGAGCGCAGCCAGTTCAGGCTGTCGGCCAATACGCCGAGCACGTGGGGCGCGCAGCGCAACGAATAACGGTCTTGCAGGCGATGCAGGGGGGCGGTGGGCGCGTCGATGGCCAGGTCCTTGCGCAGCCACGCGGCGACTTGCATCTGCCCAGGGTGCGGCTTGGCGGCGAACAGGCGCTCGTCGAAGTGTTCCGGGTTGCCTTGCAGCGCCACCACGTTGAGCGCGGTGATGCGCGTGGCCAGTTGCAACAGGTAGTCGGCGCGGGCAAAGGCCAGGCAGGCCAGGCCAGTCATCACTGCGGTGCCGTTCATCAGTGCCAGGGCTTCCTTGGGCCGCAGTACCAGCGGCTCCCAGCCCAGCTCGCGGTGTACGTCGGCCGCCGGGCGGCGTTCGCCACGGAACAGCACTTCACGTTCGCCGGACAAGGTCGCAGCCACATAGGACAGCGGCGTCAGATCACCACTGGCGCCTACCGAGCCTTCTTCCGGGATCAGTGGCAGCACATCGTTTTCGAGGAAGGCGTGCAGGCGTTCCAGCAGTTCCACACGCACCCCGGACACGCCATGGCACAGCGACTGCAAACGCGCCGCCAGTACGGCGCGGGTAGCCTGGGCGTCGAGCAACTTGCCCAGGCCGCAACCGTGAAAGGTGTACAGGTGACGCGGCAACGCTTCGACGTGTTCCAGCGGCACCGCCACCACGCAGGAGTCGCCGTAGCCGGTGGTCACGCCGTAGATCACGCCTTCCTTGTCCAGCAGCGAGTCGAGGAACTGCGCGCCCTTGGCGATGCGCTGGCGGTACGCGGCGTCGTCCTGCAGACGAGTGGGCACCTGGCGGTTGGCCAGGGCCAGCACGTCTTCGATGCGCAGGGGGCGTTCACCAAAGGTGATGGGCTCAAGAGGCGTCGTCATCGGTCTTCCAGAAAGGGTAAAAGTTGGACCACTGTTGGGGGGCTTGCAGGCAGAACTGGCCCAGGCGTGCGGCGTAGCGGGCGGTCCACAGGGCGATGACCTGCTCGCGGGTGCTGCGCTTCCACTCGATCAAATCGGCAAAGGGCTCGATAGTCAGGCGATAGCGGCCCTGGTGCTTAAGACACATCAGCAGATTGACCGGGCACTTGAGCAAGCCCGCCAGCAGCCATGGGCCTTGGGGAAATGCCGCCGTATGGCCGAGGAAGTCCACGCGCACCGTACGCCCGCCGTGCAGCGGGATGCGGTCGCCGGCAATCGCCAGCCACTCGCCATCGTCCAGGCGCTGGCTGAGCAGCAGCATGGTGGCCGGGTCCAATTCGCTGACCTGGATCAGGCGCAAATGGGTCGCGCCGGCCTCGCCCAGCAGGCGGTTGAAACGCTCGGCGTGCTTGGTGTGCACCAGCACGTTCATGGTGACCTGTTCACCAATTTCCGCCAGGGCGCGGCACACTTCCAGGTTACCCAGGTGCGCACCCACCAACATCTGCCCGCGCTCGCCACGCAGTTGACTGCGCAACTGCGCCGGGTCGTTGATCTCGATTTGCTCCAGGCGCAGCTTGCCGTTCCACACGTCCAGCTTGTCGAGCAGCGAATCGGCGAAGGCCATGAACTGGGCAAAGACTGTGCGGTGGCTCGGCAGCAAGTCATTGCGCCCGCTCCATTGCGCCAGCCGCTGCTGGTATTGCCAGGCGCTGTGGCGTGCGGTGCGGCCGAACAGGAAGAAGTAAAAGACGATGCTGTAGAGCAACGGGCTCAATAGGCGACGGCCGAGGACTTTCACCGCGACCGCGGTGAATTTCATCAGCCAGAAGCTGCCGCGTTCCTCGCGGTCGGCCCAATGCTTGGTGCTGTCGTTCATGCTTGCCACCGTCGCCACAGGATCATCGGCGCGCGCACGAGCATGCCGAAGAACAACCGCGTGTGCATGGCGCTGATGCGCAGGTTGTCACGCAACAAGCGAAAGTGCGACAGGCCGTCGGTGGGGTAGTGCACCTGGGTGGGCAGCCAGCGCATAGGCTGGTTGCGCCAGGCCAGGCGTACCAGGATGTCCGAGTCGAAATCCATGTGCGTGCCAATGTAGGCCGAGTCCATCAGCGCCAGGGTCGGCGCCAGTGGGTACACGCGAAAGCCGCACATCGAGTCGCGAATCTCAAGCGACAGGGTATTGATCCACACCCACACGTGGGTCAGGTAACGTGCGTACAGGCGACCCTTGGGCACGCTGTCGTCGTATTCGGGGTAGCCGCAGATGACGGCCTCGGGGTGCTGGCGTGAGGTGTGGATAAAGGTCTGGACTTCGCGCAGGTCGTGCTGGCCATCGGCGTCCACTTGCAGGGCGTGGGTATAGCCCTGCCGCGCTGCTTCGCGAAAACCGGCCATCACGGCGGCGCCCTTGCCCTGGTTGCTGGGCAGGGTCAGCAGGGTGACGTTATCCAGCGTCGCCAACTGCGCCAGCACGGCTGCGCACGCGGCGCTGCTGCCATCGTCCACCAAGAGGCAGGGCAGGCCGCTCTTCAGCACACTGTGGACCACGGCCGGCACGGCGGCTTCGTGGTTGTATACCGGGATCAAAGCGCAGGGGTTATGCATATTCAAAGCCTGCGCAAACCCCGTGGCGAGGGAGCTTGCTCCCGCTGGGCTGCGAAGCAGCCCCAATGGAGGCGACCGAGATCATCCTGGGAGTGGGTGATGCCTGGGTTGGGAGCGCTTCGCACTCCAGCGGGAGCAAGCTCCCTCGCCACAAGAACAGGTTATGCATGCGCGGCCTCCAGCACGATCCGCCCGCTTGAGCACGCTGCAACCCCATTGCGATAGGCGAAGTACAGTTTGCTACGCTCCCGATCAAAGCGCAGATGCAATTCGATGTGATCGCCCGGGCGCACCAGTTGCTGGAACTTGAGCACTTCCATGCCGGCGAACCGGGTTGGCAGGTCGAGCAATTGTTGGCCCAGGTTGAACGCCCATTCCACCTGCACCACCCCCGGCAATACCGGGGTGACCGGGAAGTGCCCGCTGAAATAGGCCAGGTCCGGTGGGATGCTCAGTTGCAAGGTCCATTCACCTTCGGTTTCGACTTGTGCCAACACCTCAGGCCCCTTGGGGCGAGGCGCCAGCAACAAGGCTTCGATATCGGCCTGGGGCAATTTGCCCTGGCTGTTCAGCGGCAGTTGGCGCAACAAGCGCCAGCGGCGTGGCAAGGCCAGGGCTTCGCAATGTTGGCTCAGGTGCTGGCGCAGGGTCTGGGTGAGCGTGCGGCGTCCCTGGTTGCGCAAGGCATGCAGCCCCGCGTCGGTGAGCACCACCACGGCACCCAGGGACGCACGGTTTTCCTGCACCACGCCCAGGCGGGTGTCGCACACCCATTCATGGGCGATCAGCGCTTGTTCCAACATCGGCAGGGAGATGCGTTTTTCTTCCAGCTTGACGATACGGTCCAGGCGGCCCAGCAGTTCGAAGCGCCCATCGGCATGCAGGCGAACGGCGTCGGCTGTCTGTTCGACATGCCCTTCGGGCAAGTACTTTGAGGCGATGCGTAAAGCGCCGTCGGCATCCTGGCTCAGTTGCACGTCGGCAAACGGCTGCCAGGGTTGCGCACCCTGGCGCCAGGCGATGCCGCCGGTTTCCGAGCTGCCGAGGATTTCTGTGGGCCATTGCTGTAAACGGTCGTAGAGGCTGCCGGCCGCATCAACCGGCAACGCGCCACCGGAGGAAAATACCCGTGCAACCTGGCTCAGTGCCGGCCAGTCGAGGTTGTCGCCCATGCGCTTGAGCAGCGCCGGGCTGGCCACCCAGGCAAATTGCGGGTGCTCACGGCTGGCGCGCTGCATGTCTTCGGGGAACGCCAGTTGCTTGCGTACAAAGGTGCGGCCGGCACACAGCGGCCACAACACGCGAAACAGCAAGCCGTAGATATGCTGGGTAGCGACGCTGCCGATGATGCAGGCGTCCTTGAGATCTTTGCCCCACAGGGCTTCCAGCGCCTCTACTTCATTGACCAACTGGCGCAGGGACTTGTCGATGCGCTTGGGCTCGCCGCTGGAGCCGGAGGTGCACAGGCTCAGTTGGCAGTTGTCCAGGTCGAGGGCGGCGGCACTCAAGGGCGCTTGATACAGCGCGTCCAGGTCGCTGGCTTCGACCAGCCAGGCATCCACGGCGTCGGCCCAGCGCTGGCGCGTCTGGGGTTGCAGGTCGGCGGGCAGCAGTACGCTCGCACCGGCCCGCCAGGCGCCCAGCAGCGCAATCGCCAGCAGGCCGGCGTCTTCCAGGTGCACGGCCAGGCGCCGGATACCCCGGGCCTTGAGGCCTGCGGCGAGGCTCAGGGAGTGTTCGCACAGTTGCGCGTGATTCATGAGGGGCTCGGCGGTCACCCCGCGATCTTGCAGTGGCTCAAGCAGCAAGTGCTCAAGTTTCAACCCTTTCATACGCGGCCTCGAACCCTTTGTCGTACCAGCCATTCCACGGCAAACAACAGGCCCATCAACCCGTAGGCGATCAGGCCGTTGTACAACGTCCACCAGCTCAGCGGCGCCCACAGGGTGAGCGCGGCGGCGAGCAGGCCATTACAGAGAAAAAACACACTCCACACCAGGGTGACCCGGCGGGTATACACCACCGCGTGGGGCGGCAGGTGCGGGTCGGTCATGCGTGCCAGGCGCTCGACCATCGGCGGGCCGTACTTCAGGCTCAGGCCGAACAGCGCCAGCATGAATCCGCTGACCAGGCTCGGGTACCAGCGCAGCCACTGGGGGTTATCGAACCATGCCAGTGCCAGGCAAAACACGATCACCACCACCGCCATCCAACGGCTGCCCGGGCGCCGCGCAGCGGTGAGCGCGCGCAACAGCCACAGGCTGCCCAGCAGCAAGCCGAACTGCCAAGGTGCAAAGTGCTCGGTGCCGTAATACACCGCGAAGGGGTACAGCAGCCCCGCCAATAACAGGCCAAGGCCGATCAGCCGGCTCATGCGGCGGGCTGGACCAGACGGTACACCGCCTCTACCACGTCGTTCACCGTGCGTACCGCCTTGAACTCTTCGGCGGCGATTTTCTTGCCGGTCTGGCGCTTGATGTGGTCGATCAGGTCCACGGCGTCGATGCTGTCGATTTCCAGGTCCTGGTACAGGTTGGCGTCGAGGGTGACGCGTTCCGGGGGCAGTTCAAACAGTTCCACCAAGGCGTCGCGCAGGGTGTTGAAGATATCGTCACGAGTTTGCATGGTACGGTCTCAAGCTGCCTGTCGGGCCGTGACGAACGCCGCAAGGCTGGCCACGTTGGTGAAGTGATTGCGGGTGTCCTTGGCGTCGGCATCGATTTTGATGCCGTATTTTTTCTGGATCGCCAGGCCCAATTCCAGCGCATCGACCGAATCCAGGCCCAGGCCTTCGCCAAACAGGGTCTGGTCGCTGCCAATATCGTCGGGGCTGATGTCTTCCAGGCCCAGGGCCTCGATGATCAGCGTCTTTATGTCGTGCTCAAGGCGGTGTTGGTCGCTCATCTTCGGCGAGCTCCTTAATGAAATAGTGATGCAGGTGATCGTTGAGCTTGCGTGAAGCCTGGGGCGCGGGCCCGACTGCGGCAAACGCTTGTGGCTCTATATCGGCGCCCACGCGCAAACTGAAGTGAAATCGACGGTGGGGGATGCGATACCAGGGTTCGGCCTTGGTCAGGGTGGTGGGGCTGACCTTGATCACCACTGGCGTGATGATTTCCGCACCGCGCAGCGCAATGGCCGCACCGCCGCGATGAAAGGCCGGCGCCGCGCCCGGCGTGGTGCGGGTGCCTTCGGGAAAGATGATCAGCGTCTGGCCGGCGCGCAGGGCATCGGCTGCGGCATCGAGCATGTCGGCACTGCCGTCGTTGCTGATATAGCCGGCATCGCGCACCGGGCTGCGGGTGAACGGGTTCTGGAACAGGCTCTGCTTGACCACGCAGTTGGTCTGGCGCATCAGGCCGATCAGGAACACCACGTCGATCAGTGACGGGTGGTTGGCGACGATCATCTGGCCAGGGCGGCCAAGCTTTTCGGCACCCTCGACGCTGTAGGTGAGAATGCCCAGGCCCTTCATCAGGCGAATGAAAAACCAGAACAGGCAACTGATGGTGTGGCGTGCGCGCCGTTGGTGCTGGGTGGCGTCGCCCGGCAGGCAACTGAGCAGCGGAAACACCAGCAAACGCAGGCACAGCCCGCCGATGCCGAACAGGCAAAAGCTGAGGGCCGTGGCGAACAGGCGCCAATAATAGGCCTGCCGTGGCTTGTGGGTCAGGGCTTGCGTTGCCAGTTCCATACTCGGTTCTTCCAGGCATGTTGGCAGGCGCCCTGTTCGGTCAGCAGGGTGCGCAGCAGGTTCAGGGCGTGGGGCCACTGGGTTTGAGTGAGTTGGACAGTGCCGGTGGTGAGTTCCAGTTGCCACTCGTCGCCCGGCGTGAGCAACAGGCCGAGGGCATAGGGGAACGGCACATCCGTAATCCAGCTGGCGTAGGCGTGGGGCGGTTGTTCTTCAGTGATCACCAGCAATACGGCAGCGGCGCCTTCGTTGAGCAGAGCGGCGGCTTCGAGCAGGCCATGTTCGAGGCCATCGCCGGCGGCGGCGAGGGCGGTCATCTCGCTGGTTTCATTGCGCAGGATCGACCACAGGCCAATTACCGCGTTATGCACCGACAGGCTGAACTGAGTCGGCGACAGCGGCTGCTCGTTGGCCAGGTCGCTGAGAATGTCCAAGGTGCGCGGGGTTTCACCGTGGCGGGAAATAAACACCAGTGGCAGGTCTTCAAGGCCCTCGGCCAGCGGCCAGCCGACGCTGAACGCCATGCGCGCCAGCCGGCTCAGACGACGGCGCTGCATGGCTGGCAAAAATGACACATCGGGGGACGCTTCGCTGACAGGCGGCAACACCGGGTCCCGGCACCAGGCGTACCAGTCGTCCGCACTCGCAAGGCCAGGAGCCCAGGCGCGCCATTGGGCGATGTTGAAGTTGATCACTGAGAAGTTATCCCGCCCCTGCGGGCTTCCATGTGCGGCCAATGGCCCCGGATTCCGGGACAGGGAGCAATGGCCGTATGGCGCGCATTATCCCGGTGCCGTGGGGTTCTAGCAAATAGTGGTGAAAGTTTGTTCACTATTGATCACAAATAAGTTGGAAGAATTTACAGATTATCGGCGAGCGAAGGCCGGACTCGATCGTTGCGCGGTTTCCATTCATTTGTGAGCCAGACAGCGCGTGAGGATGAACGAGGTAGCTAACCAGCGCTTTTGCGCTCTACACTCGGGGGATTCATTGATACACGGAGGTTTTTCCATGCGGCGCGTGGTGTTCAATCAAAAAGGCGGTGTGGGCAAGTCCAGCATCGCCTGCAACCTGGCGGCGGTCAGCGCCAGCGAAGGTTATCGAACCCTGTTGGTGGACCTCGATGCACAGGCCAACTCAACTCAGTACCTCACCGGGCTGACGGGCGACGACATCCCCATGGGAATCGCGGATTTTTTCAAGCAAACCCTGTCGACGGGGCCGTTTTCGAAGAAAAACAGGGTAGATATCTACGAAACCCCGTTCGATAACCTGCATGTGATCACCGCCACCCCGGAACTGGCCGACCTGCAGCCCAAGCTTGAGGCCAAGCACAAGATCAACAAGTTGCGAAAGCTGCTGGATGAACTGAGCGAAGATTACGACCGAATCTACCTGGATACGCCTCCAGCGCTGAATTTTTACGCGGTTTCAGCGCTGATTGCCGCCGATCGCGTACTGATCCCTTTCGATTGCGACAGCTTTTCCCGCCAGGCCCTGTATGGCCTGCTGGCTGAGATCGAAGAATTGAAGGACGACCATAACGAAGGCCTGGAAGTGGAAGGCATCGTGGTCAACCAATTCCAGGCACGGGCGAGCCTGCCGCAACAGATTCTCGATGAGTTGATTGCCGAAGGGCTCCCGGTACTGCCGGTGTACCTGGCCAGCTCCGTGCGTATGCGCGAGTCGCACCAGGAGAGCAAGCCGCTGATCCACCTGGACCCACGGCATAAGTTGACGCAGCAGTTTGTGGACCTGCACAACCTGCTGGAAAACGCCTGACCCAACAGGCAACACCGAACACTGTGGGAGCTGGCTTGCCGGTTACGGCCTGACAGCCCACGCTGATCGAGATGAGGCACCGCGATCCAAATGTGGGAGCTGGCTTGCCTGCGAAGATATCGACTCGGTGTGCCTGAATCACCGAGTCGCCTGCATCGCAGGCAAGCCAGCTCCCACATTGACCGAGTTGATTGAGGGGGATGTTTACACCCCCTGGCTGCTCAACCAACTCATCAACTGCGGCAACGGGAATGCCCCGCTCTGGCGCGCCACTTCGCGGCCGTTCTTGAACAGAATCAAACTGGGAATCGAGCGAATCCCCAACTGCGCCGACAGCTGCTGGTTAGCCTCGCTGTCCAGCTTCGCCAGCCGGCACTTGCCTTCCAACTGCCCGGCTGCCTGTTCGAATACCGGCGCAAACGACTTGCACGGCCCGCACCAGTCGGCCCACACATCGACCAGCAGCGGCAGGTCGCCCTTGATCTGGTTGGCATAGTCACCCTGTTTCAAATCAAAGGGTTTGTTCAGCAACACCGACTGCTTGCAGCGCCCGCACTTGGGCGCATCACCCAGGCGTTCGCCGGGGATGCGGTTGAGGCCGTTGCAATGAGGGCAGGGGATGACAAGAGGTTCGGACATCGGAGGCTCCTGGGGTTTGGCCAGTTGGGTATTTGGTGTCGAGACAGAGGTTTATCAAGGATATAGATACTTATTCGCTCACATTTTCGTCCTCGCCAGCGTGAACGGTGTGGCTAGGCTTTTTGTTGTGCACCACCGGTCTGTTTGCGGCTATAGCAAATTGCGATAATTCGAATTCAGGTTTAACCTTCATAGCAAGATGCGATAAGGACGTTGCATGCGAGTCATCAGTGAAAGCAGGATCTGGGAAGCAAAAGGAAAATGGCCGCGCTCTGCAACAGCTCTGGATCAGTGGTATCGCGTGATCAAGCGCAACGCCCCCAAGGACTTTGCCGCAATGAAAGCCATGTTTCCCGCCACCGACAAGGTAGGTGAATTTCATGTATTTGATATTGGCGGTAACAAGCTGAGGTTGATTGCGTCGGTGCAGTATCGAATGCAGCGCGTTTACATCAAACACCTGCTTGACCACCGTGATTATGAGAAAAACAAATGGAAGGAAAAAATCATATGAGCGCACTTATGCGAGTGGCGGCAGAGCACTGGCAGTTCGTTTCGCCTGTGCTGCGCAAGCCGGAAAACGAGGCAGACTACGACGCATTGGTATGCGGTTTGGATGAGCTATTGAGTCTGGTGGGTGAAGACGAGGACAGCCCGCTGATGAGCCTGGTCGACATTCTGAGCGACTGGATCGAAGCTTATGATCGTGAGCATCGCCCAATGCCCGTCGCCAGCGGGGTCGATGTGCTGCGCTACATGATGCGCGAGCACAATCTTACCCAGAGTGACCTTCCTGGCGTTGGGGCGCAATCGGTTGTCTCGGAGATACTGAGCGGAAAACGCCAGCTCAACGTGCGCCAGATTCGTTGGCTGGCCGAGCGTTTCGGTGTGTCGGTGGAGACCTTTATCTAAGGGGTCACGACGAACAACTAATCTCCAAATGCTTACCCCAATCCGGCGGCCGTTGCGCGTACTGCTCCATGCCCGCTTGTTCCTCAAACGGCCTGGTCAGCACGTCATGCAGCAGCCGCACTTCGCTGTAGTCGCCTGATTCAGCGGCGGCGATGGCGTTTTGGGCCAGGTAGTTGCGCAGGATGTAGAGCGGGTTGACCGCGTGCATGCGCTCACGGCGCTGTTCCTGGGTGTAATCCCCATCCCGTGCAACACGGGCCTTGTACCGCTCGGCCCAGGCATCAAATCCGGCCATGTCGACAAAGTCATCACGCAACCGCGCCACGGCTAACGTCGCCGATTCGTCGCCCAGGCGGCGGAAGAACAGCGTGTAGTCCACACCGCTGTTCTGCATCAGCTTGAGCAAACCCTCCACCAGCGTCTGGTCGTCTTCTTCGGCGGTGGTCAGCCCCAGCCGGCGGCGCATCAGGTCCAGGTAGTGCGCCTGGTACAGCGGCAGGTACAGGCCGAGGGCTTCCTTCAGTGCCTCAACGCTGATGAATGGCGTGAGCGCCTGTGCCAAGGCGCTGAGGTTCCACTGCCCGATCGGCACCTGGTTGCTGAAGGAGTAGCGGCCTTCATGATCGGAATGGTTGCAGATGAAGTGCGCGTCAAAATCATCGAGAAACGCGAAGGGCCCGAAGTCGAAGGTAATGCCCAGGATCGACATGTTGTCGGTGTTCATCACGCCGTGGCAAAAACCATAAGCCTGCCATTTGGCGATCATTTCGGCGTTGCGCTCGACGATTTCGCGGAACATCGCCAGGTAAGGCTCGGGTTGCTCGCGGCATTCGGGGTAGTGCAGGTTCAGCACGTGCTCGGCGAGTTCGGCCTGCTGCTCAGGCTTCTTGGTGTAGTAGAAATATTCGAAGTGTCCGAAGCGAATATGGCTGTGGGCCAGGCGTAAAACCATCGCCCCGCGTTCCTGTTTCTCCCGCCATACCGGCGTGCTGGAACCGATCACGCACAGGGCGCGGCTGGTGGGGATGCCTAGCGCATGCAGGGCCTCGGAGGCGAGGAATTCACGAATCGAAGAGCGCAACACGGCACGCCCGTCGCCCATGCGCGAGTAAGGCGTCATCCCGGCGCCCTTGAGGTGCAAATCCCAATGCTCGCCGGCCTCGTTATAGACCTCGCCCAGCAATAACCCGCGGCCATCGCCCAACTGCGGGGTGTAGCCGCCGAATTGATGCCCGGAATACACCATCGCCCGTGGTTCTGCCTCGGCCCACAGCTTGTGGCCGCCGAACAGCTCGGCAAATACCGGGGTTTCGGCCACGGCCGGGTCGAGATCGAGCAGGGCCATGGCGGCCTTGCTCGCGACGACCAAGCGCGGCTCGTCGAGGGGCTCTGGCAGTACGTGGGTCGAGAATGCGTCGCCCAGGCGTGCGAAGCGGTTGTCGAAGGTCAGTTCGTCGAGGGCTTTCACCGGCCATCTCCAGCAGAATGTCCGAGCATTCTGCTGGGGATAGGGCGTTTAGTCGAGTTTGCTGGGTGGCGGCTCTGGCGCATCCGCCACTTTGCCTGCGGGAGGCTCCGGAGCGTCGGGCTTGTCGATGGGCTCGGCGATGGTCTTGCGCTCGTCTTCGGCCGGCACCAATTTGTATTCCTGGCCGTGAAGATTCTTCAGGTAGATTTCCATCTGCCGGAACGAGATGTTGATGTGCTGTTTCTTGAATTCACGATTGATATAGCGGTTGACCTCGTCCAACACCGGGTTGCGGTCGCCCAGGTCGCGAACATGCATGCGCAGCTCGTGGTCGAGGGTGCTTTCGCCGAAGTTGAGGAAGTACACGTGGGGTTCCGGCTCTTTGAGTACCCGTGGGTTCTCTCGCGCCGCCTTGAGTAGCAATTCCTTCACCAGGTCCAGGTCGGAGCCGTAGTCCACGCCGAGTTTGAGGGTCACCCGAGTGATGGTGTCGGTCAGCGACCAGTTGATCAGTTGCCCGGTGATGAAGGTCTTGTTGGGGACGATGATGTCCTTGTTGTCGAAGTCGGTGATGGTGGTGGCGCGAATGCGGATCTTGCTCACCGTACCCGACAGGTTGCCGATGGTAATGGTGTCGCCGATGCGCACCGGGCGTTCGAATAAAATCATGATGCCGGAGATGAAGTTGGCGAAGATCTCCTGCATGCCGAAACCCAGGCCCACCGACAGCGCGGCCACCAGCCATTGCAGCTTGTCCCAGCTCACGCCGAGGGTGGAAAGGGTGGTGACAAAGCCCACGCCGGCAATGATGTAGGACAGCAAGGTGGTGGTGGCGTAGGCGCTGCCTTGGGCCAGGTCGAGCTTGGACAGCACCAGGACTTCGAGCAGGCCGGGCAGGTTGCGCGCCAGGGCGAAGGTGATACCGATGATGATCGACGCGCCCAGCAGGTCGCCGATGCTGATGGGCACCATGCTGATATTTGCACCTGTGCCGCTGGTGTATTCGTACAGGGTGACGTTGTCCAGGTAGGAAAATACCGAGATCAGGTCCGACCACACCCAGTACAGCGCCGCGATAAAGCCGCCGAGCAGGGCCAGGCGGATCAGGCGCATGGACTGTTCGTTGACCTGCTCGATGTCCAGGGTCGGCTCTTCGATCACCGCTTCGCCGTCACCGGCCTCCTTGGCTGCCTGGCGTTTGGCCAGGGCCCGGGCGTAGGCCAGGCGCCGTGCGGCAACACCCAGGCCGCGCACGAAGGTGGCTTCGATCACCAGCCAGAACATCAGCAGGTACAGGGTATTGATCAGCCGGTCGCTGAGTTTCAGTGCGGTGTAGTAATAGCCAAAGCACACGGCAATAAACAGTGCGATGGGCAGGGCGGTGAACACCACGCCGATAGCTTTGCGAAACAACGAGGCCTTTTCGTGGGTCGGGCTGTTCAGCAGCAGGCGGCCCAGCAGCCAGGCCATCAGCCCGTAGCAGGTCAGTACCACGGCGATACCCAACACGTCGTCAGCCAGCGCCGCCGGTTGATGTTCGGCAATTGCGACCACGGCCACCAACGCCAGTACCACCAGCCCGAGCTTGCGTATCCAGCCTTGCAGGAATTCGACCTGCGGCCTTTCCCAGCGAAAGTGCAGCTCCGCCACGCCGCCGGGCGCGAGGATGCGGTAGGCGGTGTAGAACACCAGCCAGGCTTGGGCGATCTGCAGCAAGGCCGCACCCAGGTTGGCGTTTTGCCCGCGGGCGTCGATCTGCAACGCGTAGCCGCACAGCGCCAGGCCCAGGGCCACGGGCATCGCCAGCAGGATGTTGATCAGGATGGCCTGCGGCGTATGCCACTGGCTGTCGCGCTTGAAGTGGCCGATGTCCTGGTGAACCTTTTTCAGGCGCACATACAGCGCATTGCGTCGCCACAACAGCGCGCCGATCAGCAACAGCAACGGCAGGAACAGCAGTGGGCGTTGGGTCAGGCCGTCATACAGCTCACTGACGCTGGACGCCCAGGGCAGGGTGGTGACCTGTTTGCTCAGATGCGCCGGTACGGTTTCCAGCCATTCAGTGTCCAGCGGCTTGTTGCTGGGGATCCAGAACATTTGCTCGTCGAGCGTGGCGCGCAGGGTGCTGGCGGTGCTGAGCAGTTGTTTCTGGTTCAGTTGCAGGGTGATGGATTCGTTGAGCAGTGCACTCAGCTCGCGGCTCAGACGCTCCAACAGGTCGCTGCGGGTGATCGCCACTTCCAGCAAGGTGCGGCGCAGTTGCGGGGTGACCTCATCCGGTGGCTGGTTGGCCAGCAGGTTGTCCACATAGGCGCTTGGGGAACTGATCAGCTCACGCTGTTGGTTGACCTCGAACTGGTACAGGCGAATGTTGGCGATGTCGTCGGCCAGGTCTTTGTCCACGGTGAGACGCGGCAGGGCCTGCTTTTGTTTATAGAGAATCTTGGACAGCAGCAGGCTGCCCTTGAGCACGTTGATCTGCTCGTCCAGGGCCGAATCGCTTTGGGTCACGGTGTCCAGTTGCTGCTTGGTCTGCAGGTTTTTCTGGGTCAGGTCGTTGAGGCGGTCGGTGCTTTTGAGCAGGTAGTCGGACAGCTTGAGGTTGTCTGCGCTTTCCTTGGCAAGGATGCTGCTGCCCCCAGCTTTCTGCGCTTCGATGGACTGTTGGGTCACCGTCTGCTGGGACTGCGCCAGGCGTTTCTGGTTGATCAGGGTTTGCAGGTCCTGGATTTCTTGCTCCAGGCGTGCGGTTTTTTCCTGGATCAGGTCGTGCTGGCTGTTGCCCAGGTCTTGCAGCTGGCTGTTGCCGGCCAATTCCTGGCGGCGCAGGGGAATCAAGGCATTCAGGGCCGCCAGTTCGGCGTTGAGCTGGTTGCGCTGGTCGCCGCTGAGAGGTTTGCCATTGTCTTTGCCGAGCTTGAGCGTCGCGTTGATTTGCTGGATGCGCGTCTGGCTGCTGCTGATCTCGGTCTGGGCGCGCTCGGGGCGGGTCTGGGCGGCGATAGTCAGGCTGTTGGCGTCGGCCAGTTCTTTTTGCAGGTCGCCTTGCTGGGTGCTGCGTTGCACCAATAACTGCTCAAGCTGCGGCACCGGCAGGCTGGCGTAGCGTTGGGCCACCGGAATGATTTTGGTGGCCTTGAGGCGCGCCAGCTCACGCTGGTTCTCATTGGTCTGGCGCGGGGCCTCTTCCAACTGGCGCTTGAGGTCGGCCAGGCGCTGCTCGTAGTCCTGCTGATTGCCCAGGTAGGTCAGGGTCTGTTGCAGGGTCGCCTGCAGCGCCTTCATGTCGGCGTCAGGCAGCTTGCGGTCGGGCAGTTTATCCAGGCTTTGCTGGACGGCTTCGGCGCTGGGCGGGTCGGCGGCGTATACGCTGCCAACACAAAGGGTCAGGCCCAGCAGGGCAGTGGCGAGAAAAGTACGCAGGGTTGGCATAGAGACCGGTCTTGCAAAGTGAAGAATCGGGGCGTCGTTGTCCCGCAGTTTAGAGGAAGAGTCCGGGGCCCGGGCGACTTCCTTCGGGGAATCTGACGCCGACTTTGCCAATCTTGTTCCCGTCCATGACGGCGACGGTCCAGATGGTGTTGTTCCACTCCACCTGGTCGCCGACTACCGGTGCACCGCCAACCTTCTGGGTGATGAAGCGGCTCAATGGCATGTCCGGGTCGATACCTTCAAGCTTGAGCCCGTACAAGGCGGAAACCGCGCCCAGCTGGGCGTCGCCTTCGAGTACGAAGTCACCGAAGAAGCGCAAATCGAGGCCCCGTTGCGGCGCCTGGCTGAACAGTTTGCCCAGGGCCGGCAGGTTGTGTTCGTGGCCGATCACACAGAGCAAATCGCCGACTTCCAGCACCGTACTACCCGACGGATGGAGCAGTTGCTGGCCACGAAACAGCGCGGCGATGCGCGTGCCTTCGGGCATTTTCAGCTCGCGCAGGGCCGCGCCGATGCACCATTTTTCGGCGCCGAGGCGGTAGACGAACAACTCCCACTCGCTGGTAACGTGCACTTCCAGGGCCGCGCGGGAGATCGGCGCCGGGTCTGGCGGTACGGTGACTTTGAGCAACTTGGCCACCCACGGCAGGCTGGTGCCCTGCACCAACAGCGAGACCAGCACGATAAAGAATGCCAGGTTGAAGTACAGCTGCGCATGGGGCAGGCCGGCCATCAGCGGGAACACCGCGAGGATGATCGGTACCGCGCCGCGCAGGCCCACCCAGGCTATAAAGGCTTTTTCGCGCCCGTGGAACGCCTTGAATGGCAGCAGGCCAACCATCACCGACAGCGGCCGGGCAAACAGGATCATCCACAGCGCCAGGCCCAGGGCGGGCAGGGCGATGGGCAGCAAATCGTGAGGCGTGACCAGCAGGCCCAGTACCAAAAACATCCCGATCTGCGCCAGCCAGGCCATGCCGTCGAGCATATGCAAAATGCCATGGCGGCTGCGCACCGGGCGGTTGCCGATCACCAGCCCGCACAGGTACACGGCGAGGAAGCCGCTGCCGTGCAGGGCATTGGTCAGGGCGAATACGAACAGGCCACCGGCGATCACCAGGATCGGGTACAGGCCGTTGGCCAGGTTGATGCGGTTGACCAGTTGCAGCATCAGCCAGCCGCCGCCCAGGCCTACCAGGCCACCGATGCCGAATTCGCGGATCAGGTGCGTGAGCAGGCTCCAGTGCAGGCCGGTCTGGCCGCTGGCGAGCATGTCGATCAGGGTGACGGTGAGGAACACCGCCATCGGATCGTTGCTGCCGGATTCGATTTCCAGGCTGGCGCTGACCCGTTCGTTGAGGCCCTTGCCGCCCAGCAGCGAGAACACCGCTGCGGCGTCCGTGGAGCCGACGATGGCACCGATCAGCAAGCCTTGGATGATGTTGAGGTTAAACAGCCAGGCCGCGGCCATCCCCGTGAGGCCGGTGGTAATCAACACCCCCACCGTGGCCAGGGACAAGGCCGGCCACAGCGCCACGCGGAAACTCGCCACCCGGGTGCGCAAACCGCCGTCGAGCAGGATCACGGCGAGGGCGAGGTTGCCCACCAGGTAGGCGGTCGGGTAGTTATCGAAAATGATGCCACCGCCATCGACACCGGCGGTCATGCCCACGGCCAGGATAATCACCAGGATGGGGATACCCAGGCGTGACGAAAGCGAACTCACCAGAATGCTCGCAGTCACCAGCAACGCGCCGATCAAGAACAGGCTGTTGATGGTCGTCGCATTCAAAGGCAGTACTCCAGGGCAGGGGGAAGACAGGACGCAAACTGACCATGCAGTCTGCGTGCCAGGGATTCTAACCTGTTGAATTGCTGCGCTGTCAAAAAGCTTTTGTGGCTGCACATCGCTCAAATGTAGGAGCTGGCTTGCCTGCGATTGCGGTGTGCCAGGCGCCATGGGCGTCAGCTGACAGATTGCTATCGCAGGCAAGCCAGCTCCCACAAGGTATGGGGTGTGAGCAAAGGCTTATTTCAGAGGCGGAACCTTCCGACCATCCCATTCAGATCCACCGCCAAGCGCGACAACTCGCCGCTCGCCGCACTGGTCTGGCTGGCACCCGTGGCCGATTGCACCGACAGGTCACGGATATTCACCAGGTTGCGGTCCACTTCACGCGCCACCTGGGCCTGTTCTTCCGCCGCGCTGGCGATCACCAGGTTGCGCTCGTTGATCTCCACAATCGCCGTGTTGATGGTGTCCAGCGACAGGCCCGCGCCTCGTGCGATGTTAAGTGTCGATTCGGCGCGCTCGGTGCTGTTGCGCATCGAATCCACCGCGTGTTCAGTGCCTGTCTGGATGCTGCCGATCATGCGCTCGATTTCGCTGGTGGACTGCTGGGTGCGATGGGCCAGCGCCCGCACTTCATCAGCCACCACGGCGAAACCACGCCCGGCTTCCCCGGCTCGCGCTGCTTCGATCGCGGCGTTCAGGGCCAGCAGGTTGGTCTGGTCAGCCAGGCCACGGATCACGTCCAGCACTTTACCGATATCCCTCGATTCATTGGCCAGGTCGCCAATCAGGGAAGCGGTGGCCTGCACGTCGGTACTCATGCGTTCGATAGCGCTAACGGTTTCCTGCACCAGGTCGCGACCGTCACCGGCAGAGGTGGTGGCATTGCGCGAGGCTTCGGAGGTGCTCACCGCGTTGCGTGCGACTTCTTCCACCGCACTGGTCATCTCGTTGACGGCAGTGGCGGCCTGTTCGATTTCGTTGTTCTGCTGGGTCAGGCCACGGGCGCTTTCGTCGGTGACGGCGTTCAGCTCTTCAGCGGCAGACGCCAGCTGGGTAGCGGAGCCGGCGATACGTTGCAGGGTGTCGCGCAGTTTGTGTTGCATCTTGGCCATGGCCGCGAGCAGGCGCCCGGCTTCGTCGTTGCCGTCCACACTGATCGGGCGCGTCAGGTTGCCTTCGGCCACTTCTTCGGCGGCTTCTAGCGCCTGGGCGATGGGCAGGGTGATGCTGCGGGTCAGCAACCAGGCAAACAGCAAGGTCAGCGCCGTGGCAATCACCAGCAGGCCTACCACCAGGTCAAAGGCCATGTCGTATTGGTCTTTGGCGCGCTGGTTGGTGGCGTTGGCGTCGTCGTTATTGATATCCAGCAAGCGGGTCAAGACCGCATTGACCTGCTCGGAGTTGTCCAGCAACTCGGTGTTGAGCAGGCTGCGCAGCTCGTTGACCTGATTGGCGCGAGACAGGCTCTTCATGCGCTCTTCAATCTGGCGGTACTGGCCCAGCAGGCGCACGTACTCGTTGTAAGCGTTGCGCTCTTCGGTGCTGGTGATCAGTTTTTCGTAGATGTCCTGGGCTGTGCGAATCTGTTGATTGCGCAGTTCGAAGGCTTCCAGGGTCTTTTGCTGTACATCCGGCTCGCGGTTGGTCAGCAAGCGGTACGACAGCACGCGCAGGCGCAGGGTCAGTTGGGTGAATTCATCCAGGGCGCGAATGCTGGGCACGCTGGCCGAGGTGATGTCTTCGGTGGCTGCACGAATTTTGCTCATCTGGTTCAGGGCGAACACACCGAGCAACAACATCAAGGCGCCAATAAACGCGAAGCCGAGGAAGGCCCTCGGGGCGATATTCATATTACGAAGAGACATGCTGGAGTCCTGGGGGAGGCGCTATCCATGCGGCCATGAGACGAGGTGTGCCCGCCTTATCGGCCATGCGACTAAAGTCTTAAGGGGGCGCGCGCTTTTGTCGCATCGGACCAGGGGTTGGGTGAGTTCAGGAACCAGATCGGGTAAATGCAGTCACTAAGGCTCGAAAGTGCGGCCCGGCCTTGCATCATCGGGCTGCGCGGCCAGGGATAACCCTGGCATCCGAGGTGAATTTTCTTTATCGTCACCGCCCTTTTTAAAAGCCCGAGAAATCAAAATGTTAGAAGCATCCCTCAGCCAATTGGAACAACTGGTCAGCGACCTCGTACAGCAGAATCAAGAATTGCTGGGCAGCAACGAATCCCTCAAGGCCGAGCTGGCCCGCGCCAAGGACGAAAACGACAGCCTGCAACTGAACCTGATGGAACAGGAAGAAAAGCACGGCGCCACCGCCGCCCGCATTCAGGCGCTGGTTGAGCGTGTAAGTGCAGGGCCTGTCAGCGCATGAGTGAGGGCATAAAGGTCGTTTCGATTCTCGGAGAGGATTACTCGATCAAGGCACCGGCCGGCGAAGATCAGACCCTGATGCATGCCGTGACCATGCTCAAGGCCTCCCTGGCGGTTACCAAGAAAAAGTACCCGACCCTGATCGGTGACAAGCTATTGGTACTGGCCGCGCTGAACCTGTGCGCCGAGCAGATTGAAATGCAACAGGCTCACCAGCAGGAACTCGACCGTTACCAAGAGCAAGTCAGCGCCACGGTCGATGTGATCTCCAAGGTGATCGGTCAGCCTTAGAACCACTCGTCTTGCATGCCCAGGCACGTATCGTCGCGTGCCTCAAGAATCGCCAGTTCATGATGGCAGCTCGGTACTTCCCAGGTCAGGAAGTACCGGGCGGCCTGGAGCTTGCCCTTATAAAAGGCCGCGTCAGCCGCTTCCCCCTTGGCCAGCCCTTCTTCGGCGCGGATCGCCTGTTCCAGCCAGCGCCAGCCAATCACCGTGTGCCCGAACACTTTCAAGTACAGCGCCGAGTTCGCCAGGCTGCTGTTGACCTTGCCTTGGGCGAGATCGGTCAGCAGGCCAATCGTGACGCTTTGCAGCCGGTTTACCAGTTGCTCCAGAGGCTCTCGCAGTGCCGTGAGTGAAGGGTGCTTTTGCGCCCGGGCTCCGGTTTCGGCGATCAGGCGAATCAACTGCTTTAAACCGGCGCCGCCGTTCTGCGCCAATTTGCGCCCGAGCAGGTCCAGGGACTGGATGCCGTGGGTGCCTTCATGGATGGGGTTCAGACGGTTGTCGCGGTAGTACTGCTCCACCGGGTATTCGCGGGTGTAGCCGTGGCCGCCAAGAATCTGGATCGCCAGCTCGTTGGCCTTGAGGCAGAACTCCGACGGCCAGGATTTGACGATCGGCGTAAGCAGGTCCAGCAGTTCGTGGGCTTGCTTGCGCTCGGTGTCGGTTTGCAGGGTGGTGGTGTCGTCGAATAGCCGCGCCGCGTAGAGGCCGAGGTCAAAGGCGCCTTCCACATAGGCTTTCTGGGTCAGTAGCATGCGCTTGATGTCGGCGTGCTGGATGATCGCCACCGGTACGGTGCTCGGGTCTTTGCTATCAGGCAGGCGCCCCTGGGGCCGTTCGCGGGCGTAGTCCAGGGAGTAGAGGTAGCCGGCGTAACCGAGCATCACCGCGCCCATGCCCACGCCGATGCGTGCCTCGTTCATCATCTGGAACATGCAGCTCAGCCCCTGGTGCGGCTTGCCCACCAGATAGCCGACGCAGTTGCCGTTATCGCCGAAGTTAAGCGCCGTGGACGTGGTGCCGCGCCAGCCCATCTTGTGGAACAGCCCCGCCAGCAGCACATCGTTGCGAGCGCCCAGGCTGCCGTCATCGTTGACCAGGAACTTGGGCACGATAAACAGCGAAATGCCCTTCACGCCTGCGGGAGCGTCCGGCAATTTGGCCAGCACCATGTGCACGATGTTTTCCGACAGCGAATGGTCGCCACCGGAGATAAAGATCTTGTTGCCCTTGAGCCGATAACTGCCGTCAGCCGCGGGTTCTGCACGGGTCCGAATGTCCGACAGGGAGGAACCGGCATGGGGCTCGGTCAGGGCCATGGTGCCGAAGAAGCGCCCGTCGATCATTGGCTGCAGGAAGCGTTGTTTCTGCTCCTCGGTGCCGAAGCTCTCAATGAGGTTGGCGGCGCCCATGGTCAGGAACGGGTAGGACGTCGAGGCGGCGTTGGCCGATTGGAAGTGCGCGAAACAAGCCTGGGACAACAGGGTCGGCAGTTGCATGCCGCCTGCTTCAAAGCTGCGTGCTGCGTTGAGGAAGCCGGCTTCAAGGAAGGCGTCCACGGCGGGTTTGACCTCGGGGATCAGGATCGCCTGGCCGTTTTCATAGCGTGGCTCGTTTTCGTCGTTCTTGCGGTTGTGAGGGGCGAAGTACTTTTCTGCGATGTTGCGCGCCGTGCTGATCGCGGCATCGAAGGTTTCGCGGTTGTGTTCGGCAAACCGCTCGCGCTGGGTCAGGCCCTCGGCATCGAGGACTTCGTACAGCTCGAAAGCCAGATTGCGGGAACTGAGCAGCGTCTCGGACATGGCGGCGTACCTTTGAAGGAATTGGCCTGAGTCTAAGTCCGCGAATGGAGGGTGGATAGCAAGATTGATTTAAGTGATAGAAGGGCAGAACGCTGGCGAGGCATCGAGATCTTTCCCACGCTCTGCGTGGGAACGCCTCTTGTGACGCTCCGCGTCACGCTTCTGGACGCAGAGCGTCCTTGAGCTGCATTCCCACGCGGAGCGTGGGAACGATCAGCCGCGATCAGCCGCGTTGTATCAGTTAGCCGATGGTCATCAGGCTGGCGTTACCACCCGCTGCAGCAGTGTTAACGCTCAACGCACGCTCGATCACCAGACGCTCCAGCGCAATCGCCGTTTCGCCTTGCGACATGCCATGCACCCCGACAATTGCCCCACCGCGCTGCGCCACTTGCTGGCACACCGCACGCAGTTGGTCGGAATCACCGTGATGCAGCACAGCGTCAAACACCACGTCGTCCTTGGACCAGTCGGCCACGCGCTTGATCTTCGCCTGAATCTCTTTAGGCAGGCGTGGGAACAAGGCCTTGGTCAGCTCGGTTTCCGGCCATACCGCCGAACCACCGACGGCCAATACCGCCGCCAGTTGGGTCAGCAGGTCGCCTTCCACTTCGGCCAGGCACAGCACGTGCTCGCGCGGCAGGATGGCGTAGCTGTTGCGCTCGCCAGTCGGGCCGGCCAGTTGGCGGGTGATACCGCTCTGCGATTGGGCGGCGAACTGCGTGCACAACGCGCTCAGTTCGCTGAACTTATTGCCGTCGGCCCAGGTTTTCAGGGCGGTCAGCGATTGGCTCATGGCATCACGCAGGCGCACATCCGGCGCGGCCAACTTGTCGCCGCGTATGAAGGATTGCTCGATTGCATCGGTAGGACGAGTCGACAACAAGCGGTACAGGTACAGCGGGCCACCGGCTTTCGGGCCAGTGCCGGACAGGCCTTCGCCGCCGAACGGCTGCACGCCGACCACGGCGCCAACAATGTTGCGGTTGACGTAGACGTTACCGGCATTGACGTTGTCGATCACCTTGGCGATGGTCTCGTCGATGCGGGTGTGTACGCCCAGGGTCAGGCCGTAGCCGGAAGCGTTGATCTGGCCGATGAGCTGGTCGATCTCTTTGCGCTTGTAGCGCACTACGTGCAATACCGGGCCGAAGATCTCGCGTTGCAGTTCGTCGAAGCTTTCCAGCTCGATCAGGGTCGGCATCACGAAGGTGCCGCGCTTGATCTCTTCACCGTCGGCAATCGCCACCTGGTAAACGTTGCGGCCTTTGTCACGCATGGCCTGGATGTGTTTCTCGATGCCGGCCTTGGCTTCGGCGTCGATCACCGGGCCGATGTCGACCGACAGGCGTTCCGGGTTACCCAGGCGGCATTCAGCCATGGCGCCCTTGAGCATTTCGACCACACGGTCTGCCGAATCTTCCTGCAGGCAAAGTACGCGCAGGGCCGAACAACGTTGACCGGCGCTGTCGAAGGCCGACGATACGACGTCGATCACCACTTGTTCGGTCAGCGCCGAGGAATCGACGATCATCGCGTTCTGGCCACCGGTTTCGGCGATCAGCGGAATCGGGCGACCCTGGGCATCCAGGCGACCGGCGACATTGCGTTGCAGCAGGCGCGCCACTTCGGTGGAACCGGTGAACATCACGCCTTTGACGCGATCATCACCCACCAGACGGGCACCGACGCTTTCGCCCTGGCCTGGCAGCAATTGCAGCACACCTTCCGGAATGCCAGCTTCAAGCAGGATGCGTACGGCCTGGGCAGCCACCAGCGGCGTCTGCTCGGCAGGCTTGGCCAGCACCGGGTTACCGGCAGCCAGCGCTGCAGCTACCTGGCCGCTGAAGATGGCGAGCGGGAAGTTCCACGGGCTGATGCACACCACTGGGCCCAATGGGCGGTGGGCGTCATTGGTGAAGTCGTTGCGCGCCTGCACTGCGTAGTAGCGCAGGAAGTCCACGGCTTCACGCACTTCGGCGATGGCGTTGGCGAAGGTCTTGCCGGCTTCGCGGGCCAGCAGGCCCATCAGCGGCTGGATCTCGCCTTCCATCAGGTCGGCGGCGCGTTCCAGGATGGCAGCGCGTTCGGCGGGCGGGGTGGCCTGCCAGATCGGTGCGGCGCTGATGGCGCACTGGATGGCGTTGTCGACGTCTTCGACGGTGGCCTCCTGTACCTGGCCGACCACGTCACGCAGGTCGGATGGGTTCAGCACTGGTTGTGCCGCTTCATTGCTGGCGGCGCAACCGAGCATCGGTGCGGCTTTCCAGTTGTTGTGAGCAGTGGCGAGCAGGGCGCAGGACAGCGAGGCCAGACGATGTTCGTTGGCCAGGTCGATACCGGCCGAGTTGGCGCGGTCGCTGCCGTACAGGTCACGCGGCAAAGGGATGCGCGGGTGTGGCAGGCCGAAACCGCCTTCCTGGGTTGCCATTTGCTCGATGCTGGCCACCGGGTCGGCTACCAGTTCCTGGATCGAGATGGACTGGTCAGCGATACGGTTGACGAACGAGGTGTTGGCGCCGTTTTCCAGTAGGCGGCGTACCAGATAGGCCAGCAGTGTTTCGTGGGTACCAACCGGCGCGTATACACGGCACGGACGGTTCAGCTTGCCTTCGGAAACCTTGCCTACAACCTGTTCGTACAGCGGTTCACCCATGCCGTGCAAACACTGGAACTCGTACTGGCCGGGGTAATAGTTCTGACCGGCGATGTGGTAGATAGCCGACAGGGTGTGGGCGTTGTGCGTGGCGAACTGCGGGTAGATGACTTCCGGCACCGACAGCAGTTTTCGTGCGCAGGCAATGTAGGAAACGTCGGTGTACACCTTGCGGGTGTAGACCGGGTAGCCTTCCAGGCCTTCGACCTGGGCGCGCTTGATTTCGCTGTCCCAGTACGCGCCTTTTACCAGGCGGATCATCAGGCGATGGCGGCTGCGGCGGGCCAGGTCGATGACGTAGTCGATCACATACGGGCAACGCTTCTGGTACGCCTGGATCACAAAGCCGATGCCGTTCCAGCCAGTCAATTGCGGCTCGAAGCACAGGCGCTCGAGCAGGTCCAGGGACAGCTCCAGGCGGTCGGCTTCTTCGGCGTCGATGTTCAGGCCGATGTCGTACTGCTTGGCCAGCAAAGTCAGCGACAGCAGGCGCGGGTACAGCTCATCCATCACACGCTCGTACTGCGCACGGCTGTAGCGCGGGTGCAGGGCGGAGAGTTTGATGGAGATGCCCGGGCCTTCATAGATCCCACGGCCATGGGAGGCTTTGCCGATGGAATGAATGGCTTGTTCGTACGAGGCCAGGTACTTCTGGGCGTCGTGTTCGGTGAGTGCGGCTTCACCGAGCATGTCGTAGGAATAGCGGAAGCCCTTGGCTTCGAATTTGCTCGCATTGGCCAAGGCTTCGGCGATGGTTTCGCCGGTGACGAACTGCTCGCCCATCAGGCGCATGGCCATGTCGACGCCCTTGCGGATCATCGGCTCGCCGCTCTTGCCGATGATGCGGCTCAGGGACGAGGTCAGCCCTGCTTCGTTGTGGGTGGACACCAGCTTGCCAGTCAGCAGCAGGCCCCAGGTAGCGGCGTTGACGAACAGCGATGGGCTGTTGCCCAAATGCGGCTGCCAGTTGCCGGTGCTGATCTTGTCGCGGATCAGTGCATCGCGGGTGCCTTTGTCCGGGATGCGCAGCAGCGCTTCGGCCAGGCACATCAGCGCCACGCCTTCCTGGGACGACAGGGAGAATTCTTGCAGCAGGCCCTGAACAATACCGGCACGGCCGCCGGCACTCTTCTGATTGCGCAGTTTTTCGGCAATGCTCGCGGCCAGCTTGTTGGTGGCTTCGGCCATCGGTGCCGGCAGGCGCGCCTGTTCGATCAGCATCGGTACCACTTCCGGCTCGGGGCGGCGGTAAGCGGCGGTGATTGCGGCACGCAATACCGATTGCGGCAGGATGCTCTCGGCGAACTCAAGGAAGCACTGGTGGGCGTGGTCGGCCTGGACCTCGCCGGCATCATCGGCCTCCTTGGTGCTCAAGCCATTGAGCTCGGACAGGGTTGCACCACCCTCGAGTTTCTCCAGGTAATTGAAAATCGCCTGCTTGATCAGCCAGTGCGGCGTGCGATCAATGGAGGTCGCGGCGGCCTTCAGGCGTTCGCGGGTCGGGTCGTCGAGTTTGACCCCAAGGGTGGTCGTTGCCATTTTTTTATCCTCATGGGTGCCACTACCGAGTGGCATCTGCTGGCGGCAAGATTAGCTTTGCCCATCCTGAGGTGCAACCGGGTGCAACCCTTTTGTTGGTTAAATATTCGACGCTTGATCGGAAAAAAATAAACACACGACCGAATCCGCTTCGCGCTGGTGCATTTGCTTCTGAGATCGGCTGTTCTTGCTCCGAAAAGGAGCAAAAAAAGCGCGTTTGTCCTAAAACACACTTGGGTGCAACTTAATCGGCAGAAACTGGTTGCACCTTATTTGCTTTGTTGAATAGCATTCGCGCACCAAGGTGCAACCAACCCTCTGGGTGGGTTCATCGGCTGGCGGCTTTCCTGGGGAAACGCCAGTCATAAATGCGCGGCATGCAGGTTCGTCTATCCGGTTATCCACGGGTGGCCGTCCCCATGACCGTCGCTACATAAAAACAAAGCCAGGGCGTCACTCCTATGAGCGTTAGTAATCCAACCCTGATCACGTTCGTGATCTACATCGCAGCAATGGTGCTGATCGGCCTGATGGCCTATCGCTCCACCAACAACCTTTCCGATTACATCCTGGGCGGTCGCAGCCTCGGTAGCGTGGTGACAGCCTTGTCCGCCGGTGCTTCCGACATGAGCGGCTGGCTGTTGATGGGCTTGCCGGGCGCGATCTACATGTCCGGTCTGTCGGAAAGCTGGATTGCCATCGGCCTGATCGTCGGTGCCTACCTCAACTGGTTGTTCGTGGCCGGCCGCCTGCGCGTGCAGACCGAACACAACGGCGACGCCCTGACCCTGCCGGATTACTTCTCCAGCCGCTTCGAAGATAAAAGCGGCCTGCTGCGGATCATCTCCGCCGTGGTGATCCTGGTGTTCTTCACCATCTACTGCGCCTCCGGCATCGTCGCCGGCGCCCGCCTGTTCGAAAGCACCTTCGGCATGTCCTACGAGACCGCGCTGTGGGCCGGTGCTGCGGCGACTATTGCCTACACCTTCATCGGTGGTTTCCTGGCAGTCAGCTGGACCGACACCGTGCAAGCCACGCTGATGATCTTCGCGCTGATCCTCACGCCGATTATCGTGCTGCTGGCCACCGGCGGCGTAGACACCACCTTCCTGGCCATTGAAGCCAAGGACCCGACCAGCTTCGACATGCTGAAAAACACCACCTTCATCGGCGTTATCTCGTTGATGGGCTGGGGCCTGGGCTACTTCGGCCAGCCGCACATCCTCGCGCGTTTCATGGCGGCGGACTCGGTTAAGTCGATCGCCAAGGCGCGTCGCATCTCCATGACCTGGATGATCCTGTGCCTGGGCGGCACCGTGGCGGTGGGCTTCTTCGGTATCGCTTACTTCTCGGCGCACCCGGAAGTGGCAGGCCCGGTGACTGAAAACCCAGAGCGTGTGTTTATCGAGCTGGCCAAAATCCTGTTCAATCCATGGGTTGCCGGTGTGTTGCTGTCGGCCATTCTGGCGGCTGTGATGAGCACCCTGAGCTGCCAACTGCTGGTGTGCTCCAGCGCCCTGACCGAAGACTTCTACAAGGCGTTCCTGCGCAAAGGCGCTTCCCAGCTTGAGCTGGTATGGGTCGGTCGCATCATGGTGCTGGTAGTGGCCTTGATCGCCATCGCCATGGCCGCCAACCCGGAAAACCGCGTACTGGGCCTGGTCAGCTACGCCTGGGCCGGTTTCGGTGCAGCCTTCGGCCCTGTGGTACTGATCTCGGTCATCTGGAAACACATGACCCGCAACGGCGCCCTGGCCGGCATCCTGGTCGGCGCGATCACCGTGATCGTGTGGAAGCACTTCGAATTGCTGGGCCTGTACGAAATCATCCCAGGCTTCATCTTCGCCAGCCTGGCGATCTACTTCGTGAGCAAGATGGGCGCACCGACGGTGGGCATGGTCGAGCGTTTTGATGCTGCGGAAAAAGATTACAACTTGAACAAGTAATTCGCTGGGCGTTTAACGCCTGCTGAACGAACAAGAAAGGCCCACGTCCGAAGGACACTGGGCCTTTTTTTGTGTGGGCTGATTGGTGCAATTGCCGTCGATGCTCGTGGGTTCCAGCGGTGCTCACGTAGGACCTTACTTATTTGCCGAGGCAGCGCTCGGCAAGGCGAACGGCTGGTGCAGAATCGACCGCCCACCCTTCGCAGAGAAACACCGGATGTTCGCTCCTGCCAACCAACCTGCATTTACCCTGGCCCTGGATGGGGCGCCGAGTGATTTCGAGGTGTTCGCGTTCGACGGCACCGAGGCCATCAGCCAGCCCTATCGTTTTGAACTTGAGTTGGTCAGCGAGCAGCCGGATATCGACCTGGAGGGCTTGCTGCATCGCCAGGTGTACTTGGGCTTCGACGATCAGGGGCATGGCGTTCACGGCCTGGTGTATCGGGTTGCCCAGGGCGACTCGGGCCGGCGCCTGACGCGCTACCAGCTCAGCCTTGCGCCGCATCTGGCGTACCTGGCACACAGCAGCCACCAGCGCATTTTTCAGCATAAGACGGTGCCGCAGATTGTTGCCCAAGTGCTGGCCGGGCAGGGGATTCACAGTGACCGCTTCGAGTTCCGGTTGAGCGGTGATTACCCTGAGCGTGAATATTGCGTGCAGTTCGGCGAGAGCGACCTGGCGTTCATCCAGCGCCTGTGTGCCGAGCTGGGTATTCACTATCACTTCCAGCATTCCCCCGCAGGGCATCTGCTGGTGTTTGGCGATGACCAGACCGTATTTGCCCAGGCAGATCAGCCCACGCCGTACCGGCCTGGTTCGGGAATGGTCGCCGCTAACCCTGCGATCAAGCGCTTCACCTTGCAATTGGCGACCTGCACCACGGCGTTGAGTCTTCGCGATTACGACTTTCGCAAACCCCATGTCGAGCTGGAAAGCGCAGCCGTCGACAAGTCATTGCCCAAGCTTGAAGCGCAGCGCTACCCCGGCAACTTTTCCGACCGAGCCCAAGGCAGATGCCTCGCCCAGCGTGGCCTGGAGCGGTACCGCAGCGACTATCGTAGTGCCCATGGCCAGGCCGATGAGCCGGCGTTGGCCAGTGGCCGGTTTCTGCAGTTGCGTGAGCACCCCCGTGAGGACTGGAACGACCTGTGGCTGGTGACGCAGGTGCGCCATGAAGGCAAGCAGCCTCAGGTGCTTGAGGAGGCGGTCACCGAGGAGGACGGAGGGGAACTGCGCCAAGGGTATCGCAACGCATTTGTCGCCGCGCCATGGGATGCGGTGTTTCGTCCGCCCTTGCCGGAGCAGCCGCGCCCGACGGTATCGGGATATCAAAGTGCAGTGGTCACCGGCCCGGTTGACAGTGAGGTTCACTGTGACGAATACGGCCGGGTCAAGGTGCAACTGGCCTGGGATCGTGTCGGCGAGCACAACGACCATTCCAGTTGCTGGCTGCGGGTCGCCAGTGGCTGGGCCCATGACCGTTATGGCGTGGTGCTGATACCCCGGGTGGGCATGGAAGTGCTGGTGGGGTTCGTCAATGGCGACATGGATATGCCGCTGGTGGTGGGGTGCCTGCCCAACGCCGCCACGCCTGTGCCCCTCGACCTGCCCGCGGACAAGACCCGTAGTCTCTGGCGTAGCCAGAGCAGCCCTGGCGGTGGTGGCTACAACGAACTGCGTATCGAGGACCGCAAGGGCGCCGAAGAAATCTACCTGCGCGCCCAGCGGGACTGGACCGAGCATGTGCTGCATGATCAACAGGTACAGGTCGATAACCAGCGTCGCGTGCAGGTGGGTGGCGAGTCGCGCCATGAGTTGCAGGGCCAGGAGCAGCGCATCACCCACGGCAACCGTTTGACCGAGCTCAAGCAGGATGACCATCTGGTGGTTGGCGGTTCGCAGCACATGCGTGCCGGGCAAATCATTGCGCTGGGGGCCGGGCAAAGCATCATCATTGATGCGGGTGCCAGCGTGACGATCCAGGCGGGTGGGCAGTCGATCACATTGTCAGCGGGCGGGATTTTCAGCAGTGTGCCGATCCAGCTCGGCAGCGCGCCTGCCCCGACGCCGGCGCCGTTAATGCCTGGGTTGAAAGAGGCTGTATTGGCAGCGGTTCCCGCGCCGTTAAGCCGTGCACAAGTGTTCAGCCTCAAACGCAGCGCGCCGTTCTGCGAAGAATGCGAGCGCTGCAAGAACGGCCAGTGCGACATCGACGCCCATACACGGAGTGCGTCCTGATGCCCGCGCTCTTGACGCCCAATGCCTGGCTGGCGCAATACCCGTTGCAGCCTGATGAACAGCTGTACGCCGTGCTGGGCAATGCCAGCGACGCCAAGCCGCTCGCCGCCTGGCAAGCCACGGCCGCTGCAAAGATGCCGCGACCGATCTGGGCGGGCACGGCCTACGCTGACTGGGATGAGGTCATGCCCTACGTTGGCGTCGTTGAGCCGAGCAGTGCCTTTCTCGATTGGATAGCCACCACCCAAGCGCCGGATTGGGGCTGGCTGGCGGTCTCGTCCAGCCCGCTGGAGGTGGTGATCGCGCATTTTAAGGGTTTGACCCAGGTGTACCTCTCTGAAAACCAGCCGGTGTTTTTGCGTTTCTGGGATGGCGCGCACCTTTTGCCGATGTTGCAGTCATTAGGCGACGAGGCCGGGCGCGTGTTGCCAGTGTTCCAGCGCTACTTGATCAACGGCCAGCCGCTGTCGGTGGCGGCCAAACCAGTCACTGCGGCCCCAGCCAGCCCCTGGTGGCAGGTGCCGGAATCGTTGCTCAAGCATATGGCGCAGCAGTCACCGCAGGTGCTGGTCGACAACCTGCTGCAATGGCTCCAAGAGCAGCGTCCTGACCTCTATACCGCGTTTACGCCAGCAACCTTGCAGCATAAAGTCGCCTACTTCGCACGCAGGCCGCAAATCAGCCATGGTGCACTGGCTGATTACCTTGCCTCGCAGCTCAGTTGAGCCCCTGGCGATAGCGTCACTTCCGTGCCGCCCGCCATGCGGCCCTGCACCTTTGCACCGGTAGAAGGTAAACTTCGCCCTCTGCGCAGGAGCAACCATGAATTATCGTCACGCCTTTCACGCCGGCAACCATGCCGATGTCTTCAAACACCTGACCTTGACCCGCCTCATCGCCCTGATGTCGCGCAAGGAACAGCCGTTCGCCTACCTCGACACTCACGCAGGCATTGGCTTGTATGACTTGCAGGGCGACCAGGCCAACCGCACCGGTGAGTACCTGGAAGGCATCGCCCGCCTGTGGGGCGCAAGCGACCTGCCGCCGCTGACCGCCGACTACATGCGCGTGTTGCACGAGATGAACCCGGATGGCCAGTTACGCTACTACCCGGGCTCGCCGGAACTGGCGCGCCGCCTCACACGGCCCCAGGACCGTGTGCTGCTCAATGAGAAGCACCCGGAAGATGGCGTGCTGCTCAAGGACAACATGAAGGGTGATCGCCGCGTCAAAGTGCACCTGGGCGAGGGCTGGCATGTACCACGGGCCTTGCTGCCGGTGCCGGAAAAGCGCGGGCTGATGCTGATCGACCCGCCGTTTGAAAAACTCGACGAAATGCAGCGTTGCGCCGCGTCCCTCAAGGAGGCTGTTAGCCGTATGCGCCAGACGGTGGCGGCGATCTGGTACCCGGTGAAAGACCAGCGCATGTTGCGCCGTTTCTACCAAGACCTGGCCGGTACCGGTGCGCCGAAGCTGCTGCGTGTGGAGTTGCTGGTGCATCCGCTGGACACGCCCAATACCCTCACCGGCTCGGGCCTGGCGATTGCCAACCCGCCGTGGGGCCTGGAAGAGGAATTGCGTGAGTTGCTGCCATGGTTGTCCAAGCAACTGGGCCAGACCCAGGGTGGCTGGCAGATGGATTGGCTGATCGCCGAGTAACCGATCGTTCCCGCGCTCCGCGTGGTAACGCAGCCTGTGACGCTCCGCGTCACGATGTTAAAAGCGGACGCGGAGCGTCCAGTACGGCATTCCCACGCGGAGCGTGGGAATGATCATGGCACAAGGGTCAGATCGGGCAGGTCACGCCCGTGCCGCCGATCCCGCAGTAGCCCTGGGGGTTCTTCGCCAGGTACTGCTGGTGATACGCCTCGGCGAAGTACACCGTCGGGGCCTCTTCGATTTCCGTGGTGATCTCACCCAGGCCGGCCTTGCTCAGCTCTTGCTGATACGCCTCGGCACTGGCCTTGGCTGCCGCCAGTTGCTCAGGCGTGGTGGCGTAGATCACCGAACGGTACTGGCTGCCGATGTCGTTGCCCTGGCGCATGCCCTGGGTCGGGTTGTGCAGTTCCCAGAACATTTTCAGCAGGTCTTCGTATTTCACCTTGGCCTGGTCATACACCACCAGCACCACTTCGCTATGGCCGGTCAGGCCCGAGCAGACTTCTTCATAAGTGGGGTTAGGCGTAAAGCCGCCAGCGTAGCCGACCACGGTGCTGACCACGCCGTCGCGCTGCCAGAACTTGCGTTCTGCGCCCCAGAAGCAGCCCAGGCCGAAGATCGCAAAGCCGACGTCATCCAGGAACGGGCCCAGCAGTGGGTTGCCGTTGACGAAGTGCGTTTCCGGCAACTTCATCGGGGTTTCACGACCAGGCAACGCTTGTTCTTGAGTAGGCAGCACGTTTTTGTTCACCAGAATTTCCGAGCGCAAGACCATGATCAGTCCTCTCGTCAGGTTAAGTAACAGTAAATTGTCAGACAGCCAGTGTGCCCGAGTGTTACAGCGCTGTCAGGCGATTGGCCCGCGTGGGTAGCGTTTAAGCCTCTGCATCAGCTCGGCACCCGGGATCGGGCGGTCGAACAGGTAGCCCTGGCCCACGTCGCAACGGTGCCGGCGCAGGAACGCCAACTGCTCAGCGGTTTCGATGCCTTCGGCCACGACCTTGAGTTTGAGGTTGTGGGCCATGGCGATCACCGCCGAGGTGATTTCCATGTCGTCCTGGTTGTCCGGGATTTCATGGATAAAGCTGCGATCAATCTTAATGATGTCGATGGGGAATTTTTTCAAGTAGCTCAGCGACGAGTAACCGGTACCGAAGTCGTCCATCGCCAGGGTCAGGCCAAAGCTCTTGAGCTGGTCCAGTTGCAGGCGCGTATCTTCGGTGGCTTCCAGCAGCAAGCCTTCGGTCAGCTCCAGCTCCAGCAGGTTGGCCGGCAGCTGTTCCTCCTTGAGGATGGTGGCAATCGAGGCCACCAGGTCCGGGTCGGAGAATTGCTTGGGCGACAGGTTGATGGCCACCTGCAAGTTGCCCAGGCCTGCGGCCGTCAATTGGCGGCTCATGCGGCAGGCCTGGCGCGCGATCCATTTACCGATGGGGATGATCAGCCCGGTTTCTTCAGCCACGCTGATGAACTGGTCGGGGCGGATCATGCCTTTTTCCGGGTGGTTCCAGCGCAACAGTGCTTCCATGCCCAGCAGGCGACCGCTGCGCAGGCATAGCTTGGGCTGGTAGAACACGTCCAGCTCGTTCTGGGTCAGGGCACGGCGCAGATTGTTTTCCACGAACAGCTTGTAGCTGGCCTCGGCATTCAGGGCTTCGGTGAACACCTGCACCTGGTGTTTACCGTTGGCCTTGGCCTTGTGCAGGGCCAGGCCGGCGTTGCGCATCAAGGTCTGTGGGTCGCGACCATGCAGCGGCGCACAGGCCAGGCCCACGGAGCCGGTGACGCTGATCAATTGGTTGTCGACGAACATCGGCTTGTCGAGGGTGGTCAGCAACTGGCTGGCCACCTGCTGGCCGGTCTCAAGGTCGGCGTCGTCCAACAGCACCGCGAATTCGTTGCTGGCAAAACGCGCCAGGCTGCCGCCGCTGCTCAAGCTGTTGCGCAGGCGGCGCGCCAGGCTGATCAGCAACTTGTCGCCGGTCTGGTGGCCGAGGCTGTCGTTGATGCGCTTGAAGTTGTCGATGTCCACCAATAGCAGGCTGATCGGGCTGTCGCTGTCGCGGGCAAAGCGCTCGTCGAGGTTGCGAATGAACGCGGGGCGATTGCCCAGGTTGGTCAGGTTGTCGGTGTAGGCCAGGCGTTCGATGCGCTGCTGCGCCAGCTTGGTCTGGGTGATGTCTTCGTAGATGCCGATGTAGTGGGTCAGCTCGCGGTTGTCGCCATACACCTTGGAAATCGACAGCTGGCCCCAGTACGGTTCCAGGTTCTTGCGGCGGCTCTTGAACTCGCCTTGCCAGCTGTTGCTTTTGGCCAAGGCCGAAGGCGCGTCGAACAGCAATTCGCTGAGGTTCTCCAGAGCTGGCAGTTGGGCCAGGCGATGGCCGTGGACTTCTTCGGCGCTGTATTGGGTAATCGCGGTGAAGCTGGGGTTGACGTACTCCACCACGCCGTCGCAATTGACCAGCAAAAACGCGTTGGCGCTTTGCTCCACGGCGCGCTGGAACAAGTGCAGGGCGCTGGTGGCAGTGCGGCGGTTGTGGTTGTTGATGACCTGGGCGAACTGGTCTGCCAGCTCGCCGGCGAATGCGATCTCATCGGACTGCCAGGCGCGCGGGCTGCCACCTTGCTCCAGGCACAGCACGCCGACGACCTGGCCGTCGACACGGATGCTGGCGTCGAGCATCGCGTGGATGTCCTTGGCGCGCAGGCTTTCGGCCATTTCCCGGGTGCGTGGGTCGCGCAGGGCGTGGGTGGCGTCGATGGCGCGGCTGGAGTGCAGGGCCTCCAGATAATCCGGGAAGCCGCTGGCATCAATGGCTTCAGGCAGATGGTGTTGTTGATCGGCGCGGTGATAGGCAGAGATCGGTACCAGATGATGGCCTTCGAGGTTCCAGATGCTGGCGCAGTCGATCTGGTAAATGTCGCAGGCGCTGCGCGTGATCAGTTCAGCGGCTTCTTGCAGGGAATTTGGCGTTGTGTAGCGTTGGCGCGCCAGCAGCAGGATCAGTTCTTGCTGGGCGCGCACTCGCTCCAGATGTTGCAACTGCTCCTGCTGCGCTCGCTGGTTGAGCTCCAGGGCGATTTGCAGGCGGCTGTTCTGGTTTTCCAGGTCGACCGTCGGGGCGGGTGCGCTGGTCTCGCTGAACAGCCCCTCGACCACCATCAGGTAGCCGCGCACCAGGTGGCGGTTATGTTGTTTGTAGGCCTCGCCCATCTCCAGCACGCTCAGCGGGCCGTCATGGGTGTGCAGGTTGTAGCGCACCAGATAATGGGGGCTGTGGGCCAGTTGCTGCTGGATCGCATCGTGCAACTGGTAGCGCGCCTGGGGTTCCATCAGGCTGGCGTAGGGCGTGCCGATCAAGGCGCAGAGTTCAACCGCCGGCAGGCCAAACTGGCGTTCGCAATTGGGATCGAGGTAGAGCAGGGCCCAGCTTGCCTCATTAAGCCGCTCGAAACGCAGCATACCGAGGCGCGAAGGCACCGGTAATTGCGTCACTACCTCGGCCGCCATACGGGCGACATCGGGTTGGCTTTTCATGGGGAAGCTCGCTTGGGAAAATGCGCACTGCGCTGGGCTCACGCCCTCTTGACTGTCGACTGCGGCAAGGTTGCATCATGCAGGACGCAGTGACAAGAGAGGATGAAGGCTAAGTGCTATAAGCCTGTTATCGGCCGCGCGAGGGATTTCTGTAATTGGGGTGATCGATGGTGCGTTGACGCAGGTAGGGTGCTTGCGTGTGGCGAGCAAGCTTGCTTGCGCTGGGCTGCGCAGCGGCCCCAAAATCTTGGGAGCGCTTCGCACTCCAGCGGGAGCAAGCTCCCTCGTCACAGCAAGCTCGCTCCTACGAAAGGCAGGCAAAAAAAGCCCCGCCAAGTGGCGGGGTTGAGGTACGAGCGTGGCGCTCGGAAATCGGTGTGGCAAGGGCCTTCCAGGTAACAGGAAGGCCCCGCGACTTACAGCAGGATGGTGCGGATGTCGTTCAGCAGCTGGCTCAGGCGCTGGGTGAAGCGCGCAGCCGCAGCACCGTTGATCACACGGTGATCGTAGGACAGCGACAGTGGCAGCATCAGCTTGGGTTGGAACGCTTTACCGTCCCACACAGGCTGGATGGTGGCCTTGGACACACCCAGGATCGCCACTTCGGGTGCGTTGACGATTGGCGTGAAGCCAGTGCCGCCAATGTGGCCGAGGCTGGAGATGGTGAAGCAGGCGCCCTGCATGTCGTCCGGGGTGAGCTTCTTGTCGCGGGCCTTGGCAGCCAGCGCAGCCGCTTCGCCAGCGAGTTGCAGGAGGCTCTTCTGATCGACGTTCTTGATGACCGGTACCAGCAGGCCATCCGGGGTGTCGACCGCAAAGCCGATGTGCACGTACTTCTTGCGAATGATCGCCTTGCCGCTTGGCGCCAGCGAGCTGTTGAAGTCCGGCAGTTCCTTGAGCAGGTGTGCACAGGCCTTGAGCAGCAGTGGCAGCACGGTCAGCTTCACGCCGGCCTTCTCGGCCACGGCTTTCTGCGCAACGCGGAACGCTTCCAGGTCGGTGATATCGGCCTGGTCGAATTGGGTCACGTGCGGGATGTTCAACCAGCTGGCATGCAGGCCTGCCGCGCCGATTTGCATCAGGCGGGTCATCGGCACTTCTTCGATTTCGCCGAAGCGGCTGAAATCCACGGTACGGATCGGCGGAATGCCCGAACCACCGGTAGCGCCGCCGGCAGCCGGAGCTTCCTTGGCTTTTTGCATCATGGCTTTGACGTAAACCTGCACGTCTTCCTTCAGCACACGGCCGTGAGGGCCGCTGGCTGCAACAGCGCTCAGCTCGACGCCAAATTCACGGGCCAGCTGACGCACGGCTGGGCCGGCGTGAACCTTGGCACCGCTTGGCGCAGGCGCAGCAGCCCCGGGGGCTGGTGCAGCTTCGGCTTTTGCGGCCGGAGCAGGGGCAGCAGCGGCAGGTGCCGCTTCAGCCTTGGCAGCCGGAGCAGCAGCCGGTGCTGGTGCGGCGGCTGGCGCAGCACCTTGTACTTTGAGCTTGAGGATGAAGTCACCGGTGCCGACTTCGTCTTCCAGCTTGACCGCGATGCTTTCCACTACGCCGGCAGCCGGCGATGGGATTTCCATGGAAGCCTTGTCGGACTCCAGGGTGATCAGCGACTGGTCGGCTTCAACGGTGTCGCCGACCTTGACCAGCAGCTCGATGATCTTGGCCTTGCCCGACGAACCGATGTCCGGGACGTGAATGTCCTGGACGGTCGCGGCGGCAGGTGCAGCGGCCGGGGCTGGAGCAGCCTCGGCAGCGGCAGGCTTTTCAGCAGCAGGTGCAGGTGCAGCGGCGGCCGGAGGGGCTGCATCAGCAGCGCCTTCGATTTCCAGCTCCAGCAGTTCGTCGCCTTCTTTCAGACGGTCGCCCAGCTTCACTTTCAGGCTTTTGACCACGCCGGCCTTGGGAGCAGGGATTTCCATGCTCGCCTTGTCCGACTCGAGGGTCAGGATGCTCTGGTCGGCTTCGACGGTGTCGCCGACCTTCACAAACAGCTCGATTACTTCACCTTCACCGCTGCCGATGTCAGGTACGCGAATGAGTTCGCTCACAAAAAATCTCCTCAGCAGTCCAGTGGGTTGCGTTTTTCCGGGTTGATCCCGAACTTGACGATAGCGTCAGCCACCACCTTGGGTTCGATCTCACCACGGTCAGCCAAGGCTTCCAGGGCTGCCAACACCACGAAGTGACGGTCGACTTCGAAGAAGTGACGCAGCTTCTTGCGGCTGTCACTGCGGCCGAAACCATCGGTGCCCAGGACTTTGAATTCCTTGGACGGGACCCACTGGCGAATTTGTTCAGCAAACAGTTTCATGTAGTCGGTAGAGGCAATGACTGGACCCTTACGGCCGGCCAGGCACTCTTCGACGTAGCTCTTGGCTGGCTTCTGGCCAGGGTGCAGGCGGTTGCTGCGCTCCACGGCCAGGCCGTCGCGGCGCAGTTCGTTGAAGCTGGTAACGCTCCACACGTCGGCACCGACGTTGAACTCGTCGCGCAGGATCTTCGCCGCTTCACGCACTTCACGCAGGATGGTGCCGGAGCCCATCAGCTGTACGTGGTGCGCCGCTTCCTTGGTGTCTTCTTCGAGCAGGTACATGCCCTTGATGATGCCTTCTTCCACACCGGCCGGCATGGCTGGCTGCTGGTAGGACTCGTTCATCACGGTGATGTAGTAGAAAACGTCCTGCTGCTCTTCGGTCATCTTCTTCATGCCGTCCTGGATGATCACCGCCAGCTCATAGCCGTAGGTTGGATCAAAGGTGCGGCAGTTCGGGATGGTGGCAGCCAGGATGTGGCTGTGACCGTCTTCGTGTTGCAGGCCTTCGCCGTTCAGCGTGGTGCGGCCGGCGGTGCCGCCGATCAGGAAGCCACGGGTGCGGCTGTCGCCAGCGGCCCAGGCCAGGTCGCCGATACGCTGGAAGCCGAACATCGAGTAGAAGATGTAGAACGGCAGCATTGGCTGGTTGTGGCTGGAGTACGAAGTACCGGCAGCGATGAAGGAGCTCATGGCGCCTGCTTCGTTGATGCCTTCTTCGAGGATCTGGCCCTTCTTGTCTTCCTTGTAGAACATCACCTGGTCTTTATCGACTGGCTCGTAGAGCTGGCCGACGGAGGAGTAGATGCCCAACTGACGGAACATGCCTTCCATACCGAAGGTACGGGCTTCGTCCGGAATGATCGGGACGATGCGCGGGCCGATGTCCTTGTCCTTGACCAGCTGCGCCAGGATGCGCACGAAGGCCATGGTGGTGGAGATTTCACGGTCGCCCGAGCCGTCAAGGATAGCCTTGAGGGTGCTCAGGTCTGGCGTCGGTACGCTGAAGCTGTTGGCGCGGCGCTGTGGCACGAAGCCGCCCAGTGCGCTGCGACGCTCGCTCAGGTAGCGGGCTTCGGCGCTGTTTGGCTCTGGCTTGAAGAACGGCAGGTTCTCCAGCTCTTCGTCCTTGACCGGGATGTCGAAGCGGTCGCGGAACAACTTCAGGCTGTCGACATCGACTTTCTTGGTGTTGTGCGCGGTGTTCTTCGCTTCGCCGGCACCGGTGCCATAACCCTTGATGGTCTTGGCCAGGATGACGGTGGGTTGTTCTTTGTGGTTGACCGCTTCGTGGTACGCCGCGTAGACCTTGTACGGGTCGTGGCCGCCACGGTTGAGCTTCCAGATCTCGTCGTCGGACAGGTCGGCAACCATGGCCTTGAGTTCAGGCGTGTTGAAGAAGTGCTCGCGAACGAACGCGCCGTCTTTGGCCTTGTAGTTCTGGTACTCGCCGTCGATGACTTCGTCCATGCGGCGTTGCAGGATACCGTCGACGTCCTTGGCCAGCAGTGGGTCCCAGAAACGGCCCCAGATGACTTTGGTCACGTTCCACTGAGCACCGCGGAACACGCCTTCGAGTTCCTGGATGATCTTGCCGTTGCCGCGAACCGGGCCGTCGAGGCGCTGCAGGTTGCAGTTGATGACGAAGATCAGGTTGTCGAGCTTCTCGCGGCCGGCCAGGGAGATGGCGCCCAGGGATTCCGGTTCGTCGCACTCGCCGTCGCCCAGGAAGCACCAGACTTTCTGCTTGCCTTCCGGGATGAACCCACGGGCTTCCAGGTACTTCATGAAGCGTGCCTGGTAGATCGCCTGGATCGGGCCAAGGCCCATGGAAACGGTCGGGAACTGCCAGAAGTCAGGCATCAGCCAAGGGTGAGGGTAGGACGACAGGCCCTGACCGTCGACTTCCTGGCGGAAGTTGTTCATTTGTTCTTCGCTGATGCGACCTTCCATGAACGCACGGGCGTAGACGCCTGGCGAGGTGTGGCCCTGGAAGTAGATCAGGTCGCCGCCGTGTTCGTCGGTCGGGGCCTGGAAGAAGTAGTTGAAGCCGATGTCATACAGGGTTGCGCTGGAAGCGAAGCTGGAGATGTGACCGCCCAGGTCCGAATCTTTCAAGTTCGTGCGCATTACCATCGCCATGGCGTTCCAACGTACCAGCGAGCGAATGCGGCGTTCCATGAACAGGTCGCCAGGCATGCGTGCTTCGTGGGTAACGGGGATGGTGTTGCGGTATGGCGTAGTGATGGCGTAAGGCAGTTGCGAGCCGCTGCGGGTCGCGAGTTCGCCCATACGGGTCATCAGGTAGTGAGCACGGTCTTCGCCTTCTTTGTCGAGAACCGATTCCAGGGCGTCCAGCCATTCCTGGGTTTCGACGGGATCGAGGTCTTGCATGGCTTGCTCCAGGGCGGAAAGGCTACCAGAATCGGTTGCCTGAAGTTTGCGACTGGCCTTGTGGGCAGACGACATAAATTCTTGGATGGCCGAAGGTTGCTTCGGCGTCCTGTAGTTTTACTACAAATCGTCGGCCATTTCAGCCTTTCGAATGTATATACGAGTAGTAAAACTACACAAGACTGAGCGTATGGCTCGGTCTTGCTGGTGAGCATAATCGTTATTGTTGGTCTATTGCGAACAAGAAAAGGTGAAACTTTGATGTTGCCTGCCAAGATTAATTTAATTTCAGCTATTTCTAACCTTTGTTCGACAGTCCTTCACCGAGCATGGCTCTTGCCTTCACAACTACACGCCATTTACACGCCGATCAAGGATAGACCATGAGCCTTCCAACGCTGGCCGAACTGCCGGCCATTCTGTTGCCTTACGCCAACCGGGCCGAGCAGTCATTTCGTGACGCGGTGGCCGCGCTGGATGACGATCATGGCCTTTCTGCGTGGACGCCGCAACGGTGGGCCGACTTTGCCCGCGTGTGCGCCGCGAGTGATTTCGTCATTGAACAGGGTGTTCGTGACCCTTTGATGTTGCTGGAGCTGGTGGCCTGGGGCGAGCTGGACCGCGGGTTTGCGCCCGGCGAGCTGTGCAGCCAGATAGCCGGTGCCGTGCAACAGGCCGAAACAGAAGATGAACTGGGCCGCGTGCTGCGCCGCCAACGCACGCGCCAGCAGGTGCGCATCATCTGGCGCGACCTCACACGCCAGGCCGACCTGGTGCAAACCTGTCGCGATCTGTCCGACATGGCCGACGCCTGCATCGACCAGGCCTATCAATGGCTGTACCAGCGCCACTGCGCCCAGTTCGGCACGCCGACCGGCGCACGCAGCGGCGAGGCGCAGCACATGGTCATCCTCGGCATGGGCAAGCTCGGTGCAGTGGAGCTGAACCTGTCGTCGGATATCGACCTGATCTTCGCCTACCCCGAGGGCGGCGAGACGGTGGGCGTGAAGCGCGCCCTGGATAATCAGGAGTTCTTTATTCGCCTGGGTCAAAAACTGATCAAGGCCCTGGACCCGATGACCGTCGACGGTTTTGTCTTCCGCGTCGACATGCGCCTGCGCCCCTACGGTTCGGCCGGCGCCCTGGTGCTGAGCTTCAACGCGCTGGAGCAGTACTACCAGGACCAGGGCCGGGACTGGGAGCGCTACGCCATGATCAAGGCGCGGGTGGTGGCCGGCGACCAGGCGGCTGGCGCGCAACTGCTCGACATGCTGCGCCCGTTTGTCTACCGCCGTTATCTGGACTTCTCGGCCATCGAAGCGCTGCGCACCATGAAGCAACTGATCCAGCAGGAAGTACGGCGCAAGGGCATGGCCGACAATATCAAGCTGGGCGCAGGCGGCATTCGTGAGGTGGAATTTATCGCGCAGGCATTCCAGCTGATCCATGGCGGCCGCGACCTCAGCCTGCAGCAACGCCCGCTGTTGAACGTGCTGGGCACGCTGGAAGGCCAGGGTTATTTGCCCGCAGCGGTGATCAGCGAGCTGCGCAGCGGTTACGAGTTCCTGCGCTACACCGAGCATGCGATCCAGGCGATTGCCGACCGCCAGACGCAAATGCTGCCGGACAGCCCCGAAGACCAGGCGCGCATTGCCTTTATGCTTGGCTTCAGTGACTGGGCCGCGTTCCACGAGCGCCTGATGTACTGGCGTGGTCGCGTGGACTGGCACTTTCGCCAGGTGATTGCCGACCCTGATGAGGAAGAAGGCGAAGAAAGCGAATTGGTGGTCGGTGGTGAATGGTTGCCACTGTGGGAGGAATCCCAGGATGACGACGCGGCGTGCCGTCAACTGAGTGAAGGTGGTTTCACCGATGCCCCCAAGGCCCTCAAGGCGTTGGCCAGCCTGCGCGCCAGCCCGCAGTTGCGCGCCATGCAGCGCCTGGGGCGTGAGCGCCTGGATGCGTTTATCCCGCGCCTGCTGGCCCAGGCCGTTGAACATGCCAACCCGGACCTGGTGCTGGAACGCGTATTGCCGCTGGTAGAAGCCGTGGCCCGGCGTTCGGCCTACCTGGTGTTGCTGACCGAGAACCCCGACGCCCTGCGTCGCCTGTTGACATTGTGCGCAGCCAGCCCGTGGATCGCCGAGCAGATCACCCGTTTCCCGCTGTTGCTGGATGAATTGCTCAACGAAGGCCGCTTGTTCAAGCCGCCGCTGGCGCCGGAACTGGCCGCTGAGTTGCGCGAGCGCCTCACGCGCATTCCCGAAGATGACCTTGAGCAACAAATGGAAGCCTTGCGCCATTTCAAGCTGGCGCACCGCCTGCGGGTGGCCGCTTCCGAAATCGCCGGCAGCCTGCCGTTGATGAAGGTCAGCGACTACCTCACCTGGCTGGCCGAAGCGATTCTTGAACAAGTGCTGGCCCTGGCCTGGCGCCAGACGGTCGCCCGTCACGGCTCGCCGCAGCGACTGGACGGCACCCTGTGCGATCCTGGGTTCATCATTGTCGGTTATGGGAAAGTCGGCGGTATCGAACTGGGGCATGGTTCGGACCTGGACCTGGTGTTTATCCATGACGGCGACCCCCAGGCCGAGACGGACGGTGCCAAGCCGATCGATGGCGCGCAATTCTTTACACGCCTGGGCCAGCGCATCATTCACCTGCTGACCACCCAGACCAACTCCGGCCAGCTGTATGAAGTGGACATGCGCCTGCGACCTTCCGGCGCATCCGGCTTGTTGGTGAGTTCCCTGGGGGCGTTTGATCGCTATCAACAAAATGAAGCCTGGACCTGGGAACATCAGGCCCTGATCCGCGCGCGGGTACTGGTGGGCAGCCTGGACGTGGGCCAGGCGTTCGAGCAGGTACGGGCTAACGTGTTGGGGCGTGAGCGGGACTTGGAGAAGCTGCGCCAGGAGGTCAGCGAGATGCGGGCCAAGATGCGTGACAACCTGGGCACCAAGGCCACGACGGCCGGCAGGGGCGCCAATGCCTTCGAGGCCACGGCGCTGTTCGACCTCAAGCAGGACGCCGGAGGTATCGTCGATATTGAATTTATGGTGCAATACGCGGCTTTGGCGTGGTCTGCGCAACATCCATCGTTGCTGCGCTACACCGACAATATCCGCATTCTGGAGGGCCTGGAGCAGGTCGGGCTGATGCCCGCCGCCGATGCCCATTTGCTGCGTGAAGTGTACAAGGCTTACCGCTCAGCCGCGCACCGCCAGGCTTTGCAGAACGAGGCCGGTACGGTAGCCGGGGACCAGTTCGCCGACGAGCGGCGACAGGTGATGCGAATCTGGCAGGCGCTGGGCTTAAATTGAAACTCGACTGATTGGCGACGCCAATTTTTATATGGGATGCGGATTGATGTGGGAGCCGGGCTTGCCCGCGATGCAGGCGCCTCGGTTTATCAGGGATACCGAGGTGATGCGATCGCAGGCAAGCCAGCTCCCACATAAAGATGCTCCCTGGCGCACCGCGATCTACAGTCATTATCGAGGCGGGGAGGCATAGGCCTCCCCGCATCGTTTGTGGAAACTACATGAATATTCTGATCGTTGGGCCCAGTTGGGTCGGTGACATGGTGATGGCACAGACACTGTTTCAGTGCCTGCGCCTGCGCTATCCAGACTGCCAGATCGACGTGCTCGCCCCTGAGTGGAGCCGGCCGATCCTTGAGCGCATGCCCGAGGTGCGCAAGGCCTTGAGCTTCCCGCTCGGCCACGGTGCCCTGGAGTTGGCGACCCGCCGACGCATCGGCAAGTCCATGGCGGGCCAGTACGACCAGGCGATCCTGCTGCCTAACTCGCTGAAGTCGGCGCTGGTGCCGTACTTTGCCGGTATCCCCAAGCGCACCGGCTGGCGCGGCGAGTTTCGCTATGTGCTGCTCAATGACGTGCGCACCCTGGATAAAGCCCGTTACCCGTTGATGATCGAACGCTTTATGGCTTTGGCCTACGAGCCGGGCGCTGAACTGCCCAAGCCGTACCCGCGCCCCAGCTTGCAGATCGACCCGGTGACCCGTGACGCGGCGCTGGCCAAGTTCGGCCTCACTCTGGATCGGCCCGTATTGGCCTTGTGCCCGGGCGCCGAGTTTGGCGAGTCCAAGCGCTGGCCGTCGGAGCATTACGCCAAAGTCGCTGATACCAAGATCCGCGAAGGCTGGCAGGTGTGGTTGTTCGGTTCCAAGAACGATCATTCGGTGGGCGAAGACATTCGCCAGCGCCTTATACCCGGCCTGCGTGAAGAAGCGGTGAACCTCAGTGGCGACACGTCCCTGGCTGAGGCCATCGACCTGTTGTCGTGCGCCGACTCGGTGGTGTCCAACGATTCCGGCCTGATGCATGTGGCGGCGGCGCTGAACCGTCCGCTGGTGGCCGTATACGGCTCCACATCCCCAGGCTTCACTCCGCCGTTGGCCGACAAGGTCGAAGTGGTGCGCCTGGGCCTGGATTGCAGCCCGTGCTTTGAGCGTACCTGCCGTTTCGGCCACTACAACTGCCTGCGCCAGTTGCTGCCCCAGCCGGTAACCGATGCCTTGCAGCGTTTGCAGGGCGACGTGGTCGAGGTTCACTGAGTTGCGGGTTCTGGTAATCAAGACCTCATCCCTTGGCGACGTGATCCATGCCTTGCCGGCCCTCACTGATGCAGCCCGGGCGATTCCCGGCATTCGGTTCGACTGGGTGGTGGAAGAAGGCTTTGCCGAAATCCCAACCTGGCACCCGGCGGTCGACAAGGTCATCCCGGTAGCGATTCGCCGCTGGCGCAAGAACCTCTGGCAAACCATCAAGAGCGGTGAATGGCGGCGCTTCAAGCAGGCGGTGCAGTCGACCAAATATGACCTGGTGATCGATGCCCAGGGCTTGCTCAAAAGCGCCTGGCTGACCCGCTATGTGCGGGCGCCCATCGCCGGCTTCGACAAAGATTCTGCGCGTGAACCTCTGGCTGCGCGCTTTTATTCGCGGCGCCTGGCCGTGGCCCGTGGGCAGCATGCGGTGGAGCGCTTGCGCCAGCTGTTCGCCGTGGCGCTGGGCTACGACCTGCCCCAACGCCTGGGCGACTACGGCCTGAGCGTTGAAAAGCTGCTTGGCCTGCCGCCGAAAAAACCGTTCGTATTGCTGCTGCACGGTACTACCTGGGACACCAAGCACTGGCCCGAAGCCTATTGGCGCGAGCTGGCCGAACGCATGGGCCGTTTGGGCGTCGATGTAAAGCTGCCGTGGGGCAACGCCGCCGAAAAGGCGCGGGCCGAACGCCTGGCCCTCGGCCTGCCCAACGCCGAAGTGTTGCCCAAGCTCAACCTGGCGGGCGTTGCCCGTGTCTTGGCGAGCGCCCGTGCCTGCGTGGCCGTCGACACCGGCCTTGGCCACTTGGCGGCGGCATTGGACGTGCCGACCATTTCCCTGTTCGGCCCCACCAACCCAGGCCTCACCGGTGCCTACGGCAAGGGCCAGATTCACTTGGCCAGCGACTGGCCGTGTGCGCCTTGCCTGCAAAAACAGTGCACTTATCAACCCACTGCCGACGACCTGCGGCGGTTCGACATCGCCCGCGAGTCGCCCCTGTGCTTCACGCGCTTGAACCCTGAGCGTGTCGCAAGCCGGCTGAGCACGTTGTTACTGGCCGAGGAGCAGCACTGATGCAACTGGCTTTTGTTCTGTACAAGTACTTTCCTTTCGGTGGCCTGCAGCGCGACTTCATGCGCATCGCCCTGGAATGCCAGCAGCGCGGCCACAGCATTCGGGTGTACACCCTGATCTGGGAAGGCGATATCCCGCCAGGCTTTGAGGTGCTGGTGGCGCCGGTCAAGGCCTTGGTCAACCACCGCCGCAACGAAAAGCTCTACGCCTGGATCCAGGCCGACCTGGCCAAGCGCCCAGTGGACCGCGTGGTGGGCTTCAACAAGATGCCGGGGCTGGACCTGTACTTTGCCGCCGACGGTGTGTTCGAGGACAAGGCCCAGACCCTGCGCAACCCGATGTATCGCTGGTTCGGGCGCTACAAGCACTTTGCCGAATACGAGCGCGCCGTGTTCGATAAAAACGCCAAGACGCAGATCATGGTGTTGTCCGAGCATCAGCAACAGCTGTTTACCCAGTATTACGGCACCCAGGCCGAGCGTTTTCACCTGTTGCCACCGGGTATTGCCCGCGACCGCCGCGCCCCGCCGAACGCCGCCGAGATCCGCGCCGAGTTCCGCGCTGAATTCGGCTTGGCCGAAGACGATTTGCTGTTGGTGCAAATCGGTTCGGGGTTCAAGACCAAGGGCGTCGACCGCAGCCTCAAGGCGCTGGCCGCACTGCCTTCGCGGCTGAAGAAACGTACCCGGCTATTTGTAATCGGCCAGGACGACCCCAAAGTATTCCAATTGCAGAGCGCGGCGCTGGGCCTGGGCGACCAGGTGCAGTTCTTCAAGGGCCGCAATGATATTCCGCGTTTCCTGCTGGGGGCGGACCTGTTGATTCACCCCGCGTACAACGAGGCGGCCGGCATGGTGCTGGTCGAAGCGGTGGTCGCCGGCCTCCCGGTACTGGTGAGCCAGGTGTGCGGCTACGCGTTCTACATCGACAAGGCCCAGAGCGGCCGGGTGTTGGACGAGCCGTTCGAGCAAACCCAGCTCAACCAGTATCTGGTCGATATGCTCGACGACCCACAAGCGCGTGCGACCTGGAGTCGCAATGGTCTGGCCTTCGCCGAGACGGCCGACCTCTTTAGCATGCCGCAGTACGCTGCGGACCTGATTCTGGCGGAGCCAAACCGATGAAGTTGATTCTAGCCGAACCCTTCAAGACCCTCTGGGCCGGACGCGATGCGTTCGCCGAGGTCGAGAAGCTGGAAGGCCAGGTGTTCCGCGAGCTGGCCGCTCGCCGTACGTTGCGTACGGTGGTCGAGGGCCAGCCTTATTTTGTGAAGATCCACCGTGGGATCGGCTGGGGCGAAATCCTCAAGAACCTGGTTACTGCCAAATTGCCGGTGTTGGGCGCGGGCCAGGAGTGGGTGGCGATCCAGCGCTTGCAGGCGCTTGGCGTACCGACCATGACCGCCGTGGCGTTCGGTGAAAAAGGCAGCAACCCGGCCGACCAGCACTCGTTCATCATCACCCAGGAACTGACCCCCATCATCAGCCTGGAAGACCTGACCCTGGACTGGGTCAAGCAACCGCCCGTGCCGGCCATCAAGCATGCCTTGACCCTTGAGCTGGCGCGTACCGTGGGCGCGATGCACCGGGGCGGCGTCAACCACCGTGACTGCTACCTCTGCCATTTCCTGCTGCACACCGACCGGCCCATCAGTGTCGACAACCTCAAGCTGTCGGTGATCGACCTGCACCGTGCCCAGGTGCGTGCGACGATCCCGGTGCGCTGGCGCAACAAAGACTTGGCCGGCCTGTATTACTCCGCGTTGGAGATCGGCTTGACCCAGCGCGACAAGCTGCGTTTTCTCAAGGCCTATTTCCAGCAGCCGCTGCGCCAGATCCTGGCGGAGCAAACCGCACTGTTGTCTGCGCTGGAACGCATGGCAGCAAAGCTGTATGCGCGTAAACAACGATATGGGGATGCGATCTGATGGCGGGTTGGAATCTGGAACCTGCCTACGCCGCCCTGGCGGATGACTTTGGAAGCCTGGACGCGGTGTTCGCCTTGCAAGGCGAGCGGCTGACCCGCGACCCGTTGTCGGAAGTGATTCGGGTGGAGCGTGGCGGGGTCAATTATTACGTCAAACGCTACGTAGGTGCCGGCAAGGGCCTGCGTCGTTACCTGGGCAGGCCGCGGGTGAAATCCGAATGGCAGAACCTCAAGCGTTTCGCCAAGTGGGGCATCCCCACCGCCGACGTGGTGGCCTGGGGCCTGGACCGCAAGGGCCTGGCCTATAACCGTGGCGCCATGATCACCCGTGAACTGCCCAAGACCGAAGATCTGTCGGTGCTGGCCGAGCGTCACGATGAGCGCCTCAAAGACCCCCGGTGGGTCGATGGCATCAGCCGCCAGCTCGCCGAATACACGCGCACCATGCACGATCACCGCTTCACCCATAACGACTTGAAGTGGCGCAACCTGCTGGTGGACGACCAGCGCACCCTGTACCTGATCGATTGCCCCAACGGTGATTTCTGGCGCGGCTTCTGGCTCAAGTACCGCATCACCAAGGACTTGGCCTGCCTGGACAAAGTCGCCAAGTATCACTTGTCGGCCACCCAGCGCCTGCGTTTCTACCTGCAATATCGCCAGCGCGCGCACCTGACCGCGTCGGACAAACAGCGAATTCGCCATGTGGTGAAGTTTTTCGAGGGACGCGAATGAGTGACTTCCTGGCGGCTGAAGACCGCGCTCTGCTTGAGCGCAACGGCCTGGCGACCTTCGACGCCCTGTGGGCCAAGCAGCTGGATGCGGTGGACGAGCCGAACACCAGCGGCGACGGTTGGAGCAGTGTGTATCGCCTGGAGCTTGAGGGGCAGGGCTACTACCTCAAGCGCCAGAGCAACTACCTCACACGCACCTTGCACCGGCCGTTTGGCGAGCCGAGTTTTGCCCGCGAGTTTCGCAACATCAGCCTGTATCGAAAGCTCGGCATCCCGGCCCTGCAAGCGGCGTTCTTCGGTGAGCGCAAGGTCAAGGGTGAGCGCCGGGCGATGCTGCTCACCCGTGCGCTGGATGGCTGGAATGACCTGGATTCGTTGCTGGAGCAGTGGGCGCAATTGAGCGCAGCCCAGCACAGTGCGATCCTGTTGGCCTGCGGCAAGCTGGCGCGTCATCTGCACAGCGTCGGGCAGGTGCATGGCTGTTTTTACCCCAAGCATATTTTCCTGCAGCCTGCCGGTGAGGGGTATGTCGCACAGTTGATCGACCTGGAGAAAACCCGCCCGCTGTTGTTTGGCTGGCGTGACCGGGTCAAGGACCTGGAACCGCTGCTGCGCCGTGCGCCGCAATGGTCGGATGCGCAGGTGCGCCAACTGCTGGCGGCGTACCTTGAGCAGCCCGAGGACGGTGCCCTGGTGTCCACTTGGCACCAGCGCCTGACCGCGCGCCGCAGCCACAAGGAGAACCGCTGATGCGTTTATCCGAGCTGAAATCGGCTGGGCGTACCCCCAGCCTGCCACTGACCCTCGACCTGGCGGATGCCGCCGGCCCTGGGCAATTGCAATTGTTGAGCCTGCTGCGGGTGTTGCCGGGGCAGCGCTACGTGGGTGCCGCCGTGTGGCGTGGTCGCCCGGTGTTGGCCAAGCTATTGGTGGGCAGCAAGGCGGCGCGGCATTTTCAGCGTGAGCTCACGGGTGTGCGTCTGTTGGCTGAGCAAGGCCTGACCACGCCGTTGCTGCTGGCCGATGGCTTGCAGGACGGCGAGGGTGGTTGGCTGCTGTTTGAATTTATCGAGGGGGCCCAAAGCCTGTCCGACGCTTGGCTCGCCGTCGAAAACCTGCCGCCGTTGGCGGACGAACAAACCGCTGTGCTCGCCGAAGCGCTGGGCGCGATCGCCCAGATGCATGCCAAGGGCCTGTGGCAAGAAGACCTGCACCTGGACAACTTGCTACGCAAGGATGGCAAGCTGTATCTGATCGATGGCGCCGGCATTCGTGTCGAAGAGGCGGGCAAGGCGCTATCGCGCAATCGAGTGCTGGAGAACCTCGGTGTGTTCTTCGCCCAACTGCCGAAAAACCTCGAGCCCTTTACCGAGGAGTTGCTGGTGTATTACTTGCTGGCCAACGGCGAACACGCCTTGCCAATGCAAGCCCTGGAAAAACAGGTGCGTAAAGTCAGCGCCTGGCGCTTGAGAGACTACCTGGACAAGACCGGCCGCGAATGCACGCTGTTCAGTGTGGTGCGCGGCGCTTTTGGCTTGCGTGCGATCCGCCGCGAAGAAGAAGCCGCCATGGTGCCGGTGCTTGAGCAGGCCGATGCGTTGCTCGACCAGGGTCACCTGTACAAGACCGGTGGCGCGGCGAGCGTGGCCAAGGTCGACGTGGCCGGCCGGCCGCTGGTGATCAAGCGCTACAACATCAAGGGTTTTGCCCATTGGCTCAAGCGCTTCTGGCGCCCGAGCCGCGCCTGGCACTCCTGGCGCGAAGGTAACCGCCTGGCCTTCCTGGGCTTCGCCACACCCAAGCCGCTGGCGGTGCTGGAGAAACGATTCCTGTGGTTGCGCAGCCGCGCCTACCTGGTCACCGAATACCTGCCTGGGCCGGACATCATCGAGCGCTTTGCGCCGTATGTGGAGAGCGGCGAGGCGCCCGAGAGCGAGTTGCAGGCGCTGGACCAGTTGTTTGCCGACTTGATCCGCGAGCGCATCAGTCATGGGGATTTCAAAGGCCATAACCTGTTCTGGAGCGACGGGCACTGGGCGATGATTGATCTGGATGCGATGTGTCAGCACTCTTCCGCTGCCAGCTTTGCGCCGGCCTATGCCAAAGACCGTGCAAGGTTTATGCGTAACTGGCCGCAAGGCAGTGCGTTGTATCGCGTGATTGATCAGCGGTTGCCCAAAGAGGCGGGTGTCGGCAGTTAAACCTATCGCGGGCAAGCCCGCTCCCACACTTGATCTGTGAACGCGGTCAAAATGTGGGAGCGGGCTTGCCCGCGATGGCGCCCGTCCAGGCGCTGCATTCAGAACTGGTACTGCGCCCCAGCCCCCGCATACCACGAGCGCCCCGGCGCCGCTTCGTAGTAGCGGTTATTGCCATCCCCCACAATCACCGACCCCACGTACTGACGATCCAGCAGATTATCCAGGCGCAGGGTCTGGTGAAAGGTCCAGTGCTCTACCTTCTGCTCAAACCGTGCGCGCCAGTTGAAGACGCTGTAGGCCGGCGCGGCGTGTTGTTGGTTGGTGTCTTCTACGTAGACCTTGCTGCGGTACATGCCTTCGATGGCGGTGCTGACCCAGTCCCGTGGTTTCCAGTTCAGTTCGGCGAACAGGGTGGTTTGTGGCACGCCGGGGAGGTAGTTGCCTTTGTCGATGGTGTTGGCGCCGCTGGTAAAGTCGCTGTCGTAGGTTGCGTGCAGGCGGGTGTAGGCCAGGCTGGTGCTCCAATGGTCGCTCAGCTGGCTTTCAACACCCAGTTCGAAGCCGCGGCGCAACGTGCGACCGGCGTTCTGGTAGCTGGTACGGCCACCGATGGATTGCTGCACCACCAGTTCGTCCTCGGTGGTGATCTGGAAAATGGCGGCGTTGATCCGCGTGTTGTTCAGTTGCGCTTTCACGCCCATTTCATATTGCGTGCTTTCAGACGGCTTCAAGCCGAAGTTGAAGCCCTCGGCGTTGCCCGGTGCATAGGCCAGCTCGGCCTGAGTCGGGGTTTCAAAGCCTTTGCCTGCGCTGATGTAGGCGTGCAAGTCGGGGGTGAGCGCGTACATCACGCTCATCGAAGGGGTGTTTTTCTGGTAGGTCTTGTTGCCGCTGGCGTCGCCATTGCTCAGGAACTGATCGTCAACGTCCATTTGCATCGTGCTGTGGCGCACGCCGGCTTGCAGGGTCCAGCGGTCGAGGGCCCAGTTGGCTTGGATATACGGGTCGAGGCTGCGAGCCGTGTCGATTTCGTCGCGGCGTAGTTGGCCTTTCACGCCGAGGGTGTTGCCGCTGTAGTTCTGATAGCCATGGCGGCTGTCTTCGCTTTGGTCGAAGTCCAGGCCGGTAATGATCGTCAGCTCGCCAGGCGCGCTTTCGATGGGCTGCAGCCAGCGCACGCTGCCGCCGTAGAACTTTCGATCAAATTGCACTACGCCACCGCCGCGTTCGTTGGCGGGCGTGCCCTTGGGGATCGACAGGTACTGAATCACACTGCGCCTCCCGGTGTAGGCATTGACCTGCAAGGTCGCGCCACCGAAATACCGCTCGTAATTCATCCCCAATTGCTGATGATCGATACTTTTACGCGTGTTGTAGTTCAGCGCATTGGCGCTTACCGAGCGCGGGTCTGCCTTGTAAGCTGCCCAGGTCTGCCCCAGCGGATCCTGCGTACCGTTCTGCTCCAGGCTGCTGTAGATCAATGCCAGCTTGCTGTCGTCATCGGGCTCGACATTGAGCTTGGCGAAGGTCTGGTCGCGGCGCGCGCTGCTGTGATCCCGGTAGCCGTTGGTGTCCATGCGCGAGGCATCGAGCACAAACCCGGCGCCATTCACCGCGCCCTCGGCGCTGAGGTGGTTCTTGTTCAGGCCGTCGCTGCCCACCAGGGTTTCGGCGCCGATACGCGGCGGGCCCTCGCCGTCGCGGGAGAACATCTGGATCACGCCCCCGGCGTTGCTGCCATACAGCGTCGCCGCCGGGCCGCGCAGCACTTCGATGCGCTCGGCCGTGTCGAGGTTGAACGTCGCGGCCTGGCCCTGGCCATCCGGGGTACTGGCGGGGATGCCGTCGGCGATCAGCTTGATGCCGCGCACGCCGAATGCTGAACGGGCGCCGAAGCCTCGGGACGAGATCTGCAGGTCTTGCGCGTAATTCTGACGGTTCTGCACCACCAGGCCGGGCACGCGGGACAGGGCTTCGGAGGCGTTGATGCCGAGCTGGCCGTCACTGATCTGCTCGCGGTTGATGCCGTCCACGGAATAGGGCAAATCGAACGTCGGGCTGGCGCTGCGCGAGCCGCTGACGACGGTGGGGGCGAGGGTTAGTGGCGAGTCATCGCCTTGCACTGTGCTGCTCAAGGCCAGCAGGCCAGGCAGCAAGAGGAAAAAGCGAGCGTGCGTTTTTTTCATGAGGCAGCCAGAGTCTTGGGCACGCATAGCGAAGGCGCGCAAAAAGTGCGCAAGTTTAAACAGTCAGGTAGGTTTTATCATTTCGGATTTTTCTTACGCAATGCGGCGGCGCTTCTCAGATGAATGAGCCAATCTCTCGGTGCTAGCTTGGCTGACCGTTTGCGAGGCTAGGATATGACAAGAAAAATAATGGCTGCGCTGTGTATAAGCGTCGCTGCGCTGTTATTAAGCGGCTGTGGAACGGTTAATAGCGTCATGCGCAAAGAGGGCGACACGGCGCGTGAGCTCAGGCTCGTAAAAACCTATTGCCAATCCATTCCCCGCGCGTACAGCGGTGTGGCCTTTGATTTTTGCATGCTGCACGCGGCCCCGGACCCCACCGGGTTCCTCATACCATTCGTGCTCGTGGATATTGCGGTGTCCGCGGTTGCCGATACGGTGGTTTTACCCTATACGATTTATCGACAATCGGCCGACGGTAATATCAGCATCTATTGGCGTCCAGGCCGTTCATAAGCCTATGGATATAAGAGCACGTGCCCAGCCCATCTATTTAGTGAAAGGAGTTGTTCGTGAGTCGTGGTTTCAGAGTCCTGCTGGTTTCAACCTTGTTATTGGCCTCCGGTTGCGGAACGATCAATACCGTCTTCCGTCCGGATGCCGTGGCCAGCCAGAATCTCAAGGAGTCGCGCAGCCACTGCGAAAACGTGCCGCGTATCTACAGTGGGGTGATCTACGGCTTTTGTACCCTCAATGGCGAGCCCGCACCGGATAAAAGCCTGAAGGACCAAAACCTGCTGGATCGCCAAGGCAATGCCTTCCCGATCATCGCGATTGAATTTTTCGCCTCTGGTGTCATGGACACCCTGATGCTGCCTTATACGATCTACCGCCAGAACAAGGACGGCAGCATCGAGATCTTCCGCTAGCCCCTCTCGGCGCTTGTCGCTAACAGCTTCCCTCTGCTTTTAAGCTATAATCCCGCCCTTTAGCTGTTTCCCGCCCCGGCGGGAAACACACTTTTTTCAGGCGCGATGCGCCTGCATGCAGACTAAAAGAGGCTAGACCCCAGTGGCATTGACGATTCTTGGCCTGTCCGGCGCCCTTAGCCATGATCCTTCCGCAGCCCTGTATATCGACGGCAAGCTGATTGCGGCCGCCGAAGAAGAGCGCTTCGTACGCGACAAACATGCAAAGAACCGCATGCCCTACGAGTCGGCGAAGTTCTGCCTGGAGCAGGCTGGCATCAAGCCTTCGGACGTTGACGTGGTGGCGATCCCGTTCGCCCCGATAAGCCTGTTCGGCGAGGCGCGCTGGCACTACGCCAAGCGTTACTGGTACGCCCCGGACCGCGCCCTTGACGCGATCCTGATGGGCAACCGTCGCTACAAGCGCTATCGCAACAAGATCGTCTGGTGCCTGGAGCAACTGGGCTTCGATCCGAAGAAAATCAAGATTGAACCGGTAGAACACCACCTGGCTCACGCATCCAGCGCCTACCACTGCTCGGGCTTCCAGGAAAAAACCGCGATCCTGGGCATTGACGGCAAGGGTGAGTACGCCACTACCTTCTTTGGCTACGGCGAAAACGGCAAGATCCACAAGATCAAGGAATTCTACGATCCGGACTCCCTCGGCGGCCTGTACGGCGCAATCACCGAGTTCCTCGGTTTCGAGATGCTCGATGGTGAGTTCAAGGTCATGGGCATGGCGCCGTACGGCGATGCCAGCAAATACGACTTCTCGCGCCTGGCCTCCTTTGAAAACGGCGAACTGGTGATCAACACCGACTACGCCAACGTCATCGGCCTGCGCCGCTACAAAGAGAAGGGCAAGGGGTTCTACTTCTCGCCAAAACTGATCGAGTGGCTGGGGCCGAAACGCGAAGGCGACATCGCCGACGAACCGTACATCCACTATGCAGCCAGCATGCAGGCGCTGTTCGAAAAACTGGCCTTGCAGATGATCGACCACTACCTGGGCGACATCCTCAAGGACACCGGCAAGCTGGCCTTCGCCGGCGGCTGTGCGCTGAACGTCAAGCTGAACCAGAAAATCATTGCCCGTGACGACGTCAAAGAGCTGTTCGTACAGCCGGCTTCCGGCGATGCCGGCACCGCCGTCGGTGCGGCGGCCTACGTGTCCCATGCTCGTGGCGTACCGGTCGAGAAGATGGAACACGTCTACCTCGGCCCGTCCTACAGCAACGAAGACGTGATCGCCGCGTGCGCCAAGCACGAGAGCAAGCCGAACTGGCGCAAGATCGAAAACATGCCCAAGCGCATCGCCAAGATCATGGTCGACGGCAACCCGGTCGCCTGGTTCCAGGGCCGCATGGAGTTTGGCCCGCGTGCCTTGGGCGGTCGTTCGATCATCGGTTGCCCGAGTGCGACCGGCGTGGCGGATCGCATCAACCACCAGATCAAGTTCCGCGAGCGTTGGAGGCCTTTCTGCCCGTCGATGCTCGACACCGTTGCCCCGCAGATGATCAAGGTCGATCATCCTGCGCCGTTCATGACCTTCACCTTCGAAGTCGCCGAAGAGTGGAAGACCCGTGTACCGGAAGTGGTGCACGAAGACGGTACTTCCCGCGCCCAGGTGCTCAAGCGCGAGTACAACCCGCGCTACTACGACATGATGAAAGAGCTGGAAGTGCTGACCGGTAACGGCGTGTCCCTGAACACCTCGCTCAACCGTCGTGGCGAAGCGATGATCTGCTCGCCGACCGACGCGCTGAACATGTTCTTCGGCTCGGACCTGCAGTACCTGATCATGGAAGACATCCTGGTGGTCAAGGACGGCGTGGACCCTTATGACGCCGTGGTTTAAATGCTGAACCGCTTCCAGGGCTGGCGTGAACGTGGCTGGGCGCCTGTCGAGGCCGAGGTTTACGCCCAGGCCTGGCAGCGTTACGGCGGCAGTGTGGCGACCCATCCCCAGGTGATCGAGCGGTTGGCCGGGCTGGCGCAGATACCTGTGCGCTACCTGGGCTGGGAGCACGGTGGTGAACTCAAGGGGGCAATCGCCACCTGGGGGCGCGACCTGGCGCTGTCCAAGGATGTGCTCAAGCGCAGCGGCAAGAAAGGCCTGTTTGACCTGGGCAACGCCGAGATCATCCTGCCGATTGCTGCCGATGCGCAGCTGCCGTTGCGTCATCGTGCGCGCTACCTGTCGACGCTCAATCAAGGGCGCGTGAGCACCCTCAAGCCCCAGGCCGAGCAATTGGCCATGGCGCGTACTCCCGAAGACCTGTCGAAGAAGTTTCGCTACAACCAGCGGCGTGAACTGCGCCTGTTGGAAGAGGCGGGCGGCTTGGTAAGGGCGGTCAGTGAGTTTTCCAGCGTAGAACTGGCGGCGATCTATTGCGACCTGTTCCAGCGTCGTTGGGGCTTCCCGGCGGCGGGCGCGGCGCGTCTGGCCGAGGTGCTGGAGTTGCTCAAGGAATTCCTGTTCGGCTCGGTGCTGTTTCTGAACGACGCGCCGATTGCAGTGCAATTGGTGTATCAGGTGCAGTCCAACGAGTGGTTCAGTGCCGAGTATGTCAATGGCGGCGTCGACCCTGAAACCCGTGCATTCAGCCCTGGCAGTGTGCTGAGTTTTCTCAATACCCAAGGTGCCTGGGAGCAGGCGCGGGTGGCGAACAAGTCGCTGCGCTTCTCCTTCGGGCGTTCCGACCGTGAATACAAGGAGCGCTGGTGCAACCCGGTGCCGGTGTTCAGTGTATGAGCCGTAAACAGCAACTGCTCAAGCGCCATCGGCGTAACAAGCGTATTGCGCTATTGATCGGCGTGCTGGTGTTGGTCGCCACCGGCGTACTGGTCGCCTGGTGGTTGCCGCTGATCCTTGCGGTGCTGCTGTGGGCCGCCCATGAAGCCTGGTTTGCCGATCACCTGTTTTACTCGCCCAAAGACAGCTATGAGTACGCGTTCCCGGCCGGCAACGAACAGCCCGGCTTGCGCCTGGAGGCGGGCCGGCTGTTGCTGGATGCGCAGTTGGCGGCGGATGAAACCCTGATCGTCGGCATTGAGTTGAAAAGTACCTGGCTGGGGCGTTTCTTCGACCCTGCGGTGGACCTGTTGGGCCTGCAAAGCCCGGACCGGCAAGCCTTCGAGCGCGGCGTCGCTGGGCGGCGTTATCTGAACCTGACCGGCGCCGCCGAAGCCTTGGCCGCGGGCAAGCTCGAATTGCGCGGGCGTTTTTGCCGGATAAAGGGGCAGCCGACGCTGTGGCGCTTTCGCCAGCCGGACTATCGCCAGCAACGTGTGATGGTGATCGCGCCCCATGCCGACGATGCCGAGCTGGCTGCGTTCAGCCTTTACAGCCAGGCGACTGAAAGCTGGATCGTCACGCTGACGGCCGGTGAAATCGAAGCTGAGCATTATCAGCACATGGGCCTGCCCAAGGCTGAAGCTGCGCGCCTCAAGGGCCGTTTGCGGGCCTGGGACAGCGTCGCCGTGCCCCGCTGGGCGGGCGTGCCCGAGGCGCAGTGCGTGCAGTTGGGGTACTTCTGCATGCAATTGCAAGCCATGCAGGCCGCGCCAGATCAGCCTCAAGCCTCCCGCGAAGCCGGTTTGGCCGATACGCGGCTGTTCCGCCAGTTCAATGGTTTTGCCCTGCCTGGCGATGCTGATGGTGCACCGACCTGGCATAACCTGATCGCCGACCTGCGGGCGCTGCTGCTCAAGGCGCGGCCCCAGGTCATCGTCTTGCCCACGCCGTTGCTTGACCCTCACGCCGACCATATCTGCGCCCACGCGGCAGTGCTGGAAGCCTTGCAGGGCCTGGAGTGGCAGCCCGACACATTGCTCGGCTACGCCAATCACCTGCATGATAACGACCGCTGGCCAATGGGCGATTCCGGCGCTGGCGTGGCGCTGCCGCCACGTTTCGATGGTGCTGTGGAGCTGGTGCCGTGCAGTTTCGCCCTCGCCTTGAGCCAGCAGCAGGACAAGGCCATGGCCCTGGGCATGATGCACGACCTGCAGCCGCCAGCGCCGTTCAAGCGTCGAGTGCGTAGGTGGTTGCAGCAACTGCTGGCGGGCCGTAGTCCATCGCCCTATGGCGAGAACGAATTCTTCCGCAAGGCCGTGCGCCGTCACGAGCTGTTGTGGGTCCTGAAGCAGGACTGAGAGCCGATTGAAGGCAGGCCGTTATGCGCCTGTCGCCCTTTTTACCGGGCTGCGTGCCCGTAGCCAGATCGCTGCATGGAGAGTTATGAAGCCTCGTTTCAAGGTTTTGCAGTTACAGCCGGACTACAACGTCAAGACCCATGACTTCGCGGACTTGGGTGAGCAAATCGTCAAATCCCTGCCGGCTGAGCGCTTCGAGGTGACCTCCGGATTTCTCAGTGGGCGCCCGCTGCCCGGCCAGCCCCTGAGCGTGGCCGAGCACTCCCATTATTTCGAGCTGCCGGAAAAGTCCCTCAAGGGCATTCGCTTTGGCGCCATGTGGCAGATCTACAAGTACTGCCGCGAGCAGAAGTTCGACGTGGTCATCTGTAACCGCTTCAAGTCGGTGAACATGATGCTGTCGCTCAACCGCTGGTTGAAGATCCCGCTGTGCATCGGCATCTCCCACGGCTTTGGCGAGTACGCCCGTGGTTACCGTCGGCGTCAGACCCAGCGCTGGGTCAGCCCGGCGTGGCGTTTTGTCGGGGTGTCCGAAGCGGTCAAGGACTACCTGGTAGACCTCAACTGCGGGTTCACCCGTGAGAACACCACCTACGTCACCAATGCGATCGACATTCCCCAGGCCGAGGCTTTGCAGCTGTCTCGTGAGGACGCGCGCAAGGCCCTGGGCCTGCCAACGGATGCACGGATGATCGGCGCCCTGGGCCGCCTCGTGCCGATCAAGGGCCATACCCACCTGCTGCAAGCCTTCGCCACGCTCAAGGACAAATACCCTGAGGCGCAGGTGGGGATTATTGGTTCCGGCCGTGCCGAAGCCGACCTGCGTGCCGACATCGAGCGCCTGGGCCTGACCGGCCGTGCGCACTTGCTGGGCTTTCGCGAAGACGGCATGAAGTACGTGCGTGGCTTCGATATCTGGACCATGCCGTCGCTGTTCGAAGGTCTGGGCCTGGCCTTGCTGGAAGGCATGAGCGGCCATCTGCCGGTGATTGCCTCCAACGGCCCGGCGATGCTGCCACTGGTGCAGGGCGCGGGCGGCTTGTCCCATGATCCGGGCAACGTCGAACAATTGGCTGCGGCCCTGGACACTTACCTGGCCATGAGCGATGAACAATTGCGCGCCAAGGGTGAGGAGGTGTTCCGCTATCTGGAGGCCAACCACACCCTCGATGAGTTCAAGCACAAGTACCTGACCCTGATTGAAACCGGTTTGCGTGAAGTAGGTAGAGCATGAATCAGCCACAACCCCTGGTCTCGGTGATCATCGCTTCCTACAACCATGGCCAGTACATCGAGCAAAGCATTCTTAGCGTGCTGGGGCAGACCTACCCCAATATCGAGCTGTTGGTAGTCGACGACGGCTCCAAGGATGACAGCGTCGAACGCATCCAGCGCTTGCAGGCCGAGCACGGCTTTGATTTCCAGGTGCAGCAGAACCAAGGGCTCAGCGCGACCTTGAACGGTGCGATTGCTCGCGCCAAGGGTAGCCTCATCGCACCGTTCGGCTCGGATGACATCATGTTGCCGGACCGTATTGCCACCCAGGTGGCGTATATGGACGGCAAGCCGAAGGTGGGCATGTGTGCTGGCAATATCGAGCTGATCGACGGGGATGGCAACCTGCACCCGGAGAAGAAACAGCGTCGCGACGTGCCGTTTCGACGTCTGGACTTCGATGACCTCTTCCTGGACCGCAAGCCGTTTCCACCGGCGCCGACCATGCTGATTCGTCGCGAAGTGCTGGAGGAGGTCGGTGGTTTCGACCCGCAGATTCCCCTGGAAGACTTGCTGATCCAACTGAAGATCACGGCGGCGGGCTACACCATTGACGCCCTTGACGTGGTGATGGCCAAGTATCGCCAGCACGCCAGCAACACGTACAAGAACCACCGCTACATGATCCAGAACATCCTCAAGACCTACGCCAAGTTCAGCGAGCACCCGGCCTATGACGCGGTTCGCTACAACTTCCTGAACTCGATGTTTCTCAAGACCGCCGACCGCGACCGCCCGTTGGCGCGGGAGGTTCTCAAGCAGATCCCTTTGAAGTTCTGGGGGCGCAAGACCTTGCGCGGGCTGGTGCGGTTGTATCTGGCGCCGCTCAAGAACTGAACCAACGCCGCACCCTGTAGGAGCGAGCAAGCTCGCTCCTACAGGTGTTTACAGGCTTTGGACCTGCTCGCGGATTTTTGCAGTGGCGGCTGGGCTCGCCTCCGAGGCGTAACCTTTGACCAGTTGTTCGAAATGCGTTTCGAACAGCCAGTTGCGATCCTGAGGATAACGTTGCATGTGGCGCAGGTTACGTTGGCGCAAGGCGTAACGCAGTGAAGACGGGTAGATGCGCAGGTCAGCCACGTCGATCAGGGCGAACTCACCGTCGTCCATCAACAACACGTTACCCAAGTGCAGCGAGCGGAAGTACACGCCGCGCTCGTGCAGTTGCGCCATGAACCGTCCAAAGCGCTCAACCAGTGATTCACGCAGGCTGCTGTCCAGGCTTTGCAGCGCTTGGCGCAACGTCAGCCCGGGCAACGGCGTGTAGCGCACTGCGCTGCTGGCATCGCTCAGGCGATAGAGCCCGAGGATGTGCGGCGTAGGAATGCCCAGGGTGCGCAGTTGCTCGCTGTTGCTGGCAAAGCGCTCGGAGTACGGGTTGAAGCTGCCGGAGGTGTACCAGCGGCGTGGGCGGAACAGCTTCAGGAAACTGCCGTCCTCCAGGCGCAGAACTTTGGGCCCCAGGCCATCGGCCTCAATCACATGGGCGTTGCTGCAAAGCTGTTCAAACGCTGCGGGCTTGAGGTTCTGCACCGGCATGCGCAGCAGGCTGCGATGGCGCTGGGCGAGGCTCAGGCCGGTGATAATTGCCAACGGAATCCACAGCAGGAACCAGTGCTCCTTAGGGCGCGACAGAATGCCGCCGCCCTCGGTCAGGCCCGCACCGATGCCGTAGGCCAGCAGTGACGAAGCCAGGATGAACAGCGGCTGGGCGCGTTGCTGCAGGCCTTTGTATAAGCCCCAAACGAGCATGAAGGCCCATGGGATGAAACCGATGATGCCGACGTAATAGAGCACGCCAAGGGCGAAGCTGTGGGTTTCGCGTAGTTGAAGGCCATCCGACACTGTGAGAAACAGCTCCGAGTCGTAGCTATGCCCGATCCATGGATGTTCGGCGATAAGCTGCAGAGACATGCTCCACAGTTCGAAGCGAAACGAGCTGCCGCGTTTGGTGATCAATTCGGGGTGGAGCAACAGGAGTCCGGCAGCACCCACGGCCATGCCGATAATGAGCAGTGCCGCACGGCGGTTGCGGCTTACGAAACTCATCCACAGGATGGCCAGCGTCAGCGCCACCAGTGGCGTGCGTGAGCCGGTCGCCAGCACCGCAGTGGTCATGACCGCCAGGGCCGGAACGCTGAACCACAGCACCTTGAGACGCTGGGTAGTCATGCAGACATACAGCCAGTACACCGTGAAAAAGCCAAACAGATGCGAGCTGAGCAGTGGGTTGTCGAGGGCGCCCAGGCCGCCGATCATGCGCATGCCGGGCGAATAACCCTTGGCGAACGCCACCAGGTTACCCAGGCTGACCACCAGCGCAATCACCGCAGCGCTGAAGAAGATCGGCTTGAACAATTCGTTGCGGTAATGCAGCAGCAGACCGCAGCCGCCAAACAGCATGAAGGTATTCAATGGTCGCTTGAACAGGTCAGTATCGGAACTGGGCGCCGGGCTCCAGAGCAGACTGGTCAACGCCCAGGCGGAGAACGCCAGGAACGCGATTGCCAGGGGCTCGCGCAGCAGGTCCTTGAATTCCCGAGGGCGCATGCACAACAGAAACAAGGTCGGTACGCTGAACAGGATGTAGACAATGCGGTGCAGTACATTGCGATTGCCGACAAAGAACAGTGCACTCAGGAGCAGCAGCAAGCCAACAGGCAAAATCCATAGGACCAGGAAGTCGAAAACGCGATTTGAGCCATAGGTAAGGCGCTTGGAGTGCATACAGTAAAGCCATTCCAGAAATAGAAAGCCGACCATCTTAAGCTAGTGGCTAAGTAATGTCGCCGGTAGGATCCAACCGGGCCGCGGCTTACGCCGGGTGCAAGTACAACAGAGAAGCTGTGCTAAAGTCAGCCTCCTTTTTCAAAACGCCGCGTGATATGACCGACTCCAGTCCGAGCGCAAGCCCTTCGAGCTTGAAAATATACTTCCGCCTGCTCAGTTACGTTAAGCCCTATATGGGCTTGTTCGCGTTGAGTATCCTTGGATTTCTGATTTTCGCGTCGACCCAACCGATGTTGGGTTACATCCTCAAGTACTTTGTCGACGGTCTCTCCAATCCGGAAGCTGTGCTGTTCCCGACCGTGCCCTTTTTGCGCGACCTGCAATTGCTGCAGGCAGTGCCGCTGCTGATCATCTTGATCGCGGCCTGGCAGGGCCTTGGTTCGTTCCTGGGCAACTACCTGTTGGCCAAGGTCTCCCTGGGTCTGGTCCACGACTTGCGGGTACAACTGTTCAACAACCTGCTGACGCTGCCCAACCGCTACTTCGATAACCACAACTCCGGGCATCTGATTTCCCGCATCACCTTCAACGTGACCATGGTCACGGGGGCCGCGACCGATGCTATCAAGGTGGTGATCCGCGAAGGCATGACGGTGATCTTCCTGTTCGCTTCCTTGCTGTACATGAACTGGCGCCTGACGTTGGTAATGATCGCGATCCTGCCGTTGATTGCCGTGATGGTCAGTACCGCCAGCAAGAAATTCCGCAAGCAGAGCAAGAAGATCCAGGTGGCCATGGGCGACGTGACCCACGTGGCCTCGGAGACCATCCAGGGCTACCGCGTGGTGCGCAGCTTCGGCGGCGAAGTCTACGAACAGAAGCGCTTTTTCAAGGCCAGCCAGAGCAACACCAACAAGCAACTGCGCATGACCCGCACCGGGGCGATCTACACCCCGGCGCTGCAATTGGTGATCTACTCCGCCATGGCAGTACTGATGTTCCTGGTGCTGTACCTGCGTGGCGACGCCTCGGCGGGTGACATGGTGGCCTACATCACTCTGGCGGGCTTGTTGCCCAAGCCGATCCGCCAGCTCTCGGAGGTCAGCTCGACTATTCAGAAAGGTGTGGCGGGCGCCGAAAGCATCTTCGAACAGCTGGACGAAGACGTTGAGGTCGACCACGGCACTCTCGAACGCGACAAGGTCAGCGGTCGCCTGGAAGTGCGTCACCTGAACTTCACCTACCCTGGCACCGATCGCCATGTGCTCAAGGACATCAGCTTCACCGCCGAGCCTGGGCAGATGATCGCCCTGGTGGGTCGTTCGGGCAGCGGCAAGTCGACCCTGGCCAGCCTGATCCCGCGTTTCTACCACCATGAAAGCGGTGAAATTCTGCTCGATGGCATCGAGATCGAAGACTACAAGCTGCTCAACCTGCGCAAGCATATTGCCCAGGTTACCCAGCACGTGACCCTGTTCAGCGACACCGTGACCAACAACATCGCCTACGGCGACCTGGCCGGTGCGCCTCGTGCCGACGTTGAGGCGGCGGCGGCGGATGCCAACGCCAAGGACTTCATCGATCAGTTGCCCAAGGGCTTCGATACCCAGGTGGGTGAGAACGGTGTGCTGTTGTCCGGCGGCCAGCGCCAGCGCTTGGCGATTGCCCGTGCGTTGCTCAAGAATGCGCCGTTGCTGATCCTCGACGAGGCCACTTCGGCCCTTGATACCGAGTCCGAGCGGCATATCCAGGCGGCACTCGATAAGGTCATGCAAGGCCGCACGACCTTGGTGATCGCACACCGCTTGTCCACCATCGAGAAGGCTGACCTGATCCTGGTGATGGATGACGGGCGGATTGTCGAGCGCGGTACCCATGGCGAGTTGTTGGCGCAGAACGGCTATTACGCCCGCCTGCATGCCATGGGCCTGGATGCACCGGTGCAGGCTGATATCACCTGATCCACCCGGCATCACGGGGTAAATGAAATGTGGGAGCGAGCTTGCTCGCGAAAAACTTCAACGATGACCCGCGCTTCCTGAATAAATGCGGCGTCTGTAAGTTTCTCGCGAGCAAGCTCGCTCCTACAGAGAGCAAATCCCCTCCCACATTTGCCCTGCGGTGGTCGCAAGCCATCGCAAACCCTGTGCTAATATCGCGCCCCTGTTCATTTTGTATGTGGGTTGCTCCATGAAGTTGTCCATGCCGCGATTCAATCAAGCCGCTGTCTTGGTGGTCGGCGATGTCATGCTCGACCGTTACTGGCATGGTGGTACCTCACGGATTTCCCCTGAGGCTCCGGTACCGGTCGTCAAGGTCGAGCAAATCGAAGACCGCCCAGGTGGCGCTGCCAACGTCGCGCTCAATATTGCCGCCCTCGGCGCCCCGGCCTCCCTGGTGGGGGTGACCGGCGACGACGAAGCGGCCGAAAGCCTGGCCAACAGCCTGCAGGGCGCCGGCGTGCGTGCGTTGTTTCAGCGCATCGCCCATCAGCCGACGATCGTCAAGCTGCGGGTCATGAGCCGTCATCAGCAGTTGCTGCGTATCGATTTTGAAGAACCCTTCGCCACCGACGCCCTGGCCCTTGGCGACCAGGTCGACGCGCTGCTCGACGGTATCAAGGTGCTGGTGTTGTCCGACTACGGCAAAGGCGCCTTGCAGAATCACCAGGTGTTGATCCAGGCCGCCAAGGCTCGCAACATTCCGGTGCTGGCCGATCCCAAGGGCAAGGACTTCTCTGTTTACCGAGGCGCCAGCCTGCTCACGCCCAACCTCAGTGAGTTCGAAACCATCGTCGGCGGTTGCGCTGATGAGCACGAACTGGTGAGCAAGGGCGCGGCGCTGATGGCCGATCTCGACTTGGGCGCCTTGCTGGTGACCCGTGGCGAGCACGGCATGACCCTGTTGCGTCCGGGCCATCCGGCGATGCACCTGCCAGCGCGTGCCCGTGAAGTGTTTGACGTTACGGGCGCCGGTGACACGGTAATCTCTACTCTGGCTGCGTCTATCGCGGCTGGCGAGGAACTGCCCCACGCCGTGGCCTTGGCTAACCTGGCCGCGGGCATTGTGGTGGGCAAGCTGGGTACTGCAGCCATCAGCGCACCTGAGTTGCGCCGTGCGATCCAGCGTTCCGAAGGCTCGGAGCGCGGTGTGCTGGGCCTGGAGCAGTTGCTGCTGGCAATTGACGATGCTCGAGCTCACAACGAAAGCATTGTGTTCACCAACGGCTGCTTTGACATCCTGCACGCCGGGCATGTGACGTACCTGGAGCAGGCAAGCGCCCAAGGCGATCGCTTGATCGTTGCGGTCAACGATGACGCTTCGGTCAGCCGCTTGAAAGGTCCTGGCCGCCCGATCAACAGTGTTGACCGGCGCATGGCGGTACTCGCGGGCCTGGGCGCGGTGGACTGGGTGATCAGCTTCTCCGAAGGCACCCCGGAAAACCTGTTGGCCCAGGTCAAGCCCGACGTGCTGGTCAAGGGTGGTGACTACACTGTCGATCAGGTAGTCGGTGCGGACATCGTCAGCGCCTACGGCGGCACGGTCAAAGTGCTGGGGTTGGTTGAAAACAGCTCCACCACTGCGATTGTCGAGAAGATCCGCAACAACGAGTGATACCCCGTGGGGCGAGCCTGCTCGCCCCTAGCTTTTCTTCGGCACGATCTTGCGCAGCATCTGCCGTGCCTTGCCGGTCAAGCGCTTGAGCTTGGAGTCTTTTTCCGGTTCTGCCAGGCCCTGCTGCCTGAGCCAATCCTTCCAGCGAATCCGCTCATCGCGCACCAGCCATCCCTCTTGCTGGGCAAAACTTTCCGCCAGATAGAGGCCGCGCGTGCTGGCCGGGTACAGTTGGTCTTTCTTGACCGTGTACAACTCTGCCAGTGGCTCGCCATCTTTGAGCGGCATCAAGTACAGGTCCGGGCGCTGACGGTCCAGGCGCGCCACCAGTTGGTCACCCTCCAAACGCTCATCCACATGAAACAAGCTGAGGGACTTGGCTTCCTTCGGCACTTCCAGGCGCAGGTCATAAATCAATTGCAGCGAGGCGGTCGGCAGGTGCACGTAGGCCCGTGGCCGCTCGATCAGTTGCATGGTGGCGCAGCGCACCGGGCGTGCGGCCCCAGACAAAGGGCTCAGGCGAAACGGCAGGGCCTCGCGGTAATGCAAAGCTGCGGAGTAGGGCGCCGGCAGCCAGGTGTCGTTGAAGCGCCCGCCGAGCCAGCCTTCTGGGGTTTCGAGCAGACACTCTTCGGCAATTTCCTGGATGGCGGTGTGCAGCGGCAGGTTCAGTTCATGGGCCGGGACGTAGCCGGAGATCAGCTTGAGCACAACATCGCCACGGTCCTGGCGGCGTTGGCGCACCAGCACCCAGTAGTCCTTGTTTTGCCAGTGCAGGGTCAGGCGTACCGAGACGCCGAGGTTCGCCAGTTCCAGGGCGAAGCGTTCGGCATCTGGTACCTCGACCGGCTTGCGCCGTTGCAGGGTCTGGGCGAAGTTGAGCGGCATGCCGACGCTCTGGTAGCTCAGGCCTTCGGGGGTGGCTTCGACGTGCAGCGGCAGTGTCTTGAAGTTGCTGGGGTTCTTTCTTATGAGCGTACGCGGCATGTCGGCTCCTTCTTGCGACGGGGTCGGCCGCGTGGGCGGCATCAGAGTTGACGAATGACCCGGGCAGCAGTTGCTACGTTATGGGCCAGGTGCAGCGGATTAATGGTCCCGACAATAGCACTGGCGACGCCCGTTTGCGCGAACAACAAGGTGAAACTGGCCTGAATTGGATCCATTCCCGGTTCCAGGCATACGTGGCCGCTGGCCAGCGCCTTTTTCACCAGGATGCCCTTGCCGTGGGCGGCCGCATAGTCGATCACGGCCTTCTCAGCCTGTTCGTTGAGGTTGTAGGTGACCATCGCACAGTCGCCCTGCTCCAGCGCTTTCACCCCGCCTTCGACGGTTTTGCCGGAGAAGCCGAAACCGCGGATCTTGCCGTCTTTCTTCAGCTGCGCCAGGGTCTGGTAAACCTCGCAATCATTGAGGATATGCAAGTCGTTGCCGTCGGAGTGCACCAGCACCAGGTCGATAAAATCCGTTTCAAGTCGTTTCAGGCTGCGTTCAATCGACATTCGCGTATGGGCCGCGCTGAAATCGTGGTGGGACACGCCATTGGCAAACTCTTCGCCAACCTTGCTGACGATTACCCAGTCCTTGCGCTGGTCACGCAGCAGCGGCCCCAGGCGCTCTTCGCTCATGCCGTAGGCCGGCGCGGTGTCGATCAGGTTGATGCCCAGCTCGCGGGCCTGGCGCAACAACATGCGGGCGTCGTCGTCGCCAGGGATCTGAAAGCCGTTGGGATATTTCACCCCTTGGTCGCGGCCCAACTTGACGGTGCCCAGGCCCAGGGGCGACACCAGCAGGCCGGTGCTGCCCAGGGGGCGATGCAGGTCGTGCAGGGTTGGCAGGCTCATGGCAACAGTTGCTCCCAGGCGGGTTGGCCGATTGCCGGGGTTGGCAGTTCGGGCAGAGGGGCGCTGGCGCTGGGGCGTATGCCGTCGCGCTCCAGGGCGTGGAGTACGCGGTCGGCGAAGTCCGGCGCCAGGGCCAGTTTGGTGGGCCAGCCCACCAGCAGACGGCCGTCTTCGGCAAGGAACGCGTTATCGGGACGGCTCAGCCCCGATTGCAGCGGCTCGGCGCGATCCACCCGCAGGGTGGCCCACTGAGTCTGGCTCATGTCGATCCAGGGCAGCAGTTGCGCCAGCTCTTTTTGCGCGGTGGCGATCTGTTCTTGCGGCGTACGCGCCACACCGTCAGCCTCGGCGATATCGCCGCCCATGTACCACACCCAGTTGCCGTCGGCGGCCGGGTGGGTGGTTACGGTGATCCGCGGCTTGGTGCCGCCGCCCAGGCAGTGGGCGTACAGCGGCTTGAGGCCGGGGCCTTTGGCGATGATCATGTGCAGCGGGCGTTTTTGCATGGCCGGCTGGCTATGGCCCAGGGCGGCGAGCAAGTCTGCCGTGCCGCCGCCAGCGCTCAGGACTATGCGTTGGGCGCGGATTTCACGGCCATCGACCTTCAAGCCCACCAGGGTGCCACCCTCCAGCAACGGTTCGATGTGCTGACCAGCAAGCAGACCGTCACCGGCCAATTGCGCCAGGCGGTTGATCAGGCTGGGCACGTCCACCACCAGCTCGGCCAGGCGATAGACCTTGCCTTTGAAGCGACGGTCCTGCAGCGCCAGGGGCAGTTCGTCGCCCTTGACCTGATCGACGCGGCCACGCACGGCCTTGCTGGCAAAAAAGCTGGTGAGGTTGCCGGCAATCGTGCCGGGCGACCACAAGTAATGCGCCTGGGACAGCACGCGCACACCGGACAGGTCCAGCTCGCCGCTGCCGGCCAGGGCTTCACGCCAGCGGCGCGGCATATCGGCAATGGCTTCGGAGGCGCCGGTGAGCGCGCCATGCAAGGCGTATTTCGCACCGCCGTGAATGATCCCCTGGGACTTCAGGCTTTGCCCGCCGCCCAGGGTGGCGCTTTCCACCAGTACCGTGGAAAACCCCTGGCCGCGCAGGCGCGCATTGAGCCAGAGGCCGGCAACCCCGGCGCCGACAATCAGAACGTCGGTGGAAATAACGGATGGCATCGGCGACCTCAGTGTTCAAGACAAGAGGCGCAGTATACAGGCTGTTGAGTGGCGGTCAGTGCCCGGCGGTTTTCGAGAACAGCTGAATCACCACCACGCCCAGCACAATCAGGCCCATCCCCAGCATCGCCGGTACATCCAGCTTCTGCCCATAGATGAACAACGCCGCGATGCTGACCATCACGATGCCCATCCCGGCCCATACCGCGTATGCCACGCCGACCGGCACGGTGCGTACCACTAGGGTCAGCATCCAGAACGCCACGCCGTAGCCGACGATCACCAGCAGCAACGGGATAGGGGTGCTCCAGCCTTTGATGGCTTTCATGGAAACGGTGGCGATCACTTCCGAGCAGATGGCGATGGCCAAGTAGTAGTAGGCGGCATTCATGGGGCAATCCTCGACGTGATGCGCATTTGATAAGGTCGGCATTCTAGAGGTTCGCCAGATGGGGTAAAGTCATTACCTATCTGGAATTGAGATGGGTTGAGCCATGAGCGTGCAATGGGATCTGGAGCAGATGCGGCTGTTTGTCAGCGTCGCCGAGCAGCGTTCGTTTTCTGCCGTGGCCCGTGGGCAGCGCAAGGCGCAATCGGCGGTCAGCAGTGGCATTGCCCTGCTGGAGGCTGACTTGGGCGTTGTCCTGTTCGAACGTAGCAGCGGCCGGCAACCGCGCCTGACCGAGGCCGGCAGTGTGTTGCTGGAGGAAGCGCGTGAGGTGCTGCGCCAGTGTGAGCGCCTCACGGGCCGGGCGTTGTCGTTGACCCGCGGCGAGGAAGCCTGCCTGCGCCTGGCTCAGGATGAGGCGATGTTGTTCCAGCCTGTGCTCGACAGCCTGGAGGCGCTGGCCGTGCACTACCCGCTGCTGGAGGTGCAGTTGTCCAGCGCAGCTCAGGGCGATGTGGCGCGCAAGCTGGTGGAGCGCAAGGCGGACCTGGGGCTGTTGTTCTATCACGACCAGATTCCCGAAGCCCTGGAGCGAAGGGTGGTGGGCAGTGTGGAAATGGTCACGGTGTGCGGAGTCAATCACCCGTTGGCCAAGGAGCAGTACGTGACGTGCCAACACCTGGCCCAGTTTCGGCAGTTGCTGATGTCGACCCAGACCAGCGTCTACCCCGGCAGCGAGGCGGCCAGCCCCTTGGTATGGCGTGCCGACAGCTTCTACGTATTGGCCGAATGGCTGATGAGTGGCCTGGGCTGGGCCTGGCTGCCTCGGCATATCGTGCAATACCCGACCTACCAGCAACAGATGGTCGAATTGGCCAGCGAATGGACCCCGCCCGCCCTGGTGGTGGAACTGGTGTGGCGCCGCGACGAGCACCTGGGGCCCGCCGCTCGCTTCTTGGCCAAACGTTTTGCCGAGTGCTTGCAGGCGATCGACTGAAAAAGCCGATAAACTCCGCCGCCATGAATAGAACTCTCTACAGCTGTCTGTTTTACCTGGCGCTGCCGTTGGTGGCTTTACGCTTGTGGTTGCGTGCGCGCAAAGCGCCGGCCTATGCCAAGCGGGTGGGCGAGCGGTTTTCCTATGGCTTGCCGGTGATGCGGCCCGGCGGGATCTGGGTGCACGCGGTATCGGTCGGCGAAAGCATTGCCGCCGCCCCGATGATTCGCGGCTTATTGGAGCGTTACCCACAGCTGCCGATGACTGTCACCTGCATGACACCCACAGGTTCCGAGCGTATCCAGGCGCTATTTGCCAACGAACCGCGCATCCAGCACTGCTATTTGCCGTACGACTTGCCCTGCGCCGCCAAGCGTTTTCTCGACCGCGTGCAGCCTACGCTGGCGGTGATCATGGAAACCGAGCTGTGGCCCAACCATATCCATGCCTGCGCCCAGCGCGGTATCCCGGTGGCGCTGGCCAATGCGCGGCTGTCCGCGCGTTCGGCCAAAGGGTATGCGCGATTTGCCAAGCTGACGGCGCCGATGCTGGCAGAAATGAGCTTGTTCGCCGTACAGACCGAGACAGAGGCCGAACGTTTTCGCGGCCTGGGCGCACGGCCTGAAACCGTGGAAGTGACCGGCTCGATCAAGTTCGACCTGAGCATCGACCCTCAGTTGACGGCCCGCGCCGCCGCCCTGCGTGAACAATGGGGCGCCAGCGAGCGTCCGGTCTGGATCGCCGCCAGTACCCACGAAGGTGAAGACGACGTGGTGTTGGCAGCTCATCGCCAGTTGCTGGCGAACTATCCCAATGCACTGCTGATTCTGGTGCCTCGTCATCAGGAGCGCTTTGGCCCGACGTTTGAGCGCTGCGTGCAGCAAGGGTTTGCCACCGTGCGTCGCTCCAGCGGTGAGCCGGTCACCGAGCAAACCGCGGTGCTGCTTGGCGACACCATGGGCGAATTGCTGTTTCTTTACGCCCTGGCCGACAGCGCATTTGTCGGCGGCAGCCTGGTACCGACCGGCGGGCACAACCCGCTGGAACCGGCGGCGCTGGGTAAACCGGTGATCATGGGCCCGCATGTCTTCAACTTCCTCGACATCACCGCGATGATGCGCGACGCCGGGGCTTTGCGAGAGGTGGACGATGCCGATGGGCTGGCCGAAGCGGTGCGACAGTTGTTTGAGTTGCCCCAGGACGCACGCAAGATGGCGCAGGCTGGGCTCAAGGTGATGCAGGCCAACCAGGGCGCGTTAAAGCGTTTACTGGATGGCTTGGACAAACTGATCAAACACTGACCACACCAACCCAATGTGGGAGCTGGCTTGCCTGCGATAGCATCACCTCGGTGTACCAGATATACCGAGGTGTCTGCATCGCAGGCAAGCCAGCTCCCACATGGGTTCGGCGGTGCGCTTAATAGCCGGGGCGGGCCTTGAGCTGTTCGGCAGCGGCTTTGGCCAGGTCCGGCGGCAGGAAGTCTTTGTCCGGGTTGTAGTCGGCCTTGAGATAGCGCGCCAGATCCTGCAAATCCCCTGGGTTGAGCGTGCCTGCCGCCTGCTTCAAGCGCAGGTTATCGAGGATGTAGTCGTAGCGGCTGTTGTTGTAGTTGCGCACCGACGCGTACAACTGGCGCTGTGAATCCAGTACGTCGACGATGTTGCGCGTGCCCACCTGATAGCCGATTTCCGTGGCTTCCACCGCGCTCTGGTTGGAGATGATCGACTGACGGCGTGCCTGTACCTGCTCCACATCGGTGTTGACTGCACGGTGCAGGTTACGGGTGTTTTCCACTACCTGGCGGCGCAGGCCTTCGCGCTGTTGCTCGGTCTGGTCGAGGCGCGAATAGGATTCGCGCACTTGCGAACTGGTGAGGCCGCCGCTGTAGATCGGGATGTTCAAGCGCAGGCCGACGGTGCGTTGCGACACATCGCCACCGTACGGGATAGGCAACTGATTCGGGTTGCTGAAGCCCAGGGCGTCGTTGTCGCCTTTTTCGTATTGCGCAACCGCATCGAGCGTCGGCAAGTGGCCGGCCTTGCGCTGCCGAAGGGTCTCTTCGGCGGCGGTTACCGCGTAATTGCTGGCGAGCAGGTTAAGGTTCTGGCGCCCGGCAGTTTCGACCCAGGCCTTGGCGTCGTTCGGTGCCGGCGGCAGCACCGGCAGCGTGTGGACGATACCCTGAATCGAGTTGTATTGGCGGTTGGTCAGGGTGATCAGCGCTTCGAAAGCGTCGTCCACCTGACGCTGGGCCAGGATGCGGTTGGCCCGGGCAGTGTCGTAGCTGGCTTGTGATTGCAGCACATCGGTCTTGTCCGACAGGCCCACATCGAAGCGTTCGTTGGACTGGTCGAGCTGGCGCTTGAAGGCATTTTCTTCGGCCTTGGTCGACGCCAGGTTGTCCTGGGCACGCAGCACGGCGAAGTAGCTCTCGGCACTTTGCAAAATCAGGTTCTGCTCGGAGGCCGACAGTTGCAGCGAGGCTTGCTCGTTAACGGCTTGGGCGGCTTGCAGCTGGAACCAGCGGTCGGCACGGAACAGCGGCTGGCTCAGGGTGGCCCGCCAGGAGTGGGCGTCACGGTTGGCCGTGGCGGCCGGTTGGTCGATCTGGGTACGTACGTTATTGCTGTCGGCGCCGGCCGACAGATTCGGCAGCAAACCTGCGCGGGCCTGGGGCACTACTTCTTTTTGCGCGCCGTACTGCGCACGGGCAGCGGCCAGGTCGGCGTTGTTGTTCGCCGCTTCCTGATAGACGCTGACCAGGTCGGTATTGGCGGACAAGGGCGCTTCAGCTGCCCAGACCAGTCCGTTGGTCGCACAAGACACGGCAACAGCCAGTGAGAGTTTGCGCAGCATGAGGCGATCCCTAGTAAGAATATTACGGTGATAATTCAGCGCCCAAGGCTAAGGCTGGCCATGCCTGGCGTCAAGCCTTGAGGCCGTGCCCGAGTGTAGTGGCCGTACCGTCACACAACAATCCCACGATCACGCCATTCATCACGCTGAATGCACCGCTATTGGCAATTTGCCCACGCCATGGTCTAGACTGGCCGCGTTCTTGTCGGGGTGCCTTGTTGGAAGGCTGAGATCGGTAAATACCGGATCCCGTTGAACCTGATCAGGTTAGCGCCTGCGTAGGGAACAAGATTTCTCGTCCCCCGGCGAGTCCTCTTGTGCTTCGTCCGGGATGTTGTTCGACAATCGAACAGCCCTCGTGCGCCAAGCACAGCACTGGTTCCAGTGCGTCCGTCCGTCACAGGTTCGCTCCGACAAAAATCCACCGCCTGGATAAGTTGGAGAGCCTGTGATGAGTACAAAACTAAAAAATACCGTGCACCTGAGTGAATCGGCCAAGGTCGACTCCGGCTCCGTGCAGCCATTTACCCGCTCGCAAAAAATCTACGTGCAGGGCTCCCGCCCGGATATTCGCGTGCCGATGCGTGAAATCAGCCTGGACGTGACCCCCACTGAGTTTGGTGGCGAAATCAACGCCCCTGTAGTGGTCTACGATACCTCCGGCCCCTATACCGACCCCAATGTCATCATCGACGTGCGCAAAGGCTTGGCCGATGTGCGCTCGCCGTGGATCGAAGAGCGTGGTGACACCGAGCGGCTGGCCTGCTTGAGTTCACGCTACGGCCAGGAACGTCTGGATAACCCCGACCTGGCCTACCTGCGCTTTGCCCACCTGCAAAACCCGCGTCGGGCCAAGGCCGGCGCCAACGTCAGCCAGATGCACTACGCGCGCAAAGGCATCATCACGCCAGAAATGGAATACGTGGCCATCCGCGAAAACATGAAGCTTGAGGAAGCCCGCGCCAGCGGCCTGCTTAAGCAACAACATGCCGGGCACAGCTTCGGCGCCAGTATTCCGAAAATCATCACGCCCGAGTTCGTGCGCGAAGAAATCGCCCGCGGCCGCGCAATCATCCCGGCCAACATCAACCACACTGAGCTGGAACCGATGATTATCGGCCGTAACTTCCTGGTGAAGATCAACGGCAACATCGGCAACAGCGCCCTGGGTTCGTCCATTGAAGAAGAAGTGGCGAAGATGACCTGGGGCATTCGCTGGGGCTCGGACAACATCATGGACCTGTCCACTGGCAAGCATATTCATGAAACCCGCGAGTGGATCATCCGTAATTCGCCCGTGCCGATCGGCACCGTGCCTATCTACCAGGCCCTGGAAAAAGTCGACGGCGTTGCCGAAGACCTGACCTGGGAGCTGTTCCGCGACACCCTGATCGAACAGGCCGAGCAAGGCGTGGACTACTTCACCATTCACGCCGGCGTACTGCTGCGCTACGTGCCGCTGACCGCCAATCGCGTCACCGGCATTGTCAGCCGTGGCGGCGCGATCATGGCCAAGTGGTGCTTGGCCCATCACAAGGAAAACTTCGCCTACACGCACTTCGAAGAGATCTGCGAAATCATGAAGGCCTATGACGTCAGCTTCTCCCTGGGGGATGGCCTGCGCCCGGGGTCGGTGGCCGATGCCAACGACGCTGCGCAATTCGGTGAACTGGAGACTCTGGGCGAGCTGACCAAGATCGCCTGGAAGCACGACGTACAAACCATGATCGAAGGCCCCGGCCATGTGCCGATGCAACTGATCAAAGAGAACATGGACAAGCAGTTGGAGTGCTGCGACGAGGCGCCGTTCTACACCCTCGGCCCGCTGACCACTGATATTGCGCCGGGCTACGACCACATCACCTCGGGTATCGGTGCGGCGATGATCGGCTGGTTCGGTTGCGCCATGCTCTGCTACGTCACGCCCAAGGAGCACTTGGGGCTGCCGAACAAGGATGACGTGAAGACCGGGATCATCACCTACAAGATTGCGGCCCACGCGGCCGACCTTGCCAAAGGCCACCCTGGCGCGCAGATTCGCGATAACGCCCTGAGCAAGGCGCGCTTCGAATTCCGCTGGGAAGACCAGTTCAACCTCGGCCTGGACCCGGACACCGCACGGGCATTCCACGACGAGACGTTGCCCAAGGAATCGGCCAAGGTCGCGCATTTCTGCTCCATGTGTGGGCCTAAATTCTGCTCGATGAAGGTCACCCATGAGGTGCGTGAGTACGCGGCCAACCAGCGCATTGATGCGGTGGATGTGGACGTGGCCAGGGGCTTGGCCGAGCAGGCTGAGCGGTTCAAGCAGGAAGGTAGCCAGCTCTACAAGAAGGTCTGATCCCTAGGCGGCGGTGTCTGCACCGCCGTCATCGCGGGCAAGCCCGGCTCCCACAGTTGGCCGAGTGGTACACAGATTTTGTGTTCACAGCCGATCCCCTGTGGGAGTCGGGCTTGCCCGCGATAGCGATCCGACGAACACCCAATCTCCCTCTGCAATAACACCCTTGAACCACCAACCGATCAACGGCGTGCGGGCACCAGCTCAGGCTTGATCACGCCGGTGAGGCGCGTATAGGGCAGGGTGATTTCGATCAGCCCCTGTGCGTAAGGGGCGATGGTGCTGACGTTGTACTTGAGCACCACACCGCCGCTGGTCAGGGCCACGTTCGGGGTTTTCTGGAACGGCCAGCTCTTCACGAACTCCGGGTCGCGGTCCATCTTGGTGCTGATCAGCCAACTGTTGTGGGCGACTTTCGCGGTATTCCAGAAGGCCTGTTCCTGGCCGGGCAACAGCATGTCGGCCAGGGTCAGTTCCTTATGCAGAATCCGTGAATAGTTGATAAACCCCCGGCCTGGCTCGCCGTGGGCGACGCCGGTGTCCAGGTAACTGGACACTTCAACGATCACCAGTCCGTCATGCTGGTCACGTACCTTGGCCTGCAAGTACATGCCATGGCGGTCCGGCGACTCACGCAGGAAGGTGTTCCGGTAGGCGTTCAGGCTCGCCGGTACGCTGGCGCCAGGCGTGGTGCGGGTCATTTGCAGCAAACGCTGTTCCACCAGGCTGTCGAGTTGTGGCTCGGTGGGGAAATGCACGGTGTCGATGTTCACCAGCGGGCAGGCCGGGCTGTCACAGCCGGGCTTGATCTGCTCCGATTTGTCGGTGGTAACGTCCAGCGGCTTGAGATAGGCCGGTTGGAACAGGCTCTGGCAAGCACCCAGGGTCAAGGCAATACAGGCCACGGAGGCGATTTTTAAAAGCGACATGTGTGTCCTTCGTAAATCGATGGAAAGCGAAAAGAGTAGCGCTTGGACTGCCAACGTGGCCGCCAGTTCGCCACTAAACTGATTGCAGCGAGTTTGACGCTCGCCGCCTCTCCCGGCAACCGCAAAGGGGCTGCATCAACGGGCGTCGGCGCGTTAGGATGGCGCCCATTGCACGAGCTTAACGAGGGACACCATGACGGACATCGCGAAGTCGACGCCGAACAAGATCGAGATTGTTCAGCGTGACAATGCCTATAAAGGCTTCTACAAGCTCGATCGCGTGCAACTGCGCCACGAAAAATTCGACGGCGGCATGAGCCGGGTGATCAACCGCGAGGTGTTCGTGCGTCATGACGCCGTGTGCGTGCTGCCCTACGACCCGCTGCGCGATGAGGTGGTGTTGATCGAACAGTTCCGCGTCGGCGCCATGGGCCGCGCCGATAACCCCTGGCTGGTGGAGATGGTCGCCGGCCTGATTGACAAGGATGAGCAACCCGAGGAGGTTGCACACCGCGAGGCCGAGGAGGAAGCTGGGCTGACATTCTCCGCGCTGTGGCCGATCACCAAGTATTTCCCGTCGCCGGGCGGCAGTACTGAATTTGTCCACCTGTACCTGGGCCGATGCGACAGCTCGGGCGCGGGTGGTGTCCATGGATTGGAAGAAGAAGCAGAAGACATCCGCGTCACCGTCTGGGCATTCGAAGATGCCTTGCAGGCGGTGCGCGATGGCAAGATTTCCAACGCAGCCAGCATTATCGCCCTGCAATGGCTTGCGCTTAATCGCGCGGAAGTGAGGGGGTTATGGCAGTAAAGGCACGGGAACGTTATCGAGTTGACCTGATCGGGCTGCAAGCGGCCTGCGAGGCCAACTATGCGCGGCTGATGCGCCTGCTCCCGGACATGCGCCACGCCCCCCAGGCGCGGCGCATTGCTGTCACCCATGGCGATCAGATGCTCGGTGTGCTGACCCTGGAAGTCATTCTCACCTGCCCGTACACCACCACCCTGCGGGTGCGCCAGGAGCACAGCCTGCCGTGGTTGCCGGTGCCGCAGCTGGAAGTACAGGTGTACCACGACGCGCGTATGGCCGAAGTGATCAGTGCCGAGCACGCACGACGCTTTCGCAGCATCTATCCTTACCCGAATGTGTTCATGCACCAGCCCGATGAGAAAGCACAGCTCAATGTGTTCCTCGGCGAATGGCTCAGCCACTGCCTGGCCTTGGGCCATGAGTTTGAAGTGGTGCGGTAGATGTGAACTGTGCCTGCTTCCTTGGGTTTCCTCTTTGTGTCCTGCCCCAGCATAATCGCGCCAAATGTCCATTCCTGTAGTTGCCAGGGAGAGCGCCTTGCCGAGCGTATCCGCCGTGAATCCTGATGCCGTGTTGCTGGTGCAGTTGTCCGACAGCCACCTGTTCGCCGACGCTGACGCCACGTTGCTGGGCATGAATACCCGTGAAAGCCTGCAGCGGGTGGTCGAGCTGGTGCGTGCGCAACAGCCGGCCATCGACCTGATACTGGCGACCGGCGACTTGTCTCAGGACGGCACGCTGGCGTCCTATCAGCAGTTTCGCGATTTGACCGCTCCCCTTGGCGCCCCGGCGCGCTGGATTCCCGGCAACCACGACGAACCGCAGGTCATGGCCCAGGCTGCCATGCACAGTGATTTGCTCGAACCGGTGGTGGATATCGGCAACTGGCGTATCACCCTGCTGGATTCGGCGGTACCCGGTTCGGTGCCGGGCTACTTGCAAGACGAGCAACTGCAACGGCTGGCGCAGGCCTTGAGCGAAGCGCCGGACCGCCATCACCTGGTGTGTTTCCACCATCATCCGGTGCCCATCGGTTGTGCGTGGATGGAGCCTATCGGCCTGCGCAACCCCGAGGCGCTGTTTGCCGTGCTTGAGCGCTTCCCGCAGACCAAGGCATTGCTTTGGGGCCATGTGCATCAGGAAATCGACGGCGAGCGCAACGGTGTGCGGTTGCTGGCTTCGCCGTCCACCTGTATCCAGTTCGCGCCGGGAAGTGAGGATTTCCAGGTCAGCGAGCAGGCGCCGGGTTATCGCTGGTTGCGTTTGCATGGCGACGGACGGTTGGAGACGGGGGTGGAGCGTTTGGTCGGCTTTGCATTCACCATCGATTACGGCAGCAACGGCTACTGAGGTATCAATTGTGGGAGCTGGCTTGCCTGCGATGGCGGTCAGCCAATGATGGGTGACTGATGCACCGCTATCGCAGGCAAGCCAGCTCCCACAGGGGTTATTCGATATCTGATAGATTGAGGTGCTCACAGCCGGCCTCGAACCCCTGTAAACTGCGCCTCTTTGGCCCCAGCATGGAGAGCCCGGCATGTCCGCTTCGATCCTGTATATCCACGGTTTCAACAGTGCGCCGGCTTCCAACAAGGCCAGCCAGTTGACCACTGTGATGGGCACCCTCGGCCTGTCCGACCAGCTACGTGTACCGGCGCTGCATCACCACCCTCGTCAGGCGATTCTTCAATTGGAGCAAGCGATTGCGCAACTGGGCCGGCCACTGCTGGTCGGCAGCTCACTCGGCGGCTACTATGCAACCCATCTTGCAGAACGCCATGGTCTCAAGGCGTTGCTGGTCAACCCGGCGGTCAGTCCCCATCGGATGTTTGACGGTTACCTGGGCACACAGAAGAACCTCTACACCGATGAGACCTGGGAATTGACACAGGACCACGTCACGGCCCTGGCCGAGCTGGAAGTACCGGCGCCCCAGGATGCCGCGCGTTATCAGGTGTGGTTGCAGACCGGGGACGAAACCCTGGATTATCGCCTGGCCCAACAGTATTACCGGGCCTGCGCCTTGCGCATCCAGGCCGGTGGCGACCATGGCTACCAGGGGTTCGCCCAGCAATTGCCGGCACTGTTGTGTTTTGCCGGCATTGGCGCAGATCAGTTTCAATCCTTCGATTTTTCGTCACTGTAAAAAATCGCAGGTCACTTTTTAATCGAACGACTCACGACGAGACCCCATGGCCACTCCCAGCGCTAGCTCTTATAACGCCGACGCCATCGAAGTCCTCTCGGGCCTCGACCCGGTGCGCAAACGCCCCGGCATGTATACCGACACCAGTCGGCCGAACCACCTTGCCCAGGAAGTCATCGACAACAGCGTCGACGAAGCCTTGGCCGGGCACGCCAAGTCGGTGCAAGTCATCCTTCACGCCGACCATTCCCTGGAAGTGTCCGACGATGGTCGTGGCATGCCGGTGGACATTCACCCCGAAGAGGGTGTGCCGGGCGTCGAGCTGATCCTTACCAAGCTCCATGCCGGCGGCAAGTTCTCCAACAAGAACTACCAGTTCTCCGGCGGTTTGCACGGTGTGGGTATTTCCGTGGTCAACGCGCTGTCGACCCTGGTGCGGGTCAAGGTCAAGCGCGATGGCAACGAGTACCAGATGACTTTCGCCGATGGCTACAAAGCCACCGACCTGGAAGTGATCGGCACCGTTGGCAAGCGCAACACCGGCACCAGCGTGTACTTTGCGCCGGACCCCAAGTATTTCGATTCGCCCAAATTCTCCATCAGCCGCCTCAAGCACGTGCTCAAGGCCAAGGCCGTGCTGTGCCCGGGGCTGCTGGTCAGCTTTGAAGACAAAGGCACCGGCGAGAAGGTCGAGTGGCACTACGAAGACGGCCTGCGTTCCTACCTGGAAGACTCGGTCAGCGACTTCGAACGCCTGCCCAACGAGCCGTTCTGCGGCAGCCTGTCGGGTAATAAAGAAGCGGTGGACTGGGCGCTGCTGTGGTTGCCCGAAGGTGGCGACAGCGTGCAGGAAAGCTACGTCAACCTGATCCCCACGGCCCAGGGCGGCACCCACGTCAACGGTTTGCGCCAAGGCTTGCTGGATGCCATGCGTGAGTTCTGCGAATACCGCAGCCTGTTGCCGCGCGGCGTCAAACTGGCGCCGGAAGACGTGTGGGAGCGCATCGCGTTCGTGCTGTCGATGAAGATGCAGGAACCGCAATTCTCCGGGCAGACCAAGGAGCGCCTGTCGTCCCGCGAGGCAGCGGCGTTTGTCTCTGGCGTGGTCAAGGACGCCTTCAGCCTGTGGCTCAACGAGCATCCCGAGCTGGGCCTGGCCCTGGCGGAGCTGGCGATCAACAACGCCGGCCGGCGCTTGAAGGCGAGCAAAAAGGTCGAGCGCAAGCGCATCACCCAGGGCCCGGCACTGCCGGGCAAACTGGCCGATTGCGCCGGGCAAGACCCGATGCGTTCCGAGCTGTTCCTGGTGGAAGGTGACTCCGCCGGCGGTTCCGCCAAGCAAGCGCGGGACAAGGAGTTCCAGGCGATCCTGCCGTTGCGCGGCAAGATCCTCAACACCTGGGAAGTCGATGGCAGCGAAGTGCTCGCCAGCCAGGAAGTGCATAACATCGCGGTCGCCATCGGCGTCGATCCGGGCGCGGCAGACATGAGCCAGCTGCGCTACGGCAAGATCTGTATCCTCGCCGACGCCGACTCGGACGGCCTGCACATTGCTACCTTGCTGTGCGCGTTGTTCGTCCAGCATTTCCGCCCGTTGGTGGATGCCGGTCACGTCTACGTCGCCATGCCGCCGCTGTACCGCATCGACCTGGGCAAGGAAATCTTCTACGCCCTGGACGAAGCCGAGCGCGATGGCATCCTTGACCGCCTGGTGGCCGAGAAGAAACGCGGCAAGCCACAGGTCACGCGATTCAAGGGCCTGGGTGAAATGAACCCGCCGCAACTGCGCGAAACCACCATGGACCCGAACACCCGGCGCCTGGTGCAGTTGACCCTGGAAGACTTCGCCGCCACCTCGGAAATGATGGACATGCTGCTGGCGAAGAAACGCGCTGGCGACCGCAAGACCTGGCTTGAATCCAAAGGCAACCTGGCCGAGGTTCTGGGCTGATGCGCACAGGCTTCGCCCTGGCGATCCTGATGTTGAGCGGGCTGGCGGTCACCCAGGTGGCCGCAGCCAGCGTGGCAGAGCTCAAGCTGGTCTCGGAACACCCGGTTGACGGCATGCGCGGTGGGAACCTGTCGGGCCTGGCGTTGTGTGGCAACGAGCTGTGGACGGTTTCGGACCGCGATGACGACCAGATCTACCGCCTTGATACCCGTGCGCCGACCTGGAGCGCGCAAGCGCTGACGATCGACGTGCCGCCCGTGCCCGAGTCCGGCCTGCCTTGGGGCTTGCGTTCGCGCACCAAGGCCGCTTCGTTCATACGTGGCGGTGACCTGGACTTTGAAGGCATCAGCTGTGATGCCGCAGGCAACCGCTACATTGTCAGCGAAGCCCATGCCGCGGTGTTGCAGGTACCCGCAACGGGCGCCCCGGAGTGGTTGAAAATCGCACCGGGCATGGTGCGTGAAGCCAGGGCTAGTGGCATGTTGCTGCACTTTAATGCCTTGTTCGAAGGCCTGGCGGTAAACCCTGAAGGCCATCAGATCTGGCTGGCTGCCGAGCGCGAACGCCGTGGCCTGGTCTCGATCAAGCGTGGGCAGAGCGTATGGGATTGCGATGGCCGTTGTGTATTGTTGAGCGAGGCCGGCCAGGAAGTGCAACCGGCGCAGTTCCCCAACGCCAAGGCCGTGTCCAAGGACTTTGCTGACCTGTCGCTGTTCAACGGCAAGCTGTTTACCCTGGAGCGCAATGCGTTTCAGATCTGCCGGCGCGACCCGCTCACGGCCAAGGTTGAGCTGTGCTGGTCGTTTGCCGACGAAGCCCTGACGCCGCAGCGACGTTACCCGCAGTCGTATGGCCTGGCTGAAGCCCTGTTGGTGGATGCCGACGGTGCCTGGGTCGGGATCGACAACAATTTCGGCCCGCGTGCCGATGGTGAAAAACGTCCGATGGTCTATCGTTTTGCCGCTCCGGATGGCGGCTGGAGTGCCCAGCCATGAGTCGAGATTTTTTTGAATTGAATCAGCGCAGCGGCAGTTCCGCTGCGCCTTACCCCATGATGAGGCCCGCATGAGTGACATCCTCGCAGACAGCTTAGATGGCGTAGAACGCCGGTCGCTGGCTGAATTCACCGAAAATGCCTACCTCAACTACTCCATGTACGTGATCATGGACCGTGCCTTGCCGCATATCGGCGACGGCCTGAAGCCCGTGCAACGGCGCATCATCTACGCCATGAGTGAGTTGGGCCTGGACGCCGATTCCAAGCACAAGAAGTCGGCGCGTACCGTCGGTGACGTGCTGGGTAAATTCCACCCCCACGGCGACTCGGCGTGCTATGAAGCCATGGTGCTGATGGCCCAGCCGTTCAGCTACCGCTATACCCTGGTGGACGGCCAAGGTAACTGGGGGGCACCGGATGACCCCAAATCCTTCGCCGCCATGCGTTACACCGAGGCGCGGCTGTCGCGTTATTCCGAAGTGCTGCTCAGCGAGCTGGGCCAGGGCACTGCCGACTGGGGGCCGAACTTTGACGGCACCCTCGACGAACCCCTGGTGTTGCCGGCGCGTTTGCCGAATATCCTGCTCAACGGCACCACCGGTATTGCGGTCGGCATGGCCACCGATGTGCCGCCGCACAACCTGCGCGAAGTCGCCACTGCCTGCGTGCGCTTGCTGGATGAGCCCAAAGCTACGGTCGAGCAGCTCTGCGAGCATATCCAGGGCCCGGATTACCCGACCGAAGCAGAAATCATCACGCCGCGCGCGGACCTGCTGAAGATGTACGAAACGGGCAAGGGCTCGGTGCGTATGCGCGCGGTGTACCACATCGAGGACGGCGACATTATTGTGACCGCGCTGCCGCACCAGGTATCGGGTGCCAAGGTGCTGGAGCAGATCGCCGCGTTGATGCAGGCCAAGCCGTCGAAATTGCCACAAGTGGCCGACCTGCGTGACGAGTCCGACCATGAGAACCCATGCCGCATCGTGATCATCCCGACCAACAGCCGGGTGGATCATGAAGTGCTGATGCAGCACTTGTTCGCCAGCACCGACCTGGAGTCCAGCTATCGGGTCAACGTCAATATCATCGGCCTGGACGGCAAGCCGCAGTTGAAGAACCTGCGCAATCTGCTGGTGGAATGGCTGGAGTTCCGTGTACAAACCGTGCGCCGCCGCCTGCAATTCCGCCTCGACAAGGTCGAGCGCCGCTTGCATCTGTTGGACGGTTTGCTGATCGCCTACCTCAACCTGGATGAAGTGATCCATATCATCCGTACCGCCGAGCATCCGAAGGCCGAGCTGATCGCGCGTTTCGAGCTGAGCGAAATCCAGGCGGACTACATCCTCGACACCCGCTTGCGCCAGTTGGCACGCCTGGAAGAAATGAAACTGCGCGATGAGCAGGATGCCCTGCTCAAGGAACAAGCCAAGCTGCAAGCCCTGCTGGGCAGCGAAGCCAAGCTCAAGAAGCTGGTGCGCAGTGAGCTGCTCAAAGATGCGGAAACCTATGGCGATGACCGTCGCTCGCCTATCGTCGAGCGCGCTGAAGCCAAGGCCCTGACCGAAACCGAGCTGTTGCCCAACGAGAAAATTACCGTCGTTCTGTCGGAAAAGGGTTGGGTTCGCTCCGCCAAAGGGCATGATATTGACGCAACCGGCCTTTCGTACAAAGCCGGTGATGGCTTCAAGACCGCTGCCGCCGGGCGTTCCAATCAGTTCGCGGTGTTTATCGACTCGACCGGGCGCAGTTATTCGGTGCCGGCCCACACCCTGCCGTCTGCACGGGGGCAGGGCGAGCCGTTGACCGGGCGCCTCACGCCGCCGCCGGGGGCGAATTTCGAGTGCGTGCTGTTGCCGGACGATGATTCGCTGTATGTCATCGCCTCCGACGCCGGTTACGGTTTCGTGGTCAAGGGTGAAGACCTGCAGGCCAAGAACAAGGCGGGCAAGGCGCTGTTGAGCCTACCGAACAACGCCAAGGTGATTCTGCCGAGGCCGGTGGAGGATCGTGAAAGCAACTGGCTGGCGTCGGTGACCACCGAAGGGCGCTTGCTGGTGTTCAAGATCAGCGACTTGCCGCAGTTGGGCAAGGGTAAAGGCAACAAGATCATCGGGATTCCCGGTGACCGGGTGGCCAGTCGCGAGGAGTATGTGACTGACATCGCCGTGGTCCCGGAAGGCTCTACCCTGGTGCTCCAGGCCGGCAAGCGCACGTTGTCATTGCGCCCTGACGACCTTGAACACTACAAGGGTGAGCGTGGCCGGCGAGGTAACAAACTGCCACGAGGCTTCCAGCGAGTGGATGCCTTGCTGGTCGAAACGCCGGTTTAAGCGGTACTAGAGGCCTCGATCTACGATTTAACGCGTAGATCGATGCTTTCGCGCTGGAGTCATGGCGCATATTCACGGATGATATGGCCTTTCCAGCGCCGGCGTGGCCGAGCGTGTTCAGGTTATTTTTAGTATTACATTGTGGTTCGCCTTGTGGCAGCCACTTGGATGGGATGATGACTGCTCCACGCCTTCCTCTATTTTTGATGCTCGCTGGCCTTTTGGGGTTGGCGGGTTGCAGCACACATCAACCGGTGTCGCTGTACCAGCTGGACAGCGGAAGTCCGGCTCAGCCAGCCCAAACCGCTGGCATGGCAGTATTGCTGGGGCCGGTAGTCGTTGCCGATTACCTGCAACGCGAAACCCTGCTTCAACGTCAGAACGACGGCAGCCTGCAAGGTTCCACAGATGGTCGTTGGGCCGGTAGCCTGTCGTCGGATATCAACCAGTTGATGTTGCGTCAGGTCGCCGGCCAGTTAGACAGCCAGCGAGTAGTCCTGGCGCCGGGACCCTCCGGGTTCACCCCGGATGTACAGGTGTTGCTGACCATTACGCGGCTGGATTCCGGCAAGTCGCAACCGGCGATCCTGGATGCACAGTGGCGCCTGATCGACCGTCGCGGGCAGGTGCGGGACAACCGCATTGTGCACCTGCAGGAAGAACACGCCGGCACCACTGCGTCCCAGGTCCAGGCTCAGGGTGTGCTGTTGCAGCACTTGGCACAGCAGTTGTCGGTGGCGCTCAAACCACTGGCCAACCAGCCGCCGATTGCCGAAGCGCAGCCGCGTAAACAGGCCCCCGCCCAGGCCAAGCCTGCGGCCCCGGAAAAGCCGAAGATGCCGATGGCCACGCCGATTCGTACGGATCTGGAAGTGTTCAGGTTCTGATCTGAAATTTATTTTTGAAAAAGCCCGCCAAGCCCGCGGGCTTTTTCATGCCTGCTGTAAAACGCCAGCGCCTAATTCTGCGTACCTGTTAATTCTGACAGTATCCAGCTGCGCATAAGGTCTCTAGTGTGATTTCAGTCCTATCTCTTAAGGTACTGAACTCATGAAAAAAATATCGATCTTCCTCGCTTGGTTTTTTTGTAGTGCATTAAGTGTTGCTCTCATGGGCTGTAGCCATGAAGTTAATCGTGAATTTGGCGGCCTTGAAAATGATGAACTTCCGCCAGCCGAAGGTGAACTGTCAAGCTTGAGTCAGATAATCCGCCCTGTGACGGGCACCAAGAGGATGTTGGTCACGGTAACCCATTGGCAGGGAGAGCGTGTGTTGGACAGGGATCAGGTGGAGTTGCATACGCTGTCTACTGATCCTAATTCATTACGCTCTTATATTCTGGCTGCGTCCGGTGGAAAGCTGAAGTTGGAGGGGCGGGTAGTGGAGGCGACGTCTGGACCGAAGCCTGAGGGATGCTCTATGTCCACGTCTATCGCGGAGGGTCGCAAGACTGCCGAAAAGAATGGCCTTAATCCCGATGATTTCGACTATGAAATTAACATCGTTAACTGTGGCGGTGGCGCCTTGGCCTTTACCCCCGGTAGGCATGTTGGAGTGTTTGGCAAGGCAGGCTCACCGCATGTTTACAAGCACGAGCTTGGTCATAATTTAGGCTTTCGTCATGGGGGAAGCCTCATAGGCTGCCCCCGCAATGGCGCGTCTGTGAGTGCGCCTGTTGATTGCACTTACGTTGAGTATGGAGACACTGGTGACTCAGTGTCAGGTGGTGGCACGCTTTATCCTGCGGTCAGCCGCCGCTATGTCGGCTGGCTGGATGATGGCCAGGCGACGACTATCACGCGCACCGGCCTTTACAGTTTGAAGGTGTTGGGACGCGAAGGCCCGCAGCTGTACCTGATCAAGATCCCTGAAACCCATTCGCCCGGTGGGGCCTACTACCCGTTGTTGTCGCTCGAATACAGGAAACCTACGGTCTTTGATAACTTTCCGGAGAATGACAACCGGGTCAATGGCGTGTGGATGCGTTATGCGAGGGAGCAAGGCGTGCAGAATGTGCAGATTGATGCCACGCCAGAGACGCCAAGAACCAACGATCCTACCTTACTTACGGGGCAGACATTTGAGGACTCTTCCGGCAAGGTTAAAGTGCTTGTGTGCAGCGCCGGGCCGGACGAGGCGATAGTCGCGGTCGCGCTTGATGGGGCGGGTTTTCCTTACTGTACAACCACGGTCCCCGCTCCCGTCATTGCGGTCCCTCTCGAGGGGGCCAGCACCGGTAAACAGCCAGTATTTGCCGGCACTGCCTGGCCTGGCGCACGTATTGAAATAGTAAATGCTTCCAAGCCCGAGGAAGTCGTGGGCACAGCCATTGCTGATGGCAACGGCAACTGGTCGGTGTACTCGCTGTCAGTGCATGATGTTGGCAGTTATTCTTATACTGCCCGACAAACTTTTGGGGGAAGAACCTCGGTGTTATCTGGCAATCGCAGCTTCAAGGTGGCTGAACTGAGCGTGCCTGCGGCAATAATCGAGACCCCCGCCCAAAATGTCGAAGTTGGCCGCCTGCCGCAAGTGTCAGGTACCGGTGTTCCTGGTGCTACTGTGGTGTTGCTTAAATCCTACGATCCTTACAACCCGCTGGCCACTACTAGGGTCGATGGCTATGGCCGCTGGTCAGTGCGCATAGAGCGCCCTCTACCGATAAGTCCACCCGCCTTTACCATGACCGGCTATCAAACCCTTGATGGAAAACGTTCGGGTTGGCTGGCGAACAGGACACTCAAGGTTGTTGATGTACCTGACCCGGCGATTATCCAAACGCCGGCCCAAAGCGTCAGAACGGGCCGCCGGCCTTTTGTGACAGGTACGGGTGTAGCAGGTGCTACTGTTGTGTTGATGCAGTCGTACAAACCTGAAAATATTTTAGCCACTACTACCGTCGATGGTTATGGGCGATGGGCCACGCAGGTTGATAATCCGCTGCCGATAAGCCCACCCGCCTTTACCGTGACTGGATATCAGTCGATTGAGGGGAAAAGATCCGGTTGGTTGGCCAATAGAACTATCCAGGTTGTCGATGCTCCCGATCTGGCGATTATCGAAACCCCTGCACAAGGTGTGAAAACAGGACGTCGGCCAGTTGTGTCAGGTAGTGGTATTGCGGGCGCGACCGTCGTGTTGCTCAAATCGGGTGACCCGTATAACGCCTTGGCGACCACCACTGTCGATGGCTATGGACGCTGGTCGGTGCAGGTTGATCAGCCTCTGCCGGTCACAAACTCCTTTGTCATGACGGGCTATCAGCAGCTTGACGGTAAAATCGCCCGCTGGTTGGCGAATAGGACCTTCCAGGTAGTGCAGGTTCCCGATGCTCCGGTTATCGAAACCCCTGCCGAAAACCAGACCGTTGGCCGCCAGCCTCTTGTAAAAGGCACTGGCGTTGTGGGGGCCGTGGTTGAGTTGAATCAGGAGAACAGGCCCGGAGTTCCACTTGGGTACGCGGTTGTCGATGGTTTTGGACAATGGTCTGTCCAGATAGAAAGGCCGCTACCCGTCGGGTCCAACTTTAAAATGAGTGGGTATCAGCTTTTGGACCAGGTCAGGTCAGGCTGGATTCCACGCCGAACCATAAATGTCGTGGATAGCAAGAAAATCAAATAGTACTAGAAAGCCCGCAGGTGTTTGTTCTCTGCGGGCTTGTGATCATCAATGCATTAGTCTTGGAGTCGACCCTTGTTGCGGGTCTCATGCATCCGCGCCAACTGCCGCTCCAGCATCGATGGATACGGCTCCATCAACCGCTCCACACAGCTGGCCCCTTCAGGGCTGGCAATCGGACGGATACGTGCGCGTTGGCGGATCAGCGTGTCTTCACTGATCTTGCGCTCCACCAACAGCAGGTTACGGCTGTGCTGGGACAAGGCCAGGGCATCCTGGGCGATTTCGGTGAGTAGCAGGTCGATCTGGCTAATGCCAAACAGATCGTCACCCACGGTTAGACCCAACTGCAGTTGCAGGGTAATGCCGCTGTCGGCCACTTCGATCTGCAGGGCATGGCCCAGGGCGCGCAACAGCTCGCCGCAGCAGATGGCATTGGTCAGGTAGTCCTCGCCGCTGTCTTCGCTGTGGAACAGCATCAGCGTGCTGCCATCGTTCAGGGTGTGCAGTTCGCTCTGGTAGAGCGAAGCGGCCTGGTCGAGGCAGTCGCGGTAGCGTTCGAGCAGTTCGGTCAGGCGGGCACGGGGCAGGCGGCGCAGTTGCTCCTGGGCGCCCAGTTGCACGGCGAGTACGGCACTGTGCTGTGGCTCGGCGTTCTTGACCGCAACGGGTTTGGGCGCAGCGACTGGGGCGGCTGCCGAGGTGTCGCGCAGGTCGGCGAACGGGTCTTCGTCGCCCAGCTCGTCTTCCTCGGCCTTGATCACATGGCGCGGCGCAGGCTTGAGGCCGGCCACCGGGGCGCTTTCGTCGAAGCCCGGGTCGCGCAGGTCGCGCACTTCAAACTCAGGCTCGTCGGCGTAGTCCTCGGCGTCGTCGTACTCAGGCTCGGGCTCGACTTCAGGCGCTTTTGGCTCCGGGGCAAAGCTGGCGTGGAGCTGGCGCGCGAGGTCGCCGATTTCGTCCTGGCGATCAGTGGCCGGGGTGTGTTCGTCGATATCCCGCAGCCAGATGCGCAGTTGCATCAACGGCGTGGAGATATGCCGGCCCAGGCGCAGGCTCAAGGCCAGGGCCAAGGCCAGTAGGATCGCGCTCAGAATGCCCATGCTTTGCAGGCTGATGGTCATCGGCTGCTGGAACTGTTGCATATCAAGGCTGATACGCAGTTGGCCGGCCTTCACGTCCTGGAACGTAATATTACTCTGATACAGGCCTTCGGCCTCACCGAGCAGACCGTTTTTCGGGCGTTGCCCGGCCTCGGCCATGATCCGGTTGTCCACGCTATAGATAGCGGCGTGGGCCACGAGCGGGTTCTTGGTCAGGTTGTTGAGCAACACGTTGAGGCTGAGGATGTCGTTGGACACCAACAACTCAGTCGCCGAAGTGGCAGTCTGGGTTGTCAGGCTCGCGCCCAGGGCGTCAGCTTGCTCGTGCATGGCCTGCTTGAACTGCAAACCCATCACGCAGGCGTAGATCACCAGGGCCAGAGCGACCAGGATCACGTTATGGCTGGCGATGCGCAATGCAATCGGTACACGGCGATGGCGCAGTGCCCGGAAGATCAGCAGGAAGAAGTTATCGGTTTTTACTGGCGTGGGCCGGTTCACTTGCGCTCGGCTCTTGGTCCGTGAAGTTGACGCGCAGTATAGCGACAGGCCCATGGCCGGCAAAGCGCTGGCTGTGCCCGATGGTCACTGAAAGTGGGTAGAATGCGGTTTTTTTCCAGCCTGGGGGTGCGCTTTGCGCGAAATTGTCCTGATCAACATCACGGGTGAAGACCGGCCGGGTCTCACCGCAGCCATTACCGGCGTCCTGGCCCAGGGTGGTGTGAACATTCTCGACATCGGCCAGGCGGTGATCCACGACACCTTGTCGTTCGGCATCCTGGTGGAGATCCCCAGCACCGAACAGGCCTCCTCGGTACTCAAGGACATCCTGTTTACGGCGTATAAGCTCGATCAACAGGTACGTTTCACCCCGGTGTCCGAAGCTGACTACCAGCACTGGGTCGAAGGCCAGGGTAAAAAGCGCCATATCGTCACCCTGTTGACCCGCAAGGTAACGGCTGAGCAGTTGCAGCGCGTCAGTTCGATCACCGCGCAATACGGATTGAATATCGACCATATCGACCGTCTGTCGGGTCGCATGCCCTTGGACACTCCGGCTGACAAAGGCAAGGGCTGCATCGAGTTCTCTGTGCGCGGTGAACCGGCTGACGCGCAAGCGCTACGCGCCGATTTCCTGAGCGTGGCCCAGGAACTGAATGTCGATATCGCCTTCCAGGAAGACTCCCTGTTCCGTCGCAACCGCCGCTTGGCGGTGTTCGACATGGACTCCACCTTGATCGAAGCCGAAGTCATCGACGAGCTGGCCAAGGCGGCCGGTGTGGGCGAGCAAGTCTCGGAGATTACCGAGCGCGCGATGGCCGGCGAGCTGGATTTTCGTGCCAGCTTCAAGGAGCGTCTGGCGCTGCTCAAAGGCTTGGACGTTGGCGTGCTGGATTCGATCGGCGCGTCGCTGCGCCTGACTGAAGGCGCCGAAACCCTGTTCGCCGAACTCAAGCGCCTGGGCTACAAGACCGCCATCCTGTCCGGCGGCTTCACTTACTTTGCCAAGCAGTTGCAGGCCAAGCTGGGCATTGACTATGTATTCGCCAACGAGCTGGAAGTGGTGGATGGCAAAGTGACTGGCGTCGCGGTGGAGCCGATTGTCGACGCCCAGCGCAAGGCCGACCTGCTCAAGGAATTGGCCCATAAGGAAGGCTTGCGCCTGGAGCAGACCATTGCGGTCGGCGACGGCGCCAATGACTTGCCGATGCTGGCGATTGCCGGGTTGGGCGTGGCCTTTCGCGCCAAACCGTTGGTCAAGCAGTCAGCCAAGCAGGCGATTTCGACCTTGGGGTTGGATGGCGTGTTGTATCTGCTGGGCTTGCGTGACCGCGACGGTCAGCTATAAGCCGATCTCACTGTCACTGATCGTTCCCACGCTCCGCGTGGGAGCGCCTCCAGTGACGCTCTGCGTCACGCTTTGGGCGCAGAGCGCCTCGGGCTGCATTCCCACGCGGAGCGTGGGAACGATCAACTGCAATATCAGGCTTTAGCAGCGGCGATGCCCTGGCCCATCTGCACCGGCGTACCCGCTGCCAGTTCTTCAGCCCACTTCACCTGATCCGGCCCGAACAACACGATGGCGGTCGATCCCAGTTTGAAGCGACCCAGCTCCGCACCTTTCTCCAGATGAATCGGCGCGCGGGCCGCTTCGTCGTAGCGGAAGGTTTTCAGCTCGCGTTTCGGCGGCGTTACCAAACCGGCCCACACGGTTTCAATCGACGCAACGATCATCGCACCTACCAACACCACGGCCATCGGGCCGCGTTCGGTGTCGAACAAGCAGACAACGCGCTCGTTACGGGCAAACAGTTCCGGCACGTTTTCGGCGGTGGTCTGGTTGACCGAGAAAATCCGCCCTGGCACATACACCATCTCGCGCAGGGTACCGGCCAGTGGCATATGTACCCGGTGGTAGTCCTTGGGCGACAGGTAAATAGTCGCGAAGTCGCCGCCCATGAACGGCGCAGCCATTGCCGCATCGCCACCGAGCAGTTCCAGCACGCTGAAGCTGTGGCCCTTGGCCTGGAAGATACGACCATGTTCGATCGGGCCTAGCTGGCTGACCGCGCCATCGGCAGGGCTCAGCACTGCGCCAGGGGTTGGATCCAACGGACGGGCGCCGTCTTTCAGCGCGCGGGTGAAGAAGGCGTTGAAGTGCTCGTAGGCGGTCAGGTCTTCCACCAGGGCCTGGGACATGTCCACCTGGTAGCGCTTGGCGAACCAGGCAGTGAATGCGTTCTTGAACCAGCGCACGCGGCACTCGGCGATACAGCCGGCCAGGCGCGACAGCAAGTGGTGCGGCAGCAAGTACTGGCTGAGGATAAAAAACTGCTTTTTCATAACTGTCCTTAAACCTTAAATCTCAACGGGGGTGTCGGGGTGGTTGCCCCATTCGCCCCAGGAACCGGCATAACCTTTGACTCGCGGATAACCGAGCGCCTTGGCCACCAGGTAGGTGAAGCCAGAGCGGTGGTGAGTCTGGCAGTGGGTGATGATTTCTTTGTCTTTGGTCAGCCCGAGGTCTTCGAGGATTTGCGGCATGTCACGGCGGATACGCAGGCTGCGCGCCTTGTCCATGCCGGCGGTCCATTCGAAGTTCACCGCGCCGGGAATGTGGCCGCCCTTGGCTGCGAGCACTTTCTCGCCGGAATACTCCAGCGGGCCACGAGCGTCCCAGATCCCCAGGTCGGCCGCGCCGAGGCGGCTTTGCAGGTATTCGCGGGTGGCTGTGGGGCCGTCGTGCAGCGTAAGGCTGACCGGGCCGCCGGCTGCTGGGGGCACATCGGTGGAAAGCGGGTGCCCTTCCTCCAGCCAAGCCAGCAGGCCACCGTCGAGGTAGTGATATTTCTGGTGGCCGATCACGTCGAGCATCCAGATAAAACGCCCGGCCCAACCGCCGCCTTCGTCGTCGTAGACCACATAGGTGGCGTCCGGGGTGTGGCCCAGTTCGCCGAACAGTTTTTCCAGGTCGGCCTTGCTTGGTAGCAGGCCGGGTGCCGGTGGCTGTCCCAGCTGGGTGCGCTTGGGGTCAACGAAATGCGCGCCGGGGATATGCCCTTCGGCGTAGCGGGCGATACTGGTGAGGTCCACCAGTATCAGGTGCTTGGAATCGAGGCGACCCAACAGGTCGGCGGATTCGATCACCAGCGGCAAGCCAGAGAAGTCAGGCATGTGAGGTCTCCTGGGCACAAATGTTGGCGATAAAGGCCGGTGATTGTAGCGCAAGCATCAGGCGCTGCGGTTGGTAAAGCTGTGCAGGGCTTTCTCGATGCATTGGGCGGTTTTGCCGAACGCCTGCACGGTGGTTTCCGAGAACGGCCCGCCGCCCTGGTCCGCCACGATCAGCATGACCACACGGCCGTTGCAGCTTAGTGAGCGCAGCAGCAGATGCTCGCCAATAAACAGACGACGCAGGATCGGTGGCAGCAATGCGGAAAACTGCGCATGGTTGTCGGGGTTCAGGCGTACCTGGGCGGACTTTTCCAGCAGGCGTTGCAGCAGTGTGCTATTGACCACATCCAGGCTCAGGTGAGCCGCGTCCTTGGGCAGGCCGTCGGCTTGGTGTACACGCAAGGTGCTCAAGGCGCGATCTGCCATGAATATCAGTACCCGCTGCATGCCACTTGCCACCAGGGCTTCCTTGGCGCAAGTGGTCAGGTGCATGGCGTTGGCAAAGCGGCTCGGCTCCACCAGCAACTCGGTGCAACGCGTGCGCCACACGGCCAAGGCTTCGGCGGTGGGCGGTGGTGCAGGCAACAAGCCGCGATGGACTTTCTGTACGTGCCACGGCCAGATCAGCGACAGCGCCGGGTGCCAGAGGTCGGGCATCAAGGTGGCACGAGCACTGGTCACCGCTTGCTGGTGGGCTTGCTGTTGCACATCGCTCAACGGCGTTTGCAGGTACAGCGCCGTCAGGTATTGCCAGCGCTCGGTGTGTGGGCAGGTCCAGGATTCCTGGGCCGACATCGCCAGGCCGTTGGCCAGCAACACGGTGTTGGCCGGTTGGTTCAGCCAGCGCCGCAGGTTGGGCTCGGCATCGAGCAATTGCTGGTGGCGCAGGGCATCGTCTTGACGGGCAATGTGCAGCGCTTTGACCAGCAGGCGTTGCTCGTCCAGCAGCAACTTGTAGCCCTGGGAAACCCAGATCGGCAGGTGCCAGGCTTCGGTCAAGCCCAGGCACAGGTCGAGCAAGTGCACGCCGAACAGCTGTTGCTCGACCTGGCGCGCCGATTGGCCTTTATGGATCACCCGTAACTCCCATTCCTCCAGGAGCTTGGGGTAGGCAACGGCCATCGGCCACAGTGGCGACAGAAACAGCAGGCTGCCCCAGTGGATGTCCTGCCACAGCCGCGCCAGGCGACTGCCGAACAAACCGTTGGCTTGCTGGGATGCGTGCTGGCTGATCAGCAACAGCTGACGCAAGGCCACGGGGATTTCCCGTGCGGGTACCGAAGGCAGGCGCGCCAACAACTCTTCGGCACGTTTGAGGCCAAGACGGTTAAGTGCGACTTCAAGGTTTTCCGCAGGTTCGGCCAGGCTGCCGTGGGCGTGGCTGTTGGCTTCGCGCATCACACTCAGCACCAGGGCCGGACTGTTTTGCATCAACTCAGCAATATCTCGCAATGAACTGCGGCTATCGCGAATGGCTTTGCACACGCGTTCATGGCTGGCCTGCGGCACGGGCAGCAGCACGTCGTCCAGGCACTTGATCCAAGCGGCGAGGGTAGTGGGGCGGTTTGTTGGGACTGTCGTTTCAATTGCCATGATTGGGGCGCGATCATCACTTGCGTTCAACACGCCCGGAACGGGCCGAATTGGCTTTTCGCCTTAACGGGCTATAGTCTGGCGCAGTTTTGCCGATAAGTAGAACAAGAGTTTTCTGCTGCACCCCATATGTCCATGAACCCGACGGCGCAAGTACCCCTCTCCTATGGCTAAAATTATCGGCATCATTGTCGTCATCGCAAGTGTGCTCGGAGGGTACGTCCTCTCCCACGGTAAAATCGCCGCACTGATCCAGCCTTTCGAAGTGCTGATTATCGGCGGTGCCGCGTTCGGCGCATTTTTGCAGGCCAACCCAGGCTATATGACCATGCACGTGGTCAAGAAGTCCCTGGGTATGTTCAGTTCGCGCTTCTCCCACACGTTTTATCTGGAAGTGCTGGGGCTGATCTACGAGATCCTCAACAAAAGCCGCCGCGAAGGCATGATGGCGATCGAAGGCGATATCGAAGACGCCGCGGCCAGCCCGATTTTTGCCAAGTACCCGGCCGTGCTCAAAGACGAGCGCATGACCGCGTATATCTGTGATTACCTGCGCATCATGTCCTCCGGCAACATGGCGCCTCACGAGCTGGAAGGCCTGTTCGACATGGAGTTGTTCAGCCTCAAGGAAGAGCTGGAGCATCCTTCCCACGCCGTGACCGGCATTGCCGACGGCATGCCCGGTTTTGGTATTGTCGCGGCGGTACTGGGGATCGTGGTGACCATGGCGTCCCTGGGCGAGGGCGATCAGGCGGCCATCGGCATGCACGTAGGTGCGGCGCTGGTGGGCACCTTCTTCGGTATTCTCGCCGCCTATGGTTTCTTCGGCCCGCTCGCCACCTCCCTGGCCCACGATGCCAAGGAAGAGATCAACCTCTACGAAGCGATCAAGGCGTGCCTAGTGGCATCGGCGTCGGGCATGCCGCCGTCGTTGGCCGTGGAGTTCGGGCGCAAGGTGTTGTACCCGAAACACCGCCCAAGTTTCTCCGAGCTGGAACAAGCGGTTCGCGGTCGCTAAGCCATGGAAAACAACCAGCCGATCATCATCAAGCGCGTCAAGCGCTTCGCTGCGGGGCACCATGGCGGTGCCTGGAAAATCGCCTTCGCCGACTTTGCCACGGCGATGATGGCGTTCTTCCTGGTGTTGTGGCTGATGTCCACCGCTACGCCAGAACAGAAAATCGCCATCGCCGGCTACTTCAAGGACCCGATTGGCTTTTCGGAAAGCGGTACGCCGTTTGTCATTGACCTGGGCGGCTCGCCGGAACTGGCGCCCGAGCGCACCATCAACCCGGAAGTGCAAACTGAATCGCCTCAGGAAAAAATCCCGATCGAGCGCGACACTGTCGAATCCATGGCCGAGCAGGTCGAACAGGAGCGACTGGAACTGTTGCTGCAGGAATTGCAGAACAAGGTTGAAGAAAACCCACAGTTGCTGAAGTTCAAGGACCAGATTTCCTTCGAGATCACCCCCGAGGGGCTGCGCATCCAGATTACCGATGCGGCCAACCGGCCGATGTTCGACTCTGGCAGTGCGCGGTTGAAGCCGTACTTTGAAGACATCCTGCTGGCCATGGCTGACACCATCAAGGCGGTGCCGAACAAAATCAGCATCAGCGGGCATACCGACGCCAAGCCCTACGCGGGCCAGGGTGATTTCGGCAACTGGGAACTCTCGGCCAACCGCGCCAATGCTGCCCGGCGTGCGCTGGTGGCCGGCAGCTACCCGGACCCGCAAGTGGCGCGGGTAGTGGGTTTTGCCTCCTCGCAACTGTTTGATCCCAAAGACCCGTTCAACCCGGTCAACCGCCGTATCGACATCGTGGTGCTGACCAAAAAAGCCCAGCGTGCGATTGAAGGCGATCAACCACCGCCACCGGCACCGACGCAGGGCGACGGTGCGCCAGGCGAAGTGCCGGCCGACCCGAACGCGCTGCCGCCGGAGCAGGAACCGCTGCCAGCCCATGAGCTGCGCCAGAAGCTGAACCTGTTTGATGATGGGGGCGTCAAGGATCCTACGGCGCCTGCACCGGGGTCATAGTTGATCTAAGCGCTGGAAACGTAAACGCCCCGATCATTCGGGGCGTTTTCATGTGTGTTCAAAGTGGGAGGTACGCTTTGACACCACTGACTACGCCTCGCATGTCGTCGGCGCACAGGCGTGGGACGAAGTACTCTCGACCTTTGGCGCGAGTCTTTCTATGCAACTTGTCGAGGCGCTCAAAGCTGACGGTATAAATCATGTCGCACTTCACCCATAGCTCTTTATAGCCATCGGACTGAAGTGGATTGGTGCGTAGCAAATGGTGCCAGTCGTATTGGGTCGCTGGTGCAGTAGAGGAGATTGGCACCACGGTGCAGAGCTTGCGACTGTGGGTCGCGGTAGGAGATATCACTACGACTTTGCGGATCTTCAGCATTTCCGGGGCGACAAAGCCTCGGGTGAAGTCACACAGCAAAACGTCGCCTTGTTTGGGGTGATAGTAGAGAGCCAAATGTTAATTCCCCACAAAAAGCAAAGCCGCCCGAAGGCGGCTTCATTCGACACGCAGTGGAGCTTGCTTCGCCCCTTCTGCGCCGCTGGATCAACTCCGAAAAGGATCCAGACTCCTGCCAGCTTTCGCTGGTGACGGAGCAATTATGAGCATCAGGAAATCCGAATACAAGCTGGCTTGTGCGTATCAGCCACCCAGTTGACTCGAATTCTTGATGCCTGCTCCTGTTAAATCAATGGGCTAGGGCTTTCAGCCCGCTGGTTTATGTGTATCAAGAAATTGACCGTCAATAATTGCTCTCAGGCAAGCTCGCAATAATCGACCGATAGCTGTTCATCCGCTGTTGTTGCACGCGTCCATCCTCCAACGCCTTGAGCAAAGCACAGCCCGGCTCGCGGTCGTGTTTGCAGTCGCGGAAGCGGCAGGTGCCGATCAGGTCGTTGAACTCGATGAAGCCGGCTTCCACATCGCTACGGCTGACGTGGCCCAAGCCGAACTCACGAATACCCGGGGAGTCAATCAACTCGCCGCCGCCCGGGAAGTGGAACAGCCGTGCGGTGGTGGTGGTGTGGGTGCCCTGGCCGGACAGCTCCGACAGCGGGCCCACGCGGGTTTCGACTTCCGGCAACAGGCTGTTGACCAGCGACGACTTGCCCACGCCAGACTGGCCGACGAACACGCTGATCCGCCCGTCCAACTGCTGTTGCAGCTGTTCCATGCCGTTGCCGTGGTGAGCCGACACTTCCAGCACCGGGTAGCCCAGGGTGCGGTAGACCGCCAGCAACGCATTGAGCGCCGGGGCGTTCTGCTCGTCGATCAGGTCGAATTTGTTCAGCAGCAGCAACGGGCGGATGCCAGCATGCTCGGCCGCGACCAGGTAACGGTCGATCAGGTTGGCATGGGGCTCGGGCAGCGGCGCGAACACGATCACGATCATGTCGACGTTGGCCGCCACCGGCTTGAGCTGCCCACGGCTGTCGGGGCGGCGCAGTTCGGTGCTGCGTGGCAACTGGGCGACGATGACGCCGATGCCCTGGTTGCCGGCACGCCACACCACCTTGTCGCCGGTGACCAGCGCGGGCAGGTTGGCGCGCAGGTGGCAACGGAACACCTGGCCTGCGAGTTCGCCTTCGAGCGCCTCGACTTCGACCTGCACGCCAAAGTGCGCGATCACCAGGCCCGTTTGTTCGGGCCCCAGGTCGCCGCCCTCGAGCGCTTCCACGGCGGAGGATTCACGTTTGGCGGCGCGGGCGGCGCGTTCACCTTGAATCTTTTCGATGCGCCAGTTTTGGCGACGGTTGAGCTGGCGTTTGGCCATTGGTGTTCCGTGTCGATAATGCAAAAGTTGGGTAAAACGGTCGCGAGTCTAGCACGCCCCCGCCTGCTAAACTGCCCGGCTACGCCAAGGTGCCAAGAGAATCAAGCCATGCAAAACCCACAGAACCTGATTTGGATCGATCTGGAAATGACCGGTCTGAACCCCGACACCGACGTCATCATCGAGATGGCGACCATTGTCACCGACAGCAACCTCAACACCTTGGCCGAAGGCCCGGTGATCGCCATCCACCACAGCGACGCCGTACTCGCCACCATGGACGAGTGGAACACCCGCACCCACGGTAACTCCGGGCTGACCCAGCGCGTGCGCGACAGCCGCATCAGCATGGCCGAAGCCGAGGCCGAAACTATCGCCTTCCTGGAAAAATGGGTGCCCAAGGGCAAGTCGCCAATCTGCGGCAATAGCATCTGCCAGGATCGTCGCTTCCTTTATACGCACATGAAGGGGCTGGAAAGTTACTTCCACTACCGCAACCTGGACGTGTCGACCTTGAAGGAACTGGCTGCGCGTTGGGCGCCGGAAGTCAAAGACAGCTTCCATAAAGGCAGCACGCACCTGGCGCTGGACGATATTCGTGAGTCGATTGCCGAGTTGCAGCATTACCGCAAGCATTTCATCAAGGCTTGATTCTGCGGCGCCAGTGAGTGCGCCATCGCAGGCAAGCCAGCTCCCACATTTGACTGCATTCGCAAATTCAAAGTGTGGGAGCTGGCTTGCCTGCGATACAGGCGACGCGGTTTATCGCCAAGCGCCCCCTTTTGGTGCCCTCGGCAAATGATTAGACTGCCGGCCTCTCTGTCAGGATCGCCATCATGTTGCTGATGCTCTACCTCGTCGCCATCACCGCCGAAGCCATGACTGGCGCCCTGTCCGCGGGTCGGCGTGGCATGGACTGGTTTGGCGTGGTGCTGATCGCTTGCGTGACAGCCCTGGGCGGCGGTTCGGTGCGCGATGTGTTGCTCGGCCACTACCCGCTGACCTGGGTCAAACACCCGGAATACTTGGTGCTGACCTCTGTTGCGGCGCTGGTGACGATCTTTATCGCACCGCTGATGCGCCACCTGCGCTCGCTGTTCCTGGCGCTGGATGCGGTGGGGTTGGTGGCCTTCACCCTGATCGGCTGCATGACCGCCCTGGAAATGGGCCACGGCATGTTGGTGGCGTCGGTCAGCGGGGTCATCACCGGGGTATTCGGCGGCATCCTGCGGGATATCTTCTGTAACGACATCCCGCTGATCTTCCGCCGCGAGCTGTATGCCAGCGTGTCGTTTCTGGCTGCCTGGTTCTACTTGCTGTGCCTGTACCTGGAGCTGCCCAGCGAGCAAGCGATTCTGCTGACGCTGTTCAGTGGCTTTCTATTGCGCCTGCTGGCGATCCGTTTTCACTGGGAAATGCCCAAGTTCGTCTACAACGACGATGTGCACTAGCGCGTGGCGTGCTGGTTCAGCGCCCATTCCACATGCTCGCGCACCAGCTCCGAGGGGTAGTCCCGCCGCGCCTTCAAGGCTTCCAGTACCGGAATGCTCGACGGCGCATTTCCCAGGCCCACCGCCAGGTTGCGTAACCAGCGCTCGTAACCGGCGCGGCGCAGGGGCGAGCCCTCGGTGCTGTTGAGGAATTTATCCTCGTCCCACATAAACAATTCGGCCAGTTCTGCGTTGTCCAGATTGTGCCGTGGCTTGAAATCGCTTTCGGCGGTGGGGCGAGCGAAACGATTCCACGGGCAAACGATCTGACAGTCATCGCAGCCAAATACCCGGTTACCAATCAGTGGGCGCAGGTCTTCGGGGATGGCGCTCTTGAGTTCGATGGTCAGGTAGGAAATACAGCGCCGGGCGTCCAGCACATAGGGGCCGACGAAGGCGTTGGTGGGGCAGATGTCCAGGCACGCCGTGCAGCGGCCGCAGTGTTCTGTGGCGTGGGGTGGGTCTACCGGCAACGGTAGATCGACAAACAGTTCGCTCAGGAAGAAATAACTGCCGGCCTTGCGGTTGAGAACCAGGGTGTTTTTACCGATCCAGCCCAGGCCCGCTTGCTCGGCAATGGCTTTTTCCAGGACGGGCGCGCTGTCGACGAAGGCGCGAAAGCCGAACGGCCCGATCTGCGCCTGGATGCGGTCGGCCAGTTGCTGCACGCGCTTGCGGATCAGCTTGTGGTAATCGCGGCCCAGGGCGTAGCGCGAGATGTAGGCTTTTTCTGGTTGGGCCAGCAATTGCGCCATCTGGGTGTCGCCGGGCAGGTAGTCCATGCGCAGTGACACCACGCGCAAGGTGCCGGGCACCAGCTCGTCCGGGTGGGAGCGTTTGCTGCCGTGGGCGCCCATGTACTCCATCTCGCCGTGGTAACCCGCGTCGAGCCAGCGTTGCAGGTGCTGTTCATGCTCAGCCAGGTCGAGGCCGCTGATGCCCACTTGTTGAAAGCCCAGCTCGCGACCCCAGTCTTTGATCGATTGGGCGAGGGCGGGCAGATCGGAGGTAATAGCAGGCATGAGACACGGGAAACCACAGGTTAGATGCGTATAATTCTGCCAGACATCGGAGCTTGAAGACGCATGCCTCAGACAAAACACCCAATTACCGACGTTCAGCTGTTGTTGCCCGGCCATTTGCCGCAACTGGCTGCGCGTTCCCCGGACGCCCATAAGGGCCAGTTCGGCCACCTGTTGGTCATCGGTGGTGACCGTGGCTTTGGCGGCGCAGCGTTGCTGAGCAGCGAAAGTGCCCTGCGCAGCGGCGCCGGCATGGTCTCGCTGGCGACGCGGCCGGAACACGTGCCGGCCGCTCTGGCTCGGCTGCCGGAGGTCATGGCCGTCGGCGTGAGCTCGGCCAACCAGTTGATGGGCCTGCTGGAAAAAATCTCGGTGATCGTCATTGGCCCAGGCCTGGGCGATGACGCCTGGGGCAAGAGCCTGTTGTCGGTCGCGGCCAATGCCAGCGTGCCGCAGGTGTGGGATGCCGACGCGCTCAATCAACTGGCCACTGGCAGCGTCGAGCTGCCGGCCAACTGTGTGATTACCCCTCATCCGGGCGAAGCTGCGCGTTTGTTGGGGCTATCGACAGCCGAGGTTCAGGCAGATCGCCTTAAGGTGGCGCGCGCGTTGAGTCAGAAATTCAATGCAGTGGCTATCCTCAAGGGTGCTGGCAGTTTGATTGCCAGCCCGGATGGACGGCTTGCCCGTTGTGATCAAGGCCACCCGGCAATGGCGGCGGCGGGGCTCGGTGATGTCTTGGCCGGCCTGGTCGGGGCACTATTGGCTCAGGGGATGCTCGCGTACGAAGCGAGCTGCCTGGCCGTGTGGTTGCACGCGACCGCCGGAGACCGCCAGGGCAGTTTTGGTCGCGGCTTGGCTGCCAGCGACCTGATCCCCGCCATTCGTCAATTGCTGGAGGAGCAGTCGCCGTGCCTGAAGTAATTCTTTTCCTGGCAGATGAAGAGGCCATGGTCGCGTTGGGCCAGCGTATTTCACAGGTCACGCAAGGGGCCGGGTTGATCTTTCTCGAGGGTGACCTGGGCGCAGGCAAAACCACACTGTCCCGAGGGATTATTCGCGGCCTTGGCCATACCGGCGCGGTAAAAAGCCCGACCTTCACGTTGGTCGAGCCCTACGAGATCGGCGACGTGCGTGCTTTCCACTTCGACCTCTATCGCCTGGTCGATCCGGAAGAGTTGGAGTTCATGGGCATCCGTGATTACTTCGACGATGATGCGCTGTGCCTGATCGAGTGGCCAAATAAAGGCACAGGCTTTTTGCCAAAGCCGGACCTGACCATTACCATTACGCCGCATGAGCACGGACGTCAGCTGAAGTTGTTGCCCCAGAGCCCACGCGCTGAGTCGTGGTGTGCTGCTCTGGCATTGGAATTCAAATAATTGGTGGGGTTAGGTATGCGCTTTCGCGCGTTGGTTGCTGTCGTGGGGGTGTTGCTTGCGGCAATGACTGTCAATGCTCTGGCTGCTTCACAGGTGAAAAGTGTTCGCCTGTGGCGAGCGCCGGATAACACGCGACTGGTGTTCGACCTGTCTGGCCCGGTCCAGCACAGCGTCTTTACCTTGACGGCGCCTGATCGCCTGGTGATCGATATCAACGGTGCCAGCCTGGCCGCGCCGCTGAAAGTCTCCACCGCCAACACGCCCATCACCGCCATGCGCTCTGCCCAGCGTACGCCGACCGACCTGCGTGTGGTCATTGACCTGAAAAAGGCCGTGACCCCCAAAAGCTTCTCCCTGGCCCCCAACGCCCAGTACGGCAACCGCCTGGTGGTCGACCTGTTCGACAACCCCGCCGACGCCGCACCGCCGCCTGCGCCAACGCCAAGCGTGGCGACGGTGCCTGCGGTGCCGGTCAACCCTTCGCAACCCCAGGTCAAGCTGCCACCGCCGCCGCCTGCACCGGCAGGCAAGCGCGACATTATCGTGGTGATCGACGCCGGCCACGGTGGCGAAGACCCGGGGGCTTCCGGCTCACGGGGCCAGCACGAGAAGGACGTGGTACTGGCCATCGCTCGTGAGCTGCAACGCCAGGTCAATGGCATGAAAGGCTACCGCGCCGAGCTGACCCGTACCGGTGACTACTTCATTCCGCTGCGTGGCCGTACTGAAATTGCCCGTAAGAAGGGCGCGGATCTGTTTGTGTCCATTCACGCCGACGCCGCGCCTTCAACCGCTGCCTTTGGCGCCTCGGTATTTGCCCTGTCGGATCGCGGCGCCACCTCCGAGACTGCGCGCTGGCTGGCCGACAGTGAAAACCGTTCAGACTTGATCGGCGGGGCCGGCAACGTTTCCCTTGATGACAAGGACAAGATGCTTGCCGGGGTGCTGCTCGACCTGTCGATGACGGCCTCGCTGACTTCCAGTCTTAACGTCGGGCAGAAAGTGCTGAGCAATATCGGTCGCGTGACGTCGCTGCATAAACAGCGTGTGGAACAAGCCGGGTTCATGGTGTTGAAGTCGCCGGACATCCCGTCGATCCTGGTGGAAACCGGGTTTATCTCCAACGCCAACGAAGCGTCGAAACTGGCCAGCGCCAGTCATCAGCAAGCGCTGGCGCGCTCGATCAGCGCCGGCGTGCGCCAGTTTTTCCAGCAAAACCCGCCGCCGGGCACCTATATCGCCTGGTTGCGCGACTCCGGCAAAATCGCCCAGGGCCCGCGTGACCATCGTGTGCAACCCGGTGATACCGTTGCCATGCTGGCGGTCCGTTTCCAGGTCACGCCTGCTGCCTTGCGCAGCGCCAATAACCTGAAAACCGACGAGTTGAAGATAGGCCAGGTGTTGACCATCCCCGGCACTTCATTGGCGGCGCAGTGATGAGCGAATCCACCTTGAACAGCGGCTCGCGCATTGAATTGCTCAGCCCGCGCCTTGCCAACCAGATCGCCGCGGGTGAGGTGGTTGAACGCCCGGCGTCGGTCATCAAGGAGTTGCTGGAAAACAGCATCGACTCCGGTGCCAAACGCATTGATGTCGATGTGGAGCAGGGCGGCGTCAAGCTGCTGCGGGTACGTGACGATGGCAGCGGCATCTCTTCGGATGACCTGCCCCTGGCCCTGGCCCGTCACGCCACCAGCAAGATCCGCGACCTGGAAGACCTGGAGCGGGTCATGAGCCTGGGCTTTCGAGGCGAGGCCCTGGCCTCCATCAGCTCCGTGGCCCGTCTGACCCTGACCTCCCGCACCCGCAGCGCCGAGCAGGCCTGGCAGGTGGAAACCGAAGGCCGCGACATGGCGCCTCGGGTCCAGCCGGCGGCGCATCCGGTGGGCACCTCGGTGGAAGTGCGCGACCTGTTCTTCAATACCCCGGCGCGGCGCAAGTTCCTCAAGGCCGAGAAAACCGAATTCGATCACCTGCAAGAAGTCATCAAGCGCCTGGCCTTGGCGCGTTTCGATGTGGCGTTTCACCTGCGCCACAATGGCAAGACCATCCTCAGCCTGCACGAAGCCAACGACGACGCCGCACGTGCTCGGCGGGTGGCAGCGGTGTGTGGCAGCGGGTTCCTGGAACAGGCGCTGCCGATTGAGATCGAGCGCAATGGCTTGAGGTTGTGGGGCTGGGTCGGGTTGCCGACGTTCTCTCGAAGCCAGGCCGACTTGCAGTATTTCTTTGTGAACGGCCGGGCGGTCCGCGACAAACTGGTGGCCCATGCGGTACGCCAGGCTTATCGCGATGTGCTGTTCAACGGGCGGCACCCGACCTTTGTACTGTTCTTTGAGGTTGACCCTTCGGTGGTCGACGTCAACGTGCACCCAACCAAGCACGAAGTACGTTTCCGTGATGGGCGCATGGTGCATGACTTCCTGTATGGCACGCTGCACCGTGCCCTGGGTGATGTGCGCCCGGATGATCAATTGTCGGCGCCGATCGTCACCGCGGTGGTGCGCCCGAGCGGTCCCGAGGCCGGCGAGTTCGGGCCGCAAGGTGAAATGAGCCTGGCGGCCAACCTGCTGCAATCGCCCCAGGCGCAGCCAGCCTACACGGCGCCGAATTCGGGTGCCGGTGCGGGTTATCAGTACCAATACACACCGCGCCCGCAATCGACGGCGCCGGTGGCCGAAGCCCAGGCGGCGTACCGTGAGTTTTTCGCGCCGTTGCCGGGTGCCGAGCCGGGTGCTGCTGTGGCGTTGCCCGAAGGCGGCGGTGATATCCCGCCGCTGGGCTATGCCCTGGCGCAGCTCAAAGGCATTTATATCCTCGCCGAAAACGCCCATGGCCTGGTGCTGGTGGACATGCACGCTGCCCATGAACGGATCATGTACGAGCGCCTGAAGATCGCCATGGCCAGCGAAGGCCTCAGCGGCCAGCCGCTGCTGGTGCCCGAATCCCTGGCGGTGAGCCAGCGTGAAGCCGACTGCGCAGAAGAACATCACGGTGTGTTCCAGAAGCTGGGCTTCGAGCTGCAACGCCTGGGTCCGGAAACCCTGGCGATCCGCCAGATTCCCGCGCTGCTCAAGCAGGCCGAGGCCAACCGCCTGGTGGCCGATGTGCTGGCCGACCTGATGGAGTACGGCACCAGCGACCGTATCCAGGCGCATATCAACGAATTGCTCGGCACCATGGCCTGCCACGGCGCCATCCGCGCCAACCGCCGCCTGGCCCTGCCGGAAATGAACGGCCTGTTGCGCGACATGGAAAACACCGAGCGCAGCGGCCAATGCAACCATGGCCGACCGACCTGGACCCAGATGGGCCTGGATGATCTGGACAAACTGTTCTTGCGCGGCCGCTGATGAGTGCCTTGCCTCCCGCCATTTTCCTGATGGGCCCCACGGCCGCCGGCAAGACCGACCTGGCCATCGAGCTGACCAAGGTGCTGCCCTGCGAGTTGATCAGCGTCGACTCTGCCCTGGTTTACCGGGACATGGATATCGGTACGGCCAAGCCGTCGAAGGCGCTGTTGGCCCAGTATCCGCACAAGTTGATCGACATCATCGATCCGGCGCAGAGCTATTCGGCGGCGGATTTTCGCACCGACGCCCTGGCGGCCATGGCCGAGATCACCGCGCGCGGCAATATCCCGCTGCTGGTGGGCGGCACCATGCTCTATTACAAGGCGTTGCAGGAAGGTCTGGCCGATATGCCGCCTGCCGATGCCCAGGTGCGCGCCGAGCTTGAAGAAGAGGCTGCGCGCCTTGGCTGGCAGGCCCTTCACGACCAGTTGGCGGCGGTAGACCCGGTTTCTGCGGCACGTATTCACCCCAATGACCCCCAGCGGCTCACACGCGCCCTGGAAGTATGGCGTGTCAGTGGTCAGACCATGACTGAACATCGCCTGAAACAAACTGCGCAAAGTACTGATGCAGGCGCATCTGGACAGTCACAATTGCCCTATACTGTGGCGAATCTGGCCATCGCTCCGGCAAACCGCCAGGTGTTGCATGAACGAATTGCACAAAGATTCACAATAATGTTGGAACAGGGGTTTGTGGACGAGGTCGTAGCATTGCGTTCAAGAGGCGACCTGCATGCAGGGCTGCCTTCGATACGTGCTGTAGGCTACCGCCAAGTCTGGGATCATCTGGATGGCAAGCTGACGTCCGCCGAAATGCAGGAGCGCGGCATCATTGCCACGCGCCAATTGGCGAAGCGCCAGTTCACCTGGCTGCGCAGCTGGAGCGATTTGCACTGGTTGGACAGCCTGGACAGCGACAATCTGTCACGCGCCTTGAAATACTTGGGAACGGTCTCCATATTGAGCTGAGTCCTTGCAATTGCCGTCTATCCTTGGGGGTGTGACGGCCATAAGCTATCTATTTTCCGATTTTTTATTATTGATCCTTAAAGGAGTGCGGCACATGTCAAAAGGGCATTCGCTACAAGACCCTTACTTGAATACTTTACGTAAAGAGAAAGTTGGGGTTTCCATCTATCTGGTCAACGGCATCAAGCTGCAAGGTACGATCGAGTCGTTCGACCAATTCGTTATCCTGCTGAAAAACACCGTCAGCCAGATGGTTTACAAGCACGCTATCTCGACAGTCGTTCCAGTTCGTCCAATCCGTCTGCCTAGCGCAGCAGGTGATGAACAGGGTGACGCTGAGCCAGGTAACGCCTGATAGGAGTCTCCTTTGTTCTTTGAGCGCCACGGTGGTGGTGAGCGAGTAATCCTCGTTCACTTGGATGGACAGGACCCTGAGGCGCGCGAAGATCCGCAGGAGTTTCAGGAGTTGGCAAATTCGGCCGGCGCCGAGACCGTTGCGTTTTTTAACGTACCGCGTCATCGGCCAACCGCCAAATATCTGATTGGCAGCGGCAAGGTCGAGGAACTGCGCGACCTGGTTCATGCCGAAGAAGCCGATCTGGTGATCTTCAATCACACCCTCACGCCCAGTCAGGAACGTAACCTCGAACGTGTTTTCGAGTGTCGCGTGATCGACCGTACCGGTCTGATTCTCGATATTTTCGCCCAACGCGCCCGCACCCATGAAGGTAAGCTCCAGGTTGAACTGGCCCAGCTTGACCACATGAGCACGCGCCTGGTTCGCGGCTGGACTCACCTTGAGCGTCAGGGTGGCGGTATCGGCATGCGTGGCCCGGGTGAAACCCAGCTGGAAACCGACCGGCGTCTGCTGCGGGTTCGCCTGCGCCAGATCAAGGGCCGCCTCGAAAAAGTGCGCAGCCAGCGTGAACAGTCGCGACGTGGCCGTTCCCGTGCGGATATCCCGACCGTGTCCCTGGTGGGGTACACCAACGCCGGCAAGTCCACGTTGTTCAATAACGTGACCAAGTCGGATGTTTACGCGGCCGACCAACTGTTCGCCACCCTCGACCCGACCCTGCGGCGTCTGGACATCGACGACCTGGGGCCGATTGTGCTGGCCGATACTGTGGGTTTCATTCGTCACCTGCCCCACAAGCTCGTCGAGGCATTTCGGTCTACGCTCGAAGAGTCGAGCAATTCCGACCTGCTGTTGCACGTGATCGATGCGGCCGAACCGGATCGCATGTTGCAGATTGAACAGGTCATGGTGGTGCTGGGCGAGATTGGTGCCCAGGACTTGCCGATCCTCGAGGTCTATAACAAACTCGATTTGCTTGAAGGCGTTGAGCCACAGATCCAGCGCGACGAGAACGGCAAGCCCCAGCGGGTCTGGTTATCGGCGCGAGATGGCAGTGGCTTGGAGTTGCTGGAACAAGCCATTGCCGAATTGCTCGGCAGCGATTTGTTCGTCGGCACCTTGCGCTTGCCGCAGCGTTTTGCTCGACTGCGTGCACAGTTTTTCGAGTTGGGCGCGGTACAGAAAGAAGAACACGACGAAGAAGGTGTCAGCTTGCTGGCCGTTCGATTGCCACGCTCGGAACTCAATCGGCTGGTCAGCCGAGAGGGTGTTGTACCGGCAGAGTTCATCGAACAACACACTTTGCAATAAAAGCCTGAGAAAGCGGTTGTGCCGCAGTAGCAGGCATTCTGTAGCATTGGTCGGCGCGCCGTGGGTGCGTCTTTGCTTTATCAGATGGAGAGCGCTATGGCTTGGAATGAGCCGGGTGGCAACTCGAATAATCAGGATCCTTGGGGTGGTAAGCGCCGCAATAATGGCGACCGCAAGGGGCCACCGGATCTCGACGAGGCCTTCCGAAAGCTGCAGGAAAGCCTGAATGGGTTGTTCGGTGGTGGAAAAAAACGTGGTGGTGACGACGGCGGTCGCACAAGCAAGGGCGGTGGCTATGGCCTGCTGGGCCTGGGTCTTGTCGTGCTCGCGGCCGTATGGCTGTACAGCGCGGTCTACGTGGTGGACGAGCAGGAGCAAGCCGTGGTGCTGCGCTTCGGCAAGTACTACGAGACTGTCGGGCCAGGCCTGAACATCTATTTCCCGCCGATCGACAAGAAGTACATGGAGAACGTGACGCGTGAGCGTGCGTACACCAAGCAGGGCCAGATGCTGACCGAAGACGAGAACATCGTCGAAGTGCCGCTGACCGTGCAGTACAAGATCAGCAACCTGCAAGACTTCGTGCTGAACGTTGATCAGCCGGAAATCAGCCTGCAACACGCAACCGAAAGTGCCCTGCGCCACGTGGTGGGTTCCACCGCCATGGACCAGGTGCTCACCGAAGGTCGTGAGTTGATGGCCAGCGAAATCAAGGAGCGTCTGCAACGCTTCCTCGACACTTACCGCACCGGTATCACCGTTACCCAGGTGAACGTACAGAGCGCAGCGGCACCGCGTGAAGTGCAGGAAGCCTTTGACGACGTGATCCGTGCACGTGAAGACGAGCAGCGTTCGCGCAACCAGGCTGAAACCTATGCCAACGGCGTTGTGCCGGAAGCCCGTGGTCAGGCCCAGCGCATCCTTGAAGATGCCAACGGTTACCGCGATGAGGTGGTCTCCCGCGCCAAGGGTGAGGCAGATCGTTTCACCAAGCTGGTCGCCGAGTACCGCAAGGCTCCTGAAGTGACCCGCGAGCGTCTGTATCTGGACACCATGCAGGAAGTCTTCAGCAACACCAGCAAGGTTCTCGTGACCGGCAGCAAAGGTGGGCAGAACAACCTGCTGTACCTGCCGCTGGACAAGATGATCGAAGGTGGTCGTAGCGGCGCCAGTGCACCGTCCACCGGTTCGAATGCCGCTGCCAACGAAGCGAGCGCCCGTGCGGCCGCTGACTTGCTGCAACAGCAAACACGTACCAGGGAGAGCCGTTGATGAGCAATAAATCGCTGACCGCCCTGATTGTGGGCGTCGTCGTGGTCATCGCTGCCTGGAACTGCTTCTACATCGTCGCTCAGACCGAGCGTGCGGTGCTGCTGCAATTCGGTCGCGTGGTCCAGGCGGATGTCCAGCCAGGCCTGCATGTGAAAGTCCCCTACGTCAACCAGGTGCGCAAGTTCGACGCCCGCCTGATGACCCTGGATGCACCGACACAGCGCTTCCTGACCCTGGAAAAGAAAGCCGTGATGGTTGACGCCTACGCCAAGTGGCGCGTCAAGGATGCCGAGCGCTTCTACACCGCGACTTCTGGCCTCAAGCAGATTGCCGACGAGCGTTTGTCCCGTCGTCTGGAATCGGGCCTGCGTGACCAGTTTGGTAAGCGCACCCTGCACGAGGTGGTATCCGGTGAACGTGATGCGCTGATGGCTGACATCACCCGTTCGCTGAACACCATGGCGGAAAAAGAGCTGGGTATTGAAGTGGTCGACGTTCGCGTCAAGGCCATTGACCTGCCCAAGGAAGTGAACCGCAGCGTGTTCGAGCGTATGAGCACCGAGCGTGAGCGTGAAGCGCGTGAGCACCGCGCCAAGGGTAACGAGTTGGCTGAAGGTATCCGTGCCGATGCCGACCGTCAGCGTCGTGTACTGCTGGCAGAAGCCTATCGTGAGTCTGAAGAGGCTCGTGGTGACGGCGATGCTCAAGCCGCGGCGATCTACGCCAAGGCCTACGGCCAGGACCAGGAGTTCTACGCGTTCTACCGTAGCCTGCGCGCTTACCGTGAAAGCTTCGCGAACAAAACCGACGTACTGGTGTTGGACCCAAGCAGCGACTTCTTCCGCTACCTGGAAAAGTCCAAGTAACCAGCCCGTGATTCTGTAAGGCGCACTCCGTCGGGCGGCTAAAATGCCTGGCGGGGTGATCCTTTCAGAAAACGGGTGTATGATGCGGCAGCCGGGAAATTCCCGGCTTTTTTGCGTCTGCATGTTTGATTCGGCAGGCGTGACAGGTTTTTCGAGGAAAGTGCCCGACGAGGCCGTTTGCAGGCCGTTCGTCACGTCGCTCTTGCGCGTGGTTTATGCAAGGGGCGGGTATTTTCTGCTTCACTCAAGGCTCGGCCGAGGGCTGGCCGCCCGGATCAAAGGGGAATGGCGTAATGGCAACGGTAGACCGCTGGCTGCTGCCAGATGGCATCGAAGAAGTACTGCCACCAGAAGCTGCGCGCATTGAAGTAGCGCGTCGCCAGGTGTTGGATCTGTTCCAGAGCTGGGGTTACGAGTTTGTCGTGACTCCCCATATCGAGTACCTGGAATCCCTGCTGACCGGCGCGGGCCAGGACCTGGATCTGCGCACCTTCAAGGTCATCGACCCGCAATCGGGCCGGCAAATGGGGTTCCGTGCCGACATCACGCCACAAGTGGCGCGCATCGATGCGCACACCCTGCGTCGCGAAGGCCCGAGCCGCCTGTGCTACGCCGGCAGCGTACTGCATGCCCAGCCGCGCGCCTTGTCGTCTTCCCGTAGCCCGATCCAGTTGGGCGCCGAGTTGTACGGCGACGCCAGCCCGAGCAGCGATGTGGAAGTGATCAGCCTGATGCTGGCCATGCTGCAACTGGCGGATGTGCCGGACGTGCACATGGACCTGGGCCACGTCGGTATCTACCGTGGCCTGGCGCGTGCTGCCGGGTTGTCCGGTGAAGTGGAGCAACAGTTGTTCGATGCCCTGCAGCGCAAGGCGATCGATGAAGTGATCGCTCTCACCGAGGGTGTGCCTGCTGAGCTGGCTGGCATGCTGCGGGCGCTGGTAAATCTGTGCGGCGGCCGTGAAGTGCTGGTGGCTGCGCGTGAGCGCCTGGCCAATGCGCCGGCACCGGTATTGGCGGCACTGGATGATGTGCTGGCAATTGCCGAGCGCCTGTCAGCACGGTTCCCGGAGCTGCCGCTGTATTTTGATCTGGGTGAATTGCGCGGCTACCACTACCACACCGGTGTGGTGTTCGCGGTATTCGTCTCGGGTGTTGGCCAGGCCATCGCCCAAGGTGGTCGCTATGACGATATCGGCGCCGACTTCGGTCGTGCGCGTCCGGCCACTGGTTTTTCCACCGATTTGAAAACCCTGGTGACCCTGGGGCGTGCTGAGGTCGAGCTGCCGTCTGGTGGCATCTGGATGCCCGACAGTACGGACGCAGCGCTCTGGCAGCAGGTTTGCCAGTTACGCCGTGAGGGTCAGCGTGTAGTCCAGGCCTTGCCTGGGCAGCCATTGGCCGCCGCCCGTGAAGCGGACTGCGACCGGCAATTGATTCAGCAGAACGGGCTTTGGCAAGTATCGCCACTGGCTTCTTGAGTTTTCCTGCCGGCCATCGCCGGCACCAAGTTTGCGCGAATGAGGACAAGTGTTATGGGTAAGAATGTCGTAGTCCTGGGCACCCAATGGGGTGATGAGGGCAAAGGCAAGATCGTTGATCTGCTGACCGAACATGCTGCCGCCGTAGTGCGCTACCAAGGTGGTCACAACGCTGGCCACACCCTGGTCATCGATGGCGAAAAAACTGTCTTGCACCTGATCCCGTCGGGTGTCCTGCGCGAAGGCGTGCAGTGCCTGATCGGCAATGGCGTGGTGGTTGCACCTGACGCCCTGCTGCGCGAGATCACCAAGCTGGAGGAGAAAGGCGTACCGGTGCGCGAGCGCCTGCGTATCAGCCCGTCCTGCCCGCTGATCCTGTCCTTCCACGTTGCGCTGGACCAGGCCCGTGAAAAGGCGCGTGGCGAGCTGAAGATCGGCACCACCGGTCGCGGCATCGGCCCGGCCTACGAAGACAAGGTTGCACGTCGTGGCCTGCGTGTGGGCGACCTGCTCAACATGCCGCGCTTTGAAGACAAGCTGCGTGAACTGGTGGATTACCACAACTTCATGCTGGTGGGTTACTACAAAGAGCCAGCCATCGAGTTTGAAAAGACCCTGGCCGAGTGCAAGGAATACGCTGAGCTGCTCAAGCCGTTGATGCTGGACGTGACGGCCGAGCTGCACGATCTGCGTCGCGCTGGCAAGGACATCATGTTCGAAGGTGCCCAGGGTTCGTTGCTGGACATCGACCACGGTACCTACCCGTACGTGACCAGCTCCAACACCACCGCTGGCGGCGTTGCGACCGGTTCTGGCGTTGGCCCGATGTTCCTGGACTACATCCTGGGTATCACCAAGGCCTACACCACTCGCGTAGGTTCGGGCCCGTTCCCGACTGAGCTGTTCGACGACGTCGGCGCGCACCTGGCCAAGCAAGGCCACGAATTCGGCGCCACCACTGGCCGTGCTCGTCGTTGCGGCTGGTTCGATGCCGTTATCCTGCGTCGCGCTATAGATGTGAACAGCATCTCGGGCATCTGCCTGACCAAGCTGGACGTACTCGACGGTCTGGAAGCCATCAACATTTGCGTCGGCTACAAAGACGCCCAAGGCAACGATGTTGCCCCGACTGACGCTGACAGCTACGTGGGCCTGCAGCCTGTGTACGAAGAAGTGCCAGGCTGGACCGAATCGACCGTGGGCGCCAAGACCCTGGAAGAGCTGCCAGCCAACGCCCGCGCCTACATCAAGCGTGTGGAAGAGCTGATCGGTGCGCCGATCGACATTATTTCGACGGGCCCGGACCGCAACGAGACCATCGTTCTGCGTCACCCGTTCGCGTAATAAGCTGTTGATGTGAAAAGCAAAGGGCTCCTTCGGGAGCCCTTTGTCGTTTCTGCCTGGCAAGCGGCACGACCCTTGCTGTGTTTCCCTCTTTCGAGGTGCTATCAAATTAGTGGCACCCGTGGTGGAGGGATTTCCAGTGTCTGCCGTTCTCTCGTTGTTACAAAGCCGTCTGTTGCGGCCGGTGTTCGTTACCCTTGGTATCGCTCTTTTGGTGCAAGTGCTGGTGGCCGTCGCGCTGACGCGGAGCACGGTGACGGCGCTGGAAGCCGATTTGGGCAATCGCCTGGGCATTGATAGCCAGAAGTTGTCTGGCGAACTGGCCCAAGCTGGCAAGGAAGTCACGTCCAGCCTGGACAGCCTGTCCGCCAGCACGCGCCAGCGACTGACAACTGGGCTTTCCACGCGCTTGCAGGAAGAGCAAAAGCAGTTGCGTGCGACGCTGGAAAAAGACCTGCAGGACTCCGCCAATGACATGGCGCAACTGCTGGCCTCGGTCGCGCCCCGTGCCATGTGGGACAGTGACGTGCCGACCCTTTCAGAGTTTGCCCGCCGGGCCCAGCGCAACCCCAATGTGCTGTTCGTGGTGTATGACGACGCCGCAGGCGAGCACCTGACGCGTTATCTGAACCGTGAGAACCCGATCAACCAGGCGTTGCTGGCAAAAGGCGCGGGTGAGCGTGCTCTGGATAAGGTACTGGACGCGGCCAAGACTGACCCTTCCGTGTACTACGTTGAAGCCTCCATCAGCCCCAACGGTGTGGAAATCGGCAAGGTGCGCATGGGCGTGTCGACCGCTGCGGTTGAGGCCGACCTGCAAGCCTTGGATAAGCGCTTTGCCGCGATGATCGCCAGCGGTGATCAACTGGTGGGTGATAGCCTCAAGGGAGCCGCCGCTGACAGCGCCAACGCCATGGGCGCCCGGCTGCAATCGGCACAAGCCACTGCCACGCAAATGACGGCCAACACCGCCGCCGCCGTGCAAGACGCGGCGGGCACCCTGCGCTGGCGCATCGGCATGGGGCTGGCACTGGTGGGGCTTGGGGTATTGCTGCTGATCGCCATTGTGCTGGGGCGGCGCGTGGTCAATCGCCTGAAGTTGCTGATTGCCGCGATGGATGATCTGGCGGCCGGCGAGGGTGACCTCACCAAGCGCGTGCAGATCAACAGCAAGGATGAAATCGGCGATATGGCCTCGGCGGTCAATCGCTTTGTGGATAAGTTGCAGCCCATCGTGCGCGAGGCGGGCGACGTGGCCCAGCGTACCGGTGTGGAAATCGGTGCCATGACATTGCGCAATGCTGGCGCCGATGCGGCGGCGGGCTTGCAGCGTGATGAAGTGGCCGAGAGTTTGCGCGCTTTGTCGCAAATGGCCGACGAGGCCCAGGAGGAAAGCCACGCTATGCAGGCGGCCTTGCAGCAGGTGGTGGATATTCGCCAGGCCACGGATGAAAACTCACGAACCTCGGCTGAAGTCGGTAGCTTGATCGAGGCGTTGGCGGGGCAGGTGCAGGCCGGTTCCCAGGTGATCGAACGGCTGGCGCAGCAAAGCGAGCAAATCGAGGTCGTGCTCACCGTGATTCACGGCATCGCCGAGCAAACCAACCTGCTCGCTCTCAACGCGGCCATCGAGGCGGCACGGGCTGGCGAGACTGGGCGCGGCTTTGCGGTGGTGGCCGATGAAGTGCGTGCGCTGGCGAGCAAGACTCAAAGCTCCACTGGCGACATCCAGGCGCATATCGTGGCATTGCAGCAGGGCGCACGTGAGGCGGTGGAAACCATCGGCAAGGCGGGGCGCCAGGCCAGTGAGGGCTTGCTGGTGCTGCGCGACAGCGTGCGCTTGCAGCAGACGGTGCAGGCTTCTGTGGAGCAGGTGCATGCGGCGATTGGCCTGGCGACGCGTGCGGCTGAGCATCAGGCCCAGGGCGCGCATGCGGTGCGTGGGCGCGTGGAGGTGATCCATGCCCAGGCGGAGCGTGCGGCGCAAGCGGTGGTGGAGACGACGGCCAGTGGGAAGGTGCTGGATGGGTTGGCGGCGCAGTTGAAGGCGAGCTTGGGGCAGTTCAGGGCGTGAGGTTGTCTGGACGGGCTTCATCGCAGGCAAGCCAGCTCCCACATTCAACTGCATTCCAAAGTTGGAGCGCGGTCAACTGTGGGAGCTGGCTTGCCTGCGATAGCTGTTTCAGCGGCTCAAATACATCCGCGTCGTAAGTAGATACACCGGCAACCCCGACACCAGAATCAACAACGCTGCATACGGCGCCGCCGCCGCAAATTCCACATTCGAGGTATGCGCCCAGACGGCCGTTGCCAAGGTATTCAGCCCGGTTGGGCTCAGCAGCAATGTCGCCGTCAATTCCTTCATCGCATCCAGGAACACCAAGGCAAACGCCGCCCCCAGCGCCGGAAAGATAATTGGCAACGTCACCCGGCAAAACGCACTGAAGGACGATGCGCCTAACGTGCGCGCAGCCTCTTCCAACTGTGGCGCCGCCTTGTTCAGCGCTGTACGAATCGGCGCCTGCGCCAATGGCAAAAACAGCAGCGCATAAGCAATCAGCAGCAATGCCGAGGTCTGGTACAGCGCTGGCACGTAATGCAGGGCGAAATACACCAGGGTCAACGCAATCACCAGGCCGGGCAGGGCATGCAGTAAGTACGGCAAGCGTTCGGCCCATAGCGCCAGTTGGCCTTTGTAGCGCACCACCAGCAAACCAACCGGTACTGCCAGTACCAGGCACAGTGCGGCGCCGCCCAGCGAGAGCGCCAGGGAAGACAGCAGCGCCTCACCGATCTCGGCCATCGGAAACGCTGCCGACGAACCGACTGCCAACCAATACCCGAGCATTCCCAGTGGGATGCCACTGCCAATGATCGCCAGCGCCAGGCAATACACCTGGCCCAATGGCGCCCACCTGCCCAGTCGAACCTGCTCGGCGTGCCGCGCCGCGCCCTGGCCGATGCGCACGTGCCGGCCTTTGCCGCGTACGCGCAGTTCCAGCCATAGCAGGGTCAGGCACATCACCAGCAGCACTGCCGAGAGCATTGCCGCATTGGCATTGCTGAACTCCAGTTCGAACTGCTGGTAGATCGCGGTGGTGAAAGTCTGCAGCCCAATGATCGACAGCGCGCCGAATTCCACCAGCATGTGCAGTGCGATCAATAGTGAGCCGGCCAGCAGCGATGGCCACAGCAGCGGCAAGGTGATGCGAAAGAACACGCCCCAGCGGTTGAGCCCCAGCGTGCGGGCCGATTCTTCCAGGGAGGGGTCAAGATTGCGTAGCGTTGCCGCCACCGGCAGAAATACCAGCGGGTATTTGGACAGGCTCATCACCAGGGTCGCGCCGCCAAGCCCCTCGAACTGGGCGCTCAGCGACACCCAGGTAAAACTGCTGACGAACGCCGGCACCGCAAACGGCAGGCACAGGATCACACCCCAGATGCGCCGCCCTGGCAGGTTGCTGCGTTCCAGCAGCCAGGCCAGGGACAGGCCGATCACGCCGCAGGTCAGCGTCACGCCGACCATCAGCGCCAGGGTGTTGCGCAGCAGTCCGAACACATAAGGCCGCCACAGTAGATGCATCGCCTCCGTCCAGCCCGCCTGCCAGGCTTTGAGCCCGACGTAGGCGAGCGGCAACAGGCTCAGGCCAACCAGCAACAGCACAGGTAGCAGCAGCCAGATCGACGGGCGTTTGCGACGGGGGGTGAACCCCGCGACGGAAAGCGATGGGTTCATCAGTTCAGGCCAACGTCACGTTCCAGTTCCAGGGCTTCTTCGGCGTTGCCCAGGTCTGCGGGGGTGACCTTTGGTGGCTGCAGCTCGCTGAATGGCTTGAGGCCGCGGTTCGATTCCATGCCCTTGCGCAGCGGGTACTCGGCCGACGTGTTGGTGATCACGCGCTGGCCTTCTTCGCTGGCCATGAATGCCAGCAATTGCTGAGCTTCTTTGGGATGCTTGCTGGGTTTGAGTGCGGCAGCGGAGGATACGGTGATCAGGCCGCCAGCATCACCATCGGTGAAGTAGTGCAGTTGGGAATCCAGATTGGTTTTTTCCTTTTTCAGGGCAAACCAGTAGTAGTTATTCACCAGCACGGTGGCTACTTCGCCTTTTTCCACGGCCTTGAGGGCAACCATATTGTTGCTGTACACCTTGCCGAAGGCGCGCAGGCCGGTCAGCCATTCTTCTGCGGCTTCGCGACCGTGCAGCTTGATGATCGCCACGGCTTGCTCCTGGAACGCGCCGCTGGTGGGAACGAAGCCGACTTTGCCTTGCCACTCGGGGCCGGCAAAATCCAGTACCGACTTGGGCAGGTCTTTTTCGGCAATCAGTTTGGGGTTGAAGGCTACGACGCGGGTGCGTGCGGTCACGCCCATCCAGTCGCCGTTTTTGCCCACGTAATCCTTGGGCAGTACATCGAGGGTGCTGGCATCGATTTTTGCCAACAGGCCTTGCTCGCCGAGTTTGTTCAGGGGCGGTGATTCTTCGGTGTAGATGACGTCGGCAGGGGAGCGCTCACCTTCTTCGACGACCTGGCTGGCCAGCTGGTTGCTGCTACCTTTGCGCACGTTGACGTGGATGCCGGTCTTGGCTTCGAAGGCCTTGGCGAGTTCATCGCCGACTTCTTTGTGTTGGCCGTTGTATAAGGTCAGGGAGACCTTGTCGGCAGAATGGGCGGCGGGCGAGAGCAGGGTCAGGCTGAGTAGGGTGAGGGTCAGGCCGCGCAGAAGGGATGTCTTGAGTCGATTGTCACGGATCATCATCCGAAGTGTTCCTCGCTTATGTGCAACAAATCATTGCAAGGATAAACGATAAATCTTCTCAAGTGCGGATGAGGGGAAAATCACTGGGGAAGTTTTCAAACCCCGGAAACGAAAAAACCCGCTTTCGCGGGTTTGATCTGAATTTGGTGCCCAGGAGAAGACTCGAACTTCCACGACCTTGCGATCACCAGCACCTGAAGCTGGCGTGTCTACCAATTTCACCACCTGGGCATTATCTAACAACGTTGCCGCTGTTGATGGGGCGAACTATACGGCGGGGCTTTTGATCTGTAAACCCCTGATTCGAAAAATATAAATCAATTTTTCCGTTAAAAATCAGAGGCCTGAAACGAAAAAACCCGCTTTCGCGGGTTTGATCTGAATTTGGTGCCCAGGAGAAGACTCGAACTTCCACGACCTTGCGATCACCAGCACCTGAAGCTGGCGTGTCTACCAATTTCACCACCTGGGCA
>NZ_WJZD01000039.1:0-57914 GCF_021609665.1 Pseudomonas sp. PA-1-3F | reverse complement strand
AACGCCTCCCAGGACGCTCCGCGTCCCGTCGCAGTTGAGGGGTGACGCGGAGCGTCACGGGCTGCATTCCCACGCGGAGCGCGGGAACGATCTTTCCGGCAGCAGGCACATGCTCGTTCCCACGCTCCGCGTGGTAACGCCACCTGGGACGCTCCGCGTCCCGTCGTAAGGGAAGGGGCACGCGGATCTTCAGAGCCAAGGTTGGATGTCGATCAGGCCTGGCATACCTGCATAGTTGCGCGCGCTGGAGTAACGCCAGTGTTCAGCCAGGTCCACATAGCCCCGCTTTATGGGGTTGTGATGGATGTAATCAAGCTTCTGGCGCATGACAGCCTCGCTGTAAACCAACTCCGCATGTGAACCTTCCTGCCACAGTTGATAAACACGATCTGTCTTGTGTGCACGCTTGCAGAAACGCAGGCGCTGCAATACCCGCTCCGCGCCTTTGCTTTGCAGGTCGTCAATGATGGTGCGGGCGGTGAAGGATTTGAATTGGCTGACGCACTTTCCCAGATCGGGCGCTTGAGCAATAAAGTGCAGGTGATTTTCCAGGATGACGTAACCAAACAAGTTTAAAGCGTGGTTGCTTTGTTGATATCGCCAGCAATCCAGAAGATGGTCCACCAGGTAGTTGCGGGTGAAGAGAGGGAGCCATTCCATGACAGTGCAGGTGAGGAAGTGGGGTTTTTCGGGTTCGGTGATGACATAGCGGCTTCTGCCCACGTGTTCATCCTTGATTTCGGGTGGGCGCGGAGCGTCCGAGGAGGCATTCCCACGCGGAGCGTGGGAACGATCATGATTCAGCGTCGCGTCGCAGGTCGGGAATCTGCGACGCGAGCCTTAGGTGTTAACAGTTATTGGGCATAGATATGGACAACGAAGTGCTGGCCTGAGTTTGTCAATTCGTAGGCTTTGTCGTAGATGGTCAGCGTCCTTGATGACTCCTGAATGGTGTCCCCGACCTTGGCGTGTTTCCTGAACTCATCCCAGTCAATGACCGTGGTGCTAGTGCTGCCGCCGCTTTGCAGTGTGTTGCCATTGCTTTGATATTCCATGATAAAGCTCTCCATTGATGTGCCTTTGCCGCCGATTATTCGGCTGGCGGTGAAACCCGCAAGGTGGCAGTTACCGCTGCGTTTTCCTTGCGGGTAACGAGAGGCTAGACAATGAAAACGAGCTGCGTGGCTCTCAGAAATATCAAAAAACAGTCTCAGCAATCGGCCAGTACCAACTGGCCGAATTCGTACGTTAAGCGTTCATCACTTCCCGAATATCGGCAGCCAATTCCCTTACACGCTCTTCCTCCGTATCCCACGCACACATGAAGCGCGCACCGCCTTTGCCGATGAAGGTGTAGAAACGCCAGCCCTTGGCGGTCAGCGCTGCAATTGCGGGTTCGGAGAGTTGCAGGAACACGCCGTTGGCCTGTACCGGGAACATCAATTCCACGCCGGGAATATCCGCTACCAGGCTGCTCAGCAATTGCGCGCAATGGTTGGCGTGGCGTGCATGCTTGAGCCAGGCGTCATTTTCCAGCAGGCCCACCCATGGCGCAGAAAGAAAGCGCATTTTCGACGCCAACTGACCGGCCTGTTTGCAGCGGTAGTCGAAGTCTTCAGCCAGTTTGTGATTGAAGAACAGGATGGCTTCACCCACCGCCATGCCGTTTTTGGTACCACCAAAGCACAGCACGTCGACGCCGGCTTTCCAGGTCAGGTCGGCCGGTGAGCAACCCAGGAATGCACAGGCATTGGCGAAGCGGGCACCGTCCATGTGCAGGTTCAGGCCCAGCTCCTTGCAGGTGGCGCTGATGGCACGGATTTCTTCCGGGGTGTACACGCTGCCGACTTCGGTGGCCTGGGTCAGGGTCACGACGCGGGGTTTGGGGTAGTGGATGTCCTGGCGCTTGAGGGCGATCTCACGGATCGACTCCGGGGTCAGCTTGCCGTTTTCGGTGCGGGCAACCAACAATTTGGAGCCGTTGGAGAAAAACTCCGGCGCGCCGCATTCGTCGGTCTCGACGTGGGCAGTTTCCGAGCAAATCACGCTATGGTAGCTCTGGCACAACGAGGACAGCGCCAGGGAGTTGGCAGCCGTACCGTTGAAGGCGAAGAACACCTCGCAGTCGGTCTCGAACAGATTGCGGAAACCGTCGGCGGCGCGGTGGGTCCATTCATCATCGCCGTAGGCACGCTGATGGCCCTGGTTGGCTTGTTCCATGGCGGCCCAGGCTTCCGGGCAGATGCCGGAATAGTTGTCGCTGGCAAATTGTTGGCTCTTGTCGGTCATGGCCCGTTCCTGTGGTCGATGTTGGTGCGCACTTTACCCAAGATTGCCGGGGGCACGCACGCACTGTAAATGCAAAGTCGTTGGGGAATTATGCACGGTACTGAAACCTTGCCTGTCGGACCTGTCCGAGATGGCGCTTTGGATCTGCTCAAGTGGCTGGCGCTGTTGAGTATGGTGCTCGATCATTTGCGCTATGTGGGGCTGAGCCTGGATGGGCTATACGTGCCGGGGCGCCTGGCGTTTCCATGGTTTTGCCTGGCGATTGCGGCCAATTTGCACCGTGTCCGTTACGCCCCAGTGACGGGCCATTGGCGCTACCTGGGTTGGTTGCTGCTGTTCAGCGTGATCAGCGAAGTGCCTTATCGGATGTTCATCGAAGATGCCGATACCTTGAACGTGTTGCCGACCCTGGCGCTGGGCATGCTGGTTGCCCGAGGTTGGCAGCAAAAGGCGTTGGTTGATCGAGGATTGGCGCTGATCGCCGTCACAATGGCGGCCGTGTTTTCACACCAGTTGATGTTCGGTTTCTTTGGTGTATTGCTGCCACTGGCGTTATTGCTGGTGTTTCGCCGGCCCTGGTATTTCAGCGTGCTGCCGGGTTTAGTCTGCGTCGCCGCCAATCAGTGGCAGATTCTGCTCAATAGCGGCACGCTTGTGGCGCTGTCGGGGTTGGCTGCATGTCTGATTGCGCCGCTGGCAGGATTGGTCTTATTGCGACATGGCAAAAACGCCGACCCCCCCGCCATGCGACGCTGGGCCTATGCCCTGTATCCCATGCATTTTCTTCTGTTGCTACTCGTTCGCAAGCTCATTGCCTAGCCCTTGTAGGAGCGAGCTTGCTCGCGAAAAACGTCAACAATAACGCGGGCTGCCTGATTGAACGCGGCGCCCTCAGGTTTTTCGCGAGCAAGCTCGCTCCTACAGTTTGTAGGCACCCAGTTAGCATTTGCTCAGGCCATGTCGTAAACGCACCTTTGCGTGGCGTGCGCAGGCATTTGGCCCGCACGCGCCAGCCCTACCATCGCATCAAAGGGCCCTGCGAGGGCCTCAACAATACGAAAGGCTGGGAGAGACGCGATGTTCAGCAAACAAGACCAGATCCAGGGATATGACGACGCACTGCTGGCGGCGATGAATGCCGAGGAACAGCGCCAGGAAGATCATATCGAGCTGATCGCGTCGGAGAACTACACCAGCAAGCGCGTGATGGAAGCTCAAGGCAGTGGCCTTACCAACAAATACGCCGAAGGCTACCCGGGCAAGCGCTACTACGGTGGCTGCGAGCACGTGGACAAGGTCGAGGCCCTGGCCATCGAGCGCGCCAAGCAACTGTTCGGCGCCGATTACGCCAACGTACAGCCACACTCCGGTTCGTCCGCCAACAGCGCCGTGTACCTGGCGCTGATCAATGCGGGCGACACCATCCTGGGCATGAGCCTGGCCCACGGCGGTCACTTGACCCACGGTGCCAAGGTGTCGTCCTCGGGCAAGCTGTACAACGCGGTGCAGTACGGCATCAACACCGACACCGGCCTGATCGACTACGACGAAGTCGAGCGTCTGGCCGTCGAGTGCCAGCCGAAAATGATCGTGGCCGGTTTCTCCGCCTACTCCAAGACCCTGGATTTCCCACGCTTCCGCGCTATCGCTGACAAAGTAGGCGCGCTGCTGTTCGTCGACATGGCCCACGTCGCCGGCCTGGTCGCCGCCGGCCTGTACCCGAACCCGCTGCCGTACGCCGATGTGGTCACCACCACCACCCACAAGACCCTGCGCGGTCCCCGTGGCGGTCTGATCCTGGCCAAGGCCAACGAAGAGATTGAAAAGAAACTCAACGCCGCCGTCTTCCCTGGCGCCCAGGGCGGCCCGCTGATGCACGTCATCGCCGGCAAAGCGGTGTGCTTCAAGGAAGCGCTGGAGCCCGGTTTCAAGGCCTACCAGCAGCAAGTGATCGATAACGCCCAGGCCATGGCCAGCGTGTTTATCAAACGCGGCTACGATGTAGTGTCCGGCGGCACCGATAACCACCTGTTCCTGGTCAGCCTGATCCGTCAGGGCCTCACCGGCAAAGAGGCGGATGCCGCCCTCGGTCGCGCCCACATCACCGTCAACAAGAACGCCGTGCCGAATGACCCGCAGTCGCCGTTCGTGACCTCGGGCCTGCGCATCGGCACCCCGGCGGTGACCACGCGCGGTTTCAAGGTGCCGCAGTGCATCGAGCTGGCTGGCTGGATCTGCGACATCCTCGACAACCTCGGCGACGCCGACGTCGAGGCCAACGTGGCCAAGCACGTGTCTGCCCTGTGCGCTGATTTCCCGGTTTATCGCTGAGCGCGGTTTTGGAGTAATGACTATGCAACGCTACTCGGGCTTCGGCCTCTTCAAGCACTCCCTCAGCCACCACGAAAACTGGCAGAAGATGTGGCGCACGCCGACCCCGAAAAAGGTCTACGACGTGGTCATCGTCGGCGGCGGCGGGCATGGTCTGGCGACCGCCTACTACCTGGCCAAGGAACACGGCATCACCAACGTGGCGGTGGTCGAGAAAGGCTGGCTGGGCGGCGGTAACACCGCGCGCAACACCACCATCGTGCGTTCCAACTACCTGTGGGACGAGTCGGCGCACCTGTACGAACACGCTATGAAACTCTGGGAAGGTTTGTCCCAGGACCTGAACTACAACGTGATGTTCTCCCAGCGTGGCGTGTACAACCTGTGCCACACCCTGCAGGACATCCGTGACTCCGAACGCCGCGTGAGCGCCAACCGCCTCAACGGTGTGGACGGCGAGCTGCTGAATGCCCAGCAAGTGGCCGACGAAATCCCGTATCTGGATTGCTCCAAGAACACCCGTTACCCCGTGCTCGGCGCCACCGTGCAACGTCGCGGCGGCGTGGCCCGTCACGATGCCGTGGCCTGGGGCTTTGCTCGCGCTGCCGACGCCTTGGGCGTGGACCTGATCCAGCAGACCGAAGTGATCGGGTTCCGCAAGGAAAACGGCGTGTGCATCGGTGTGGAAACCAACAAGGGCTTTATCGGCGCCAAGCGCGTGGGTGTGGTCACTGCCGGTAACTCCGGGCACATGGCCTCGCTGGCGGGCTTTCGCCTGCCGATCGAATCCCACCCGCTGCAAGCGTTGGTGTCGGAGCCGATCAAGCCGATTATCGACAGCGTGATCATGTCCAACGCGGTGCACGGTTACATCAGCCAATCCGACAAGGGCGACCTGGTGATCGGCGCCGGTATCGACGGCTACAACGGTTACGGCCAGCGCGGTTCGTACCCAGTGATCGAGCACACCATCCAGGCCATCGTCGAGATGTTCCCGGTGCTGTCGCGGGTGCGCATGAACCGCCAGTGGGGCGGCATCGTCGACACCACGCCGGACGCCTGCCCGATCATCTCCAAGACGCCGGTACCGAACATGTTCTTCAACTGCGGTTGGGGCACCGGTGGCTTCAAGGCCACCCCAGGCTCAGGCAACGTGTTTGCCGCCAGCCTGGCCAAGGGTGAAATGCACCCGCTGGCCGCACCTTTTTCCATCGACCGTTTCCACAACGGTGCGCTGATCGACGAACACGGCGCTGCGGCCGTCGCCCACTAACAGGAGAAATCCCCTATGTTGCATATCTTCTGTCCTCACTGTGGCGAACTGCGCTCCGAAGAGGAATTCCACGCGTCCGGCCAAGCGCACATCCCGCGCCCGCTAGACCCGAATGCCTGCACCGACGAGCAGTGGGGCGACTACATGTTCTTTCGCGATAACCCGCGCGGCCTGCACCACGAACTGTGGATCCATGCCGCCGGTTGCCGCCAGTATTTCAACGCCACCCGCGACACTGTGACCTACGAAATTCTTGAAACCTACAAGATCGGTGAGAAGCCTCAGTTCACCGCCAAGGCCTCTGGAGAGAAGGTATGAGCCAGATCAATCGCCTGTCCAACGGTGGCCGCATCGACCGTAATAAAGTCCTGACGTTTACGTTCAACGGTCAGAGCTACAAGGGTTTTGAAGGCGACACCCTGGCCGCAGCCCTGCTGGCCAACGGTGTCGACATCATTGGCCGCAGCTTCAAATATTCGCGCCCACGGGGCATCTTTGCCGCGGGCGCCGAAGAGCCGAACGCGGTGCTGCAGATCGGCGCCACCGAAGCCACGCAGATCCCCAACGTGCGCGCCACCCAACAGGCGCTGTACCAAGGCTTGGTTGCTACCAGCACCAACGGCTGGCCGAGCGTGAACAACGACATGATGGGGATTCTCGGCAAGGTCGGCGGCAAGCTGATGCCGCCGGGTTTCTACTACAAAACCTTCATGTACCCGCAATCGTTCTGGATGACCTACGAGAAGTACATCCGCAAGGCGGCAGGCCTTGGCCGTTCGCCCACCGAGAACGACCCGGACACCTACGACAACTTCAACCGTCATTGCGACGTGCTGGTCGTGGGCGCAGGCCCTGCGGGCCTTGCGGCTGCGCTGGCCGCTGCGCGCAGCGGGGCTCGGGTGATCATTGCCGACGAGCAGGAAGAGTTCGGTGGTTCGCTGCTCGATTCCCGCGAAAGCCTCGACGGCAAGCCCGCCACTGAATGGGTTGCCGGCGTCATTGCCGAATTGAAAGCCCTGCCGGACGTGGTGCTGCTGCCCCGCGCCACCGTCAACGGTTACCACGACCATAACTTCCTGACCATTCACGAGCGTCTCACCGACCATCTCGGTGACCGTGCGCCGATTGGCGTGGTGCGTCAGCGTATCCACCGTGTGCGTGCCAAGCGTGTGGTGCTGGCCACCGGTGCGTGCGAGCGTCCGCTGGTGTATGGCAACAACGATGTGCCGGGCAATATGCTCGCGGGTGCGGTGTCTACCTACGTGCGTCGCTACGGCGTGGCACCGGGTAAAAAGCTGCTGCTGTCGACCAACAACGATCATGCCTATCGCGTTGCGCTGGATTGGTTCGATGCGGGCCTCACCGTTGTTGCGGTGGCCGATGCGCGCCACAACCCACGCGGGGCTCTGGTTGAAGAAGCTCGCGCCAAAGGCATTCGCATCCTCACCGGCAGCGCCGTGATCGAGGCCCGTGGCAGTAAGCACGTGACCGGTGCCCGCGTGGCAGCCATCGACGTCAAGGCGCACAAAGTCACCAGCCCCGGCGAGTGGCTGGACTGCGACCTGGTCGCCAGCTCCGGCGGTTACAGCCCGGTGGTGCACCTGGCCTCTCACCTGGGCGGCAAGCCGACCTGGCGTGAAGATATCCTCGGGTTTGTACCGGGCGAAGCACCGCAAAAGCGCGTGTGCGTGGGTGGCATCAACGGTGTCTACGGCCTTGGCGATTCCCTCGCCGATGGCTTTGAAGGCGGCGTGCGTGCGGCCAGCGAAGCCGGTTTTGCCCCGGTTGAAGGCACGCTGCCAAAAGCCTTGAGCCGTCTTGAAGAACCCACCCTGGCGCTGTTCCAGGTGCCCCACGAAAAAGCTACCGCACGGGCGCCAAAGCAATTTGTCGACCTGCAAAACGACGTGACCGCCGCCGCCATCGAACTGGCCACCCGCGAAGGTTTCGAGTCGGTGGAGCACGTCAAACGCTACACCGCGCTGGGCTTCGGCACTGACCAGGGCAAGCTGGGTAACGTCAACGGCCTGGCCATCGCCGCCCGTTCGTTGAACGTGACCATCCCGCAGATGGGCACCACCATGTTCCGTCCCAACTACACGCCGGTGACGTTCGGCGCCGTAGCGGGCCGTCACTGTGGGCATATCTTCGAGCCGGTACGCTACACCGCGCTGCAGGCCTGGCACGTGAAGAACGGCGCCGAGTTTGAAGACGTCGGCCAGTGGAAACGCCCGTGGTATTTCCCGCGTAACGGTGAAGACCTGCACGCCGCAGTGAAGCGCGAATGCCTGGCCGTGCGTGACAGTGTCGGCCTGCTGGACGCGTCCACCCTCGGCAAGATCGACATTCAGGGCCCGGATGCCCGCGAGTTCCTCAACCGCATCTACACCAACGCCTGGACCAAGCTCGACGTGGGCAAGGCGCGCTACGGCCTGATGTGCAAGGAAGACGGCATGGTCTTCGACGACGGCGTGACGGCCTGTCTGGCCGATAACCACTTCCTGATGACCACCACCACCGGCGGCGCCGCCCGCGTGCTGCAGTGGCTGGAAATCTACCAGCAGACCGAATGGCCGGACCTCAAGGTGTACTTCACCTCGGTCACCGACCATTGGGCAACCATGACCCTGTCGGGCCCCAACAGCCGCAAGCTGCTCAGTGAAGTCACCGACATCGACCTGGACAAGGACGGCTTCCCGTTCATGACCTGGAAGGAAGGCCTGGTGGGCGGCGTGCCGGCGCGGGTGTTCCGTATCTCGTTTACCGGTGAGCTGTCGTACGAAGTCAACGTGCAGGCCGACTACGCCATGGGTGTGCTGGAAAAGATCGTCGAGGCCGGCAAAAAGTACAACCTGACCCCATACGGCACCGAGACCATGCACGTACTGCGCGCTGAGAAGGGCTTCATCATCGTCGGGCAAGACACCGACGGCTCGATGACCCCGGACGACCTGAACATGGGCTGGTGCGTTGGCCGTACCAAGCCGTTCTCGTGGATCGGCTGGCGCGGGATGAACCGTGAAGACTGCGTGCGTGAAGAGCGTAAGCAGTTGGTGGGGCTCAAGCCGATCGACCCGAACGTGTGGCTGCCGGAAGGCGCGCAGTTGGTGTTCGATCCGAAGCAGACGATTCCGATGAAGATGGTGGGTCACGTTACCTCAAGTTATGCGCATAACTCCCTGGGCTATTCGTTTGCCATGGGTGTGGTGAAGGGCGGCTTGAAGCGCATCGGTGAGCGGGTGTTCTCGCCGCAAGCGGATGGCAGCGTGATCGAAGCCGAGATTGTGTCTTCGGTGTTCTTTGACCCCAAAGGTGATCGGCAGAACGTCTGACACCTGATCGTTCCCACGCTCTGCGTGGGAATGCATTCCGGGGCGCTCTGCGCCCCAAGGGCGGACGCAGAGCGTCCATGGCGGCATTCCCACGCAGAGCGTGGGAACGATCAACAGAATTCAGAACAGGTGCTTTATGACAGCAGCCAATGTTTACCAACAACGCCCCACCACCGGCGCCAAGGCCGAGTCGTCGCTGCACCATGCCGACCTTGCCAGCCTGGTCGGCAAGGGCCGCAAGAATGCCGGCGTGACCGTGCGTGAAAAGAAACTCCTCGGCCACCTGACTATCCGTGGCGATGGCCACGACGCCGCCTTCGCCGCCGGCGTACACAAGTCCGTCGGTATCGAACTGCCCGGCCCGCTGAGCGTGGTCTTCAAAGGTGAAACCAGCCTTCAGTGGCTCGGCCCGGATGAGTGGCTGTTGATTGTGCCGAGCGGTGAAGAGTTTGCCGCCGAGCAAAACCTGCGCGCCGCCCTGGGCGACCTGCATATCCAGATCGTCAACGTCAGCGGCGGCCAGCAGATTCTTGAACTGAGCGGCCCGAATGTGCGCGATGTGCTGATGAAGTCCACCAGCTACGACGTACACCCCAACAACTTCCCGGTCGGCAAAGCCGTGGGTACGGTGTTCGCCAAGTCGCAACTGGTGATCCGTCATACGGCTGAAGACACCTGGGAACTGCTGATCCGTCGCAGCTTCTCGGATTACTGGTGGTTGTGGCTGCAGGATGCCTCGGCTGAGTTCGGCCTGAGCGTTGTCGCATGATGATCATTCCCACGCTCCGCGTGAGAATGCATACCGGGACGCTCTGCGTCCCAAAAGCGGACGCAGAGCGTCCATGGCGGCATTCCCACGCAAAGCGTGGGAACGATCAGCCTGAGGAGTGACCCATGAGCCGCGCACCCGATACATGGATTTTGACCGCCGACTGCCCCAGCGTGCTCGGCACGGTGGACGCGGTCACCCGCTACCTGTTTGAGCAAGGCTGCTACGTCACCGAGCACCACTCGTTTGATGACCGCCTCTCGGGTCGGTTTTTCATTCGTGTTGAGTTCCGTCAGCCTGACGGCTTTGACGAACAGGCGTTCCGCGATGGCTTGGCCACCCGTGGTGAAGCCTTTGGCATGATCTTCGAACTGACGGCGCCGAACTACCGGCCCAAAGTGGTGATCATGGTCTCCAAGGCCGATCACTGCCTCAACGACCTGCTGTATCGCCAGCGCATCGGCCAGTTGTCGATGGACGTAGTCGCGGTGGTGTCCAACCATCCCGATCTGAAGCCCTTGGCTGATTGGCACCAGATTCCCTACTACCATTTCCCCCTCGACCCCAACGACAAACCGTCCCAGGAGCGCCAGGTGTGGCAAGTGGTGGAAGACACCGGCGCCGAACTGGTGATCCTTGCGCGCTACATGCAAGTGCTGTCACCAGAGCTGTGTCGCAAGCTGGACGGCAAGGCCATCAACATTCACCACTCGTTGCTGCCGGGCTTCAAGGGCGCCAAGCCTTATCACCAGGCGTACAACAAGGGTGTGAAACTGGTGGGCGCCACGGCGCATTACATCAACAACGATCTGGATGAAGGGCCGATCATCGCCCAAGGCGTGGAAGTGGTGGATCACAGCCACTATCCCGAAGACTTGATTGCCAAGGGGCGCGATATCGAAGGGCTCACATTGGCGCGGGCGGTGGGGTATCACATCGAGCGGCGGGTGTTCTTGAACGCCAATCGCACCGTCGTTCTTTAGATCACTATCGCAGGCAAGCCAGCTCCCACATTCCTGGAGGTGTGAACCCGATCCACTGTGGGAGCTGGCTTGCCTGCGATGAGGCCCTTACAAGCAACACAAGAAACAGCATCTGTACCCGAGCACTTAACGCGCTGCCCCAAGGGCAACGCAGTTCCATAAAAACAACAGCGAGGTGAAAGCATGTCTGGTAATCGTGGTGTCGTGTATCTCGGCAACGGCAAGGTCGAAGTACAGAAAATCGACTATCCCAAAATGCAGGACCCCCGTGGCAGGAAGATTGAACACGGCGTCATCCTGCGCGTGGTCTCCACCAACATCTGCGGCTCCGACCAACACATGGTGCGCGGCCGTACCACCGCCCAGACCGGCCTGGTGCTCGGTCATGAAATCACCGGTGAAGTCATCGAGAAGGGCAGCGACGTCGAGAACCTGAAAATCGGCGACCTGGTTTCCGTGCCGTTCAACGTCGCGTGCGGCCGCTGCCGCTCGTGCAAAGAGCAACACACCGGCGTATGCCTGACCGTCAACCCGGCCCGTGCCGGTGGCGCCTACGGCTACGTGGACATGGGCGACTGGACCGGCGGCCAGGCCGAGTACGTGCTGGTGCCGTATGCCGACTTCAACCTGCTGAAACTGCCGGACCGTGACAAGGCCATGGAGAAAATCCGTGACCTGACCTGCCTCTCCGACATCCTGCCCACTGGCTACCACGGCGCTGTTACTGCCGGCGTCGGCCCAGGCAGCACTGTCTACATCGCGGGTGCCGGCCCGGTGGGTCTGGCGGCTGCCGCCTCCGCTCGCTTGCTGGGTGCAGCGGTGGTGATCATCGGCGACGTCAACTCGATCCGCCTGGCCCACGCCAAGGCCCAGGGTTTTGAAGTGGTCGACCTGTCCACCGACACCCCGCTGCACGAACAAATCGCCGCGTTATTGGGCGAGCCCGAAGTGGACTGCGCCGTTGACTGCGTGGGCTTCGAAGCACGCGGCCACGGCCACGACGGCGTCAAGGCCGAAGCCCCGGCCACCGTGCTCAACTCGCTGATGGGCGTGGTACGTGTGGCAGGCAAGATCGGTATCCCAGGCCTGTATGTGACCGAAGATCCAGGTGCTGTCGATGCCGCCGCAAAAATGGGCAGCCTGAGCATTCGCTTTGGTCTGGGCTGGGCCAAATCCCACAGCTTCCACACCGGGCAGACGCCAGTGATGAAGTACAACCGCCAACTGATGCAAGCGATCATGTGGGACCGTATCAACATCGCTGAGATCGTCGGCGTGCAGGTGATCAGCCTTGATGATGCGCCACGTGGCTATGGCGAGTTCGATGCGGGTGTACCGAAGAAGTTTGTGATTGATCCGCACAAGCTGTTCAGTGCGGCGTAAAGGCAAAGCAAACAAAGGGCGACCCGCGGGTCGCCCTTTGTTTAACAAAGACGCGCATCATTCTCGCGATGAGCTGCCAAGGCTCACCTGCCCGGGTGCAAGACCAAAAACTTCTACGCCCTCGGCGTTGGCATGGCCCACCTCTACGATCCGGCGTTCAATCGGCTGGCCCTCGCCTTTACGGTAAATCACGACCATTTCACTGCCTTCCTGGCTTATCGCTTCGGGCGCCACGATGATGGCCTGTTCATTGTGGTAGGCCGTGATGTTCAGGCGTGCGCTCATACCGGGACGGATACGCTTGGCCTGTCCTGGCGTCAATGCCGCCACGCTCAGTGTGACGGGAAACAGTGCACTGTCACCGGGGTCATCGCTGGGCAAGGCCAGGTTGCCGACCGCTTGCACATGGCCAAGCAGCGGCTCGCCGAGAAATCCATCACCCAGGATTTCAACGCGCTGTCCCGGTTGCAGCTGGTTGATATCCAGCTCGGATGCCGTAGTGACGATCTTCAGTGTTTCGGTATTGGCCAAACCCAGCAGAGCCTGATTCTGACTGACCCTTGAGCCGGTCTGTACGAGAGGCGTTACTCCGGCCCCTTGTGCGGCATTTACAGGAACAATAACGCCGGTGAACGGTGCTACCACGACTTGTTTGGCAATCAACCGTTGCAGCTGTTCGTACCTCACCGTGGCATTGGTCAGCTCCATTTCGGCAATCTGCCGAGCCTGCCCTTTCCCTTCGTCTAATAACGCGTTCAGCTCGTTTTGAGCGCTGCTGCGTTCAAGTCGTTGCAACTTCGTTTGCTGCTCCAGTTCGTCAAGTTCGTTGCGCGCAATAATGCCGCGTTCGAACAGATGGCGGTTTTCTCGTAGCCTGCCTTCCAGGTTGCTCAGTGAGATGTCGGCGGTGCGTAACGCACGACGCGCTCGTGTGACTTGAGTGCCGTTTTCCCAATTGTTCAACTCGTGCACGGTTCGTTGGGCTTTGAGTTGCCCGGACAGGGCTTCGCGTAACTGCAGCTCGATCAGCGTAGGGTCCATGCTCAGAAGCGCTTGGCCTTTCTGTACCCACTGGCCCTGTTCGGCTTCGAGGGACTGGATAACGCCTTCGAATGGAGCGTTGAGCACGATGGTTTGGATAGGCTCGAATTTTCCGACCAGGCCGATATGTAGCGTCATTGGCTTGGTGTGCACGCTCACCCATTGCGGTGCGGGGGGCGGCGCAATCGCAACTTTTTTCACGATCAATGCAGCGCCAATCAACGCTATCAGCATCATCGAACCTATGCGCCAATAGTGCGAGTGACAGGCCTTTTCAGTGTGGGCCTTCAAGTGCAATCTCCCATTTTTCCAAGGTCATGCCGAGGGTTTCGTCCAATTGCGTCTGGGCGTTCAGATAAGCGATGAGTGCGTTGATACGTGCATTTTCCGCATCGCGCAGATCGTTTTCGAAACTGATGATTTGAAAATTGCTGGAGCGCCCGACGCTGAGTTTTTCGCGCTCGATGTCCAGCTTGCGCGTGGACAGTTCGTTGGCACGCAGGGCGATTTCATATTGACGCCAGCGGGTGCCAAGTTCGCGCACTACGTTGCTGACGTTGCGTTCCAATTCTTGACGGGCGTCGGCGATTAGCAACTGCTGTTGTTCTACATTGATACGCGCACGTGTCTGCGCTTGGCGGGTGCTGATGTCGCCAATGGGGATTTCCAACTGAAGGCCGGTATAGCTTTCCCAGCGCCGAGCAGAGCCGGTGCCTGGGTGCTCACGCACCTGACTGGCACCCGCCACCAGAGAGAGGTCCCAGCGAGCGGCATCCTTGGCGAGGATCATGTCCAACGCGGCCTGCTGGCCATTGAGCAATGTGGAGAGGTACTGAGGTTGCTGAGCTTGCGCCAGGTGTATGGCTTGTGGCAGATCGACCTCCAGTGGAGTTGCCTGTACGGCCTCGGTGGCCTGAATGTTCGTGGACAAATCCAGTGCCAGCAGGCGCAGCAGGGCGAGGCGTTGAATATCCAGCTGGTTTTGCGCTTCTTCGACACTCAGTTCCTGGACGGCGATATCAGCTTCGGTCTGCACGATTTCAAATTGAGCCATGCGCCCGGCGTTGATCAGTGCTTTGTTCACCGTCAACAAGGCCCGCGCCCTTTGAAGCGACGCCTGGACGATGCCCAGTTGCTCCTGAGCCCTGATCAGCTCCCGATAGGTTGTGATGATGGTGGAGACTGTTTGAGAAATATTCGCCTTGAGGTTCAGGCGGTTGGCTTGCTCTGACAATCTTGCGAGCCGCAGGGGGGCGGTGGTGACATCCGGGCCGGATCCGCGCAATAACGGTTGGATTATTTCCAGGTTTATCCCGTCGCTGCGCAGGTGGCCCACCTGCTCGGAATGGTTGAGCTGCTGGGTCCATCCCACGTTCAAGCGCGTGCCGTACTGTCCGAGCAACGTAGCCGTGGGGGTAAGTGCGAGTTGACGAGCTTGGTCTTCGCTGCTTCTGATGTTTGTGTATTCACTCTTGAGCAAGAGTTTTGGCTTGAACGCGTCCTCAGCCACGCGCAGGTCGAATTTTTGGCCCTCCCTTTGCAAGTAAGCGCTGCGTATTTCACGGTTGTTGCGCAGGCCAAGGTAAAGGGCATCCGCCAGACTCATGCCGATAGTCTGCTCGCTTAACAGCGAGGAGGCTTTGGCATTCTGGACACACAAGAAAAACGCTGCGGTCAGCACCAGGTATCTACTCGTCTTCACGCAGCGCTTCCACAGGTTGTAGCCGCGAGGCGGAAAGGGCGGGGTAAAGCCCAAAAAACATACCGACTACTATCGCGCTGCCAATGCCCAACGGCACCGACATTGGCGACAGCGCGAAGCTCCATCCCGATACACGGGCATAAATGAGGGCCAAGCCGACGCCCAGGATGGCTCCGGTAAGTGCTCCCAAGGTGGTCAAGGTCAGTGCTTCGATCATGAACAGGTTGCGGATATCGCGGGGACGAGCGCCCATGGCCATGCGCAAACCGATTTCTCGGCGCCGTTGCGCGATGCTCATCAGCATGACGTTCATCACCCCGACACCACTGGTGATAAGCGAAATGCCAGCGAGGGCGGCTAGCAGATAGGTGAAGGTTCGATTCTGTTGGGACAGGCCGTCGATGATCTGCTGGGGGACCAGAACGTCGATGTCCTGGCCGTGAAATAGCTGTCTTAATCCGTGTTTGAAGTCGGACGCCACGCTACCAATAGGACGCGCGCCCGGAGCACGTGCGAAAACGTGGGTGACTGGCGCCCAAGCTTGTAGTCGGCTGACACCTTGCAGTGGAATAAACATGGAGGTGTTGGGGTCGAACGGAGCAATCGCCGACGCAAACCGTGGATGCAGAACGCCTATGACTTGGAACAGTGCATGTTGCACTCGTAGTGTGTCGCCTATGCGCACCGGCGTGCCAGCGCTGGAGAGTTCATCGGCGAGCTGGCGGCCTATCACTGCATGAGTGGCTTGGTCATCGAATTCGCTCAGAAAACGCCCTTCATGCACTTCCAAGCCCAACGCCTGTTTCAGTGGGGGCGTTGAGCCGATCAGTTGGATAGAAATGTCGCGCCCCTTGAACGTCACTGAGTTGCCCATCAGGGCAACGGGTGCAATGTTCACTAAATCAGGGACTTTATTGCGCAGTTGAGTAATGCCTGCGGGCAGCGGCGAGGTTTGCCTCGTATCTGCGGCATTTGAAACCTGTGCAACTAGTGTATCGACACCCATTCCCTGGAAGATTGCAGCGGCTTCTTCGGCGGCGTTGTGACCGATATTGATGAGGGCGACCACCGAGCAGCTCCCCATGACGACGCCGAGAAGGGTGAGCACTGCGCGTTTGCCCAAGGTCCGCAGGTTTGTTCTGACGTCATGTATCAGGTCGCGAAAAGTTTGGCTCCCGCCGCTCATCAGTTCTGACACGGTTCGTGCTCACGCAGGGTTCGGTCCTGAACGAAGATTTGTCTGTCCAGGCGCGCGGCGATGTCTAAATCATGGGTGACGACAATCAGCGTGACGCGGTGCTCACGATTGATTGCCAGCAACAATTCCAGAATGTCGTTTGCCGTGCGGCTGTCCAGATTGCCAGTGGGCTCGTCCGCGAGAATCAGGGAAGGCTCCCCCACGAGAGCTCGCGCAATTGCGACTCGCTGTCGTTGGCCGCCAGACAGATCGGCGGGGAGGTGATGTGCCCGGTGGCTGAGGCCGACCTGGTCGAGTCTGTGCATGGCACGCTGCAGGGCTACTCGCCGGCCAAGGCCACGGTAGGAGAGAGGCAAGGCGACGTTGTCCAGTGCGCTGAGGCGTGGCATCAGGTTGAAGTTCTGGTAGATGAAACCTAGGTGTCGGTTGCGTAACACGGCCAGTTGATCCGGTGTCGCCTTGGATGTGTCGTGTCCGTAAAACTCATACCGCCCTTCATCAGCCCGGTCCAAGAGGCCGAGTATGTTAAGTAATGTGCTCTTACCTGAGCCCGAAGTGCCAAGTACGGCACAGTGGTCACCTGCGTTTATCTGCAAGTTTATGTTCTCAAGAATTGAGATGGGCTGTTTGGCAAGTTGATAATGCTTGCATACGCCCTGCAGCGAGAGGGCGAGCGGGGGGGCAGGGATCACGAGCATTTGAAGTTCAGGATGTTCGATAAAGGAGGCGGGATGGCGACAATGTATTTGACTGTTCGCATGCAAACAAAAAACCGTGTGCGAGTTGTCTTTTCATTGGGCTAGGTGCCTGACGCCGGTGCTTTTGTAAATGCAAGAGCACCAGCGGCGAACAATCAGCGGCTTAGATCGAGATAAAGCATCTAGGGTCGGACCCGGACTTATCAAATATCATCTCAATTTCTGCACTTCGCAAACCGGGGTTATAGTTGGCCATTTTCAAATCATGCCATTGCCTGTCCTGCTTCATGGCATCTGCTGACTTTGTCACGCGGGTTTCATTTCGGCTGACGGTCTTGATATTGACATTGGCTTTGCTTCTGTCGGTGTGCCCGTCGGTTTTCACAATTCGGTACTTGTCTACGCGCACGTAATGTATGGTACTTCCGCTACCGGCAATAACGCCTTGAACGTAGCCGACAAAATTCCCGGTGCTGCATGAACGAGAAAATGCTGATTCAGTGACAGCTTGATTTGAGAAAGAATTTCCAATCGGAACAGTGATGGTGCCGATAGCGCTCGCTAACCCGCTCGCACTTGCAACGGCCGGAAGGCCGAACAGCGCAATTGCAAGTAGTCCGGGTTTTAAGAAGGATTTAAACATGTCGTTCTCCGAAAAATTCATTGCTGTTTTCGGCACTTCGTGAGGGGCCTGGCCCGTGGCTTGGTTGTTATTAGAACGGGTTGGCTGCAGTCTGATAGTTTTCTATTGTTAGTTAAGTAGGACTTGTCTGAGGTTTGCTATTTCCAGCAAACCCGCTTCTACAGGTTCTTTGGAAACTGCCAGTTGATGCGCAAGCAAACAAAGGGCGACCTTCGAGTCGCCCTTTGCATCACTTAAGCGCCGTCAACCGCAAATAGGGATCGGCCACCTCACCGTTTTTTATCAAACGTTTTCCACCGTAATCACAGTGCACCTTACCGTCGCGCACGTTGATGGCTTCTGCCTGCAGTGCGTATTCCGGGTCCAGAAAATCATCGTTGGTCCCGGCGGTTTGCCCCGTCCATGTTTTGCCTTGGGTTTGGGCTGAATACTGATAGCCCTCGCCATAGGGCGGCGGCAGGTCGGGGTCTGTGTAGGGTTTTGAATGGATGTCGCTGACGGCAGGGCATTGGCCCGTGTCGACGGCCGCGTTGCGGGCTGGCAGGTTGTAGGCGGTGACTAGAGAAAAGAGATTAGGTACCCATCCGATCATCGTTATAACTCCTTGTCCACGAGGTAGTCCTCCCTGCTCTGCGTTGGGAGGCCGATCTGGGTGGGGCGTTACACGGGTTAGGTTCCTTGGAAGCTGCTACAGCAGGTTACGGGACATGCAACGGGTCGGCCGGTGAGTCTGCAAATGAGACCATCTCTGGGAGCAGGCTCGCCCGCGAAGGCGATGTGTCAGTCACTGCATTATCGCTTTCGCAGGCAAGCCAGTTCCCACATTTGATCTTTGTTGCTTTGAACATTGCGTTCGCTTAACGGATCGGCATCAGGGCAAGCCCACTCCTACATTTAAACCGAGTGTCAGCCGGTGATTAGCGCGTGGCCAGGGCGCCTTGGTAGACCGTCGGCCCTGTCGGTTGCTTGCTCACCGAGCCACCCTTGGTTTCCGAACTCACCATCAGCTCCACCGGCTTGCTGATGCTTTCTTGCTGGCGCGGATTCAGGCCGATGATGCCTTTGCCATCCTCCGGCAGCAGGCCAAGGGATACCGGTGTGCCGTCTTTGGGAATCGCCCAGAGTTCAAGGCTTTGGTCCGGTGCTGGCGCCGTGGAGGCAATCGGCTGCACTTCCAGGTAATCCTTGTGGGCCATGATTTGTGCGGCTGGCTGCTGGGTCGTGGTCACCAATGTCGCCGCGGATTTGACGCTGTCCTGGGTGTAGAGCGCGCCGCCGATACCGGCAACCACCACCACGCAGGCGCCGATGAACAGGCGAGGGCGGCTCCAGAACGCAGGCTTGTGCTCAATCACTGGGGGTTGGATCGCAGTCATAAGTCTCTTCTCGACAAATTTTGTAGTCAGTTCATGGACCCGCTTATCCCCGATGGGTTCCTCAGGGGCTCCGGAACAACCGACGGGATACCCAGTCCAACGCCTGCGTTTACCCCTATACCCAGAGGTTGTGTCGATGAAGATTTCACGCGGTTTTGCCCTGTCCTGCCTGTTGACCGTGGCCGCCGGCCCGGTGTTCGCCGCAGGTTTCAGCCTTGGCGATGCAGCCAATGCCATTTCCGGCATGCAGGGTGGCAACAACAAGGCTGCCGCCGCCGCGCCCACCTCGGAGACGGCCGACCTGCTGACGGCCTTGACCTCGCAACTGAACATCACCCCCGAGCAAGCAGTGGGCGGCACGGGCGCCATGCTGGGTCTGGCCAAGAACAAACTCAGCGGCAACGACTTCTCGCAGTTGAGCAGCACTGTACCGGGCCTCGACAAGTTGTCAGGTAATAACGCATTGGGCAGCCTCGGAGCCCTGAGCGGGATGCTCGGCCAAACCGGTGGCAGCAAGACCAGCGGCCTGGACGGCCTGTTGGGCAACGTGAAAAGCACCAATGACTTGAACACCGCCTTCAGCGCATTGGGCATGGACAGCGGCATGGTCGGCCAGTTTGCCCCGGTGATCCTGAAATACCTGGGCGGCGAGGGGGCCAGCAGTTCCGTGCTGGGCAAATTGGCTCAGGCCTGGGGCACCGGCAGCTAAGGTTCTTGGCGCAGTTGTTCGATGCGCGCATCCTTTTCCATCCAGAGCTGGTTGACCCAGTTCTGGACGGTCTGGCGAAACGCCGGATCGTTCTCGTAATCCCCTTGCCACAACGCCGGGTCCAGTTCGCGGGTACGGATATCCACGATCACCTTCGGCACTGCGCCGCTGATCAAGTCCCAGAACCCCGGAATCTTTTGCTGCGGATACACCACGGTCACGTCGAGGATCGCGTCCAGTTGTTCGCCCATCGCCGCCAGCACAAATGCCACGCCGCCCGCCTTGGGCTTGAGCAATCGGGTAAACGGTGACGCCTGCTGCTTGCGCTTGGCCTCGTTGAACCGCGTGCCCTCCAGGTAATTGACCACCGTGACCGGCTGGCGCTTGAACAGCTCGCAGGCCTCTTTGGTGATCTTCAAATCCTGCCCCGCCAGCTCCGGGTGCTTGGCCAGGAACGCCTTGGTGTAGCGTTTCATGAAGGGGTAATCCAGCGCCCACCAGGCCAGGCCGAGGAAGGGCACCCAGATCAGTTCTTTTTTCAGGAAGAACTTGAAGAACGGCGTGCGCCGGTTCAATGCCTGGATCAGCGCGGGAATATCGACCCAGGATTGGTGGTTGCTGATCACCAGGTAAGAGGTATCGCCGCGCAGGTCTTCGCCACCGCGAATATCCCATTGGGTGGGGATGCACGCGGCGAAGATCAGCTTGTCGATCTCGGCCCAGGTTTCGGCGATCCACATCACCGCCCATGAGGCATAGTCACGCGAGCGCCCTGGCGCCACCAGCTTGAGCAGGGCGAAGACCATCAAGGGGCCGATCAGGATCAGCGTGTTGACTAACAGCAGCAGTGTAACCAGACAGCCGGTGAGCAGGCGGCGCATAAGCAACTCTTGGAATTCTGTGGGCGGGCCATGATAAGCAAGGTGAGTCTAGAGGCCAAATCGCAAATTGCCCGACGAATGTTTCACACTGTGCGCGATATGCTCGGTCATCCAACTAAGTGCTGTGTTTGCGGTCTAGACTCCGCCCACTTCTTTCGAGGAAATCCTGCCGTGAAATTGCTCCTTGCCGCGTTCGCCCTGGTTGCTGTGCCTGTCATGGCCGCCGAACCCACCCTTTACGGTCGCTACGAATACATCCAGTTGCCGGAGATCGGCCAGACGTTCAAGGCCAAGATGGACACCGGCGCGCTGACCGCCTCGCTGTCGGCGCGCGACATCGAAACCTTTCAGCGCGACGGCGATGACTGGGTGCGCTTCCGCCTCGGCGGTGAAGACGCGGGTAACAAGGTCTATGAGCACAAGGTGTCGCGCATCAGCAAGATCAAGAGCCGCGCCGACGAAGATGATGACAAGGACGAAGCCAGTGTGGCCAAGCGCCCGGTGATCGATCTGGAGATGTGCCTGGGCGACGTCAAGCGCACCGTCGAGGTCAACCTCACCGACCGCAGCAGCTTCAACTACCCGCTGCTGATCGGCGCCAAGGCCCTGCGTGAATTTGGCGCTGCGGTAAACCCGGCACGTCGCTACACTGCCGACAAACCGGACTGCTGATTGAACCCATGCCGCACATCCTGATTGTCGAAGACGAAGCGGCGATAGCCGACACGCTGATCTTTGCCCTGCAAGGCGAAGGCTTCACCACCACCTGGCTGACGCTCGGCCAGGCGGCGCTGGAGCATCAGCGCCAGACCCCGGCCGACCTGGTCATCCTCGACATCGGCCTGCCGGACATCACCGGCTTTGAAACCTGCAAGCAATTGCGCCGCTTCAGCGAAGTGCCGGTGATGTTCCTCAGTGCCCGGGATGCGGAGATCGACCGGGTGGTAGGGCTGGAGATCGGTGCCGACGATTATGTGGTCAAGCCTTTCAGCCCGCGGGAAGTGGCGGCGAGGGTCAGGGCGATTCTCAAGCGGGTCGGCCCGTGTGTGGCGCCAACCCTGTTCCAAGTGGATCTGGAACGCATGCAGATTCTTTATCGCGGCCAACCCTTGAGCCTCACGCGGCATGAGTTCCGCCTGCTGCAAAGTCTGCTGGACCAACCCGAGCGCGTGTTCAGCCGCGAGCAACTGCTGGACGCGGTGGGCGTACCCGTTGATGCCGGTTACGAGCGCAATATCGACAGCCATATCAAGAGTGTGCGCAGCAAACTCAGGAGTGTGGCGGCGGATGCCGAGCCGATCCAGACCCATCGTGGCCTCGGCTATAGCTACAGCCCGAGCCACAGCTGATGCGTCTTGGGCTGCGGATTTTCCTGGTGTATGCGCTGTTTATCGGCCTGACCGGCTACTTCGTGCTCAACACCGTGATGAAGGAAATCCGCCCCGGCGTGCGCCAGTCCACCGAAGAAACATTGGTGGACACCGCCAACCTGCTGGCTGAAATCCTGCGTGCAGACGTTAAAAACGGCACCCTCGGCCAGAGCCATTGGCCCGAGCTGCTCAAGGCCTATGGCAACCGTCAGCCGGGTGCGGTGATCTGGGGGCTGCCGAAAAACCAGGTCAACCATCGCATCTACGTGACCGACGCCAAGGGCAGGGTATTGCTCGACTCCAGCGGTGAAGCGGTGGGCCAGGACTATTCGAAATGGAACGACGTGTACCTGACCCTGCGTGGCGAATACGGTGCGCGCTCCACCCGCAGCGATGCAGACGACCCCACCTCATCGGTGATGCACGTGGGGGCGCCGATTCGCGATAACGGCCAGATCATCGGCGTGGTCACGGTGGCCAAGCCCAACAGCTCGTTGCAACCCTACGTGGATCGCACAGAGCGGCGCCTGCTGTGGTACGGCGCCGGGCTGGTCACCCTGGGGCTGCTGCTGGGCGCGCTATTGTCATGGTGGCTGACGGCGGCCCTCAGACGCCTTACCGCCTATGCCGAAGCCGTCAGCGAGGGCCGCCGCGCCGAGTTGCCGCATTATCGCGGCGGCGAGCTCAAGCAGTTATCCACCGCCGTGGAACACATGCGCACGCAGCTGGAAGGCAAGGCTTACGTAGAGCGCTACGTGCATACGCTGACCCATGAACTGAAGAGCCCGTTGGCGGCGATTCGCGGTGCAGCAGAGCTGTTGCAGGGTGACATGAGCCGCGAGCAGCAGCAGCGGTTTGTCGGCAATATCGACAGCGAAAGTGCGCGCCTGCAACAGTTGATCGAACGCCTGTTGAACCTGGCCCAGGTGGAGCAGCGACAGGGTCTGGAAGAGCAATCGAGCATTCCTTTGGCCGCCCTGGTTGAGGATGTGCTCAAGGCTCAATGTGCGCGGGTCGAAGGCGCCGGCTTGCACGTCGAGCAGGCGATTGCCGCTGATGTGAAGGTATTTGGCGAACCTTTCCTGCTACGCCAGGCCCTGGGTAACCTGCTGGACAATGCCTTGGACTTTACTCCGCCCGGCGGCACGCTGCGGTTCAGCGCGCAGGTGCGGCATAACGAGGTGCAGGTCAGCCTGTTCAACCAGGCGGAGGCGATTCCCGATTACGCCTTGCCGCGCCTGAGCGAGCGCTTCTACTCGCTGCCGCGCCCGGCCAGCGGGCGCAAAAGTACGGGCCTGGGGCTCAACTTTGTCGAGGAGGTGATGAAGCTGCACGGCGGCTCGTTGCAGATCGGCAACGTACCGGGCGGCGTGCAAGCGGTGCTGCATCTCCACACAGTCTCCACATTGCCCACATAAATCTCCCATACCCACTGGGCAGACTCTCCCCATCAAAACAGGGAGAGACCCATGAACCGCAACCTGCTTTTCAAATTGGGCGCGATTGCGCTGCTGATCCTGCTGTTGCTGATTCCATTGTTGATGATCAACGGCATCATCAGCGACCGTCAGCAACTGCGCGACGGCGTACTGATGGACATTGCCCGCAGCTCAAGCTTTGCCCAGCGCCTCACCGGGCCGGTGATGGTGGTGCCGTATCGCAAGACCGTGCGCGAGTGGAAGCTCAATGAAAAGCTCAACAAGCGCTACGAAGAAACCCGTGAAGAACGCGGCCGTCTGTATTTCCTGCCGGACCGTTTTGAGCTCGACGGCAAGGTGCAAACCGAACTGCGCTCACGGGGCATCTATCAGGCGCGGTTGTTCCACGCCGACAACCGTATCAGCGGGCGTTTCGACTTGCCTGCGCAGTTGGGGATCACCGAAGACTTCGCCGACTACCGCTTTGAGCCGGCGTTTTTGGCGGTGGGCATCAGTGATATTCGGGGTATTGAAAACGCGCTGAAACTGGAGCTGGGTGACCAGCGGCTGGAGTTCTCGCCAGGCTCCCAAGTCGACTGGCTGGGTGAGGGCGTGCATGTGACGCTGCCGGCGCAGGACGGCAAGAAACCTTCCGTGCTGGAGTTCGCCTTCGACCTGCGCCTGCAAAGCACCGAGCAACTGCAAGTGGTGCCCGTGGGCAAGACCAGCCAGGTATCACTGGCGTCCAACTGGCCGCACCCGAGCTTTATCGGTAACTTCCTGCCGGCTCAACGTGAGGTGACCGACCAGGGCTTCAGCGCCAATTGGCAGACGACATTCTTCTCCACCAACCTCGAACAAGCCCTGCAGAACTGCCTGGACGGGCAAGGCTGTGAAGACTTCAGCAACCGCAGCTTTGGGGTGAACTTCATCGACCCGGTAGACCAGTACCTCAAGAGCGATCGGGCGATCAAATATGCGCTGTTGTTTATCGCCCTGACCTTTGCCGGCTTCTTCCTCTTCGAGGTGCTCAAGAGTTTGGCGGTGCACCCTATCCAGTACGCCCTGGTGGGCGTGGCGCTGGCGTTCTTCTACCTGCTGCTGTTGTCGCTGTCCGAGCATCTGGGCTTTGCCCTGGCCTATCTGATATCTGCCAGCGCCTGTGTGGTGTTGATCGGCTTCTACGTATGCCATGTGCTGCGTAGCGTCGCCCACGGCCTGGGGTTTTCGGCCGGGCTGGCGACGTTGTATGGCTTGCTGTACGGCTTGCTCAGTGCCGAGGATTACGCGCTGTTGATGGGCTCGCTGCTGCTGTTTGGCCTGCTGGGCACGGTGATGGTGCTGACGCGCAAGCTGGATTGGTACGGGGTGGGTAAACGCAAGGTGGAGCAAGGGCAATGATCGGATTGCGCGAAGATCAGCAGATGAAAGCGAGGATGGTCGACTTCCTCACCAACGCCACCTTTCACTGTAGGAGCGAGCTTGTTGTGGCGAGCAAGCTTGCTTGCGCTGGGGTGCGAAGCGCCCCTGATAAAGCCGGCTCCAGCTGCGCTGTCGAGCGGGAGCAAGCTCCCTCGCCACAACAAGCTCGCTCCTACAGGGGGCTGGTCAAACCGGGGGTTGGGTCTGGTGCATCGAAGGCCGCTGACTGACCTCGGCGTACCAGGCGGCAAGCTTGGGGTTATCTATGCGCCATTGCAGATCCGGGTGGCGAAAGTCTATGTAGCCCAGGGCACAGGCCACGCTGATGGCGGCGATGTCGAAGTGGCTGGCCAGTTCGGCAATGGCGTCCCGCTCCAGTTCGGCGAGGGCGCGGCGGATCTTGTTGCGCTGTTCGTCCAACCATTGGTGCCAGTGTTTCTCCACCGGACGCATGGCGGTCTCGTAACGTACCAGCACGGCGGCATCCATGATGCCGTCAGCCATCGAGGCCAGGGTCAGGCGCCGCCAGCGGGCCGAGCCGGCGCGGGGGATCAGCGGGTTGCCGACATGCTGGTGGTCGAGGTAATCGAGAATCACCCGGCTGTCATGCAATACCGAACCGTCGGCCAGGCGCAGGGCCGGGATCTTGCCCACGGGGTTGCCTTGCAGCACTTCGGCATCCGGGTTGACCGGAGTGGGCAGGCACGCGTGCAGGGCCACACGATCCTGCTGGCCGGTTTCGATCAGCAGCACGCGAACTTTGCGCACGAAGGGCGAAGCGGGGTTGTGGAACAAGGTCATGCTGGGGGCGGACATGGGCATTCCTCTGTAGGAGCGAGCTTGCTCGCGAATAACGCCAACGATAACGCAGCTCGCCTGGTTTAACGCGGTGCTCTCAGGTTTTTCGCGAGCAAGCTCGCTCCTACAGTAGTTTGTAGACGGCAATGGCCGCGGGTATGCCCAGCCCGATCCAACTCAACGAATCCCACCACCCATCGCCCAGCAACGCGGCAAACAACCCGGCGGTACTGAGCAGGCCAATCCCCAGCGGTATGGCAAAGACCTTCCAGACATTCGACTGCCGCGGCTTCATACCTTGGCCGCCTTGCGCCGTACGATCCATAAGTAAATGCCGCTCACCAGCACGATGATGGTCAGCACATCCAGCACCGCCCACAAAATCTTCATCGGCATGCCGCCGTAATCACCGAAATGCAGGGGTTGGGACATGCCCATGGCATCCATGTACCACGGCCGTTCGGCGATGGCGGTGACGGCCAGGGTGCTGGCGTCGATCAGCACCGGTGTCAGCAAATGGGAGGTCAGGTGGGTGCTGCCCTTCATGAACACGGCGTAGTGATGTTCGCTGGAAAAACGCGTGCCGGGGAAGGCGATAAAGTCCGGTTCCATACCGGGCGCGGCCTTGGCCGCAATGCTCAACAGCTCCGTGGCGGGCGCGCGTTGGGTCAGCGGCGGGGCGTTCTTGTAAGGTTCGATCATGGCGCTGAGGCTGTCCTGGCGCCAGGCGGCGATGATCAGGTCGGCGCAGGCGCTGATCACGCCGGTTACCCCCACTACCAGCGCCCAGGTCAAAGTGACCACGCCGATCAGGTTGTGCAGGTCGAGCCAGCGCAAACGGGTGGACTTGTCCTGGCGCACCGTGGCGAACTTCAAGCGGCGCATGAACGGCAGGTACAACACCGTGCCCGAGATAATCGCCAGCACAAACAGAAGGCCCATGAACGCCAGCAATAACTTGCCCGGCAGTCCGGCAAACATATCCACATGCAGGCGCAGCAGGAACAGAGTGAAGCCCCCATTGGCAGACGGCATTTCGACGGTTTCGCCAGTGCGGGCATCGAGCATGAAGGTGTGCGACGAATTCGGCTCAGTGCCGGCTGTGGCCGCCATGATCGCAATTACGCCGTTGTTGTCGTCTTCGTCCCAGGCAAGGTACTGCATGGCCTCACCGGGGCGATGGGCCTGGGCTTTGGCCACAAGCTGCTCAAGGTTGAGCCGGGGCGTATCGGCAGGCATCTGCGCCAGTTCGGGCTCATTGCCCAGCAGGTGGTCGATCTCGTGGTGAAACACCAACGGCAGGCCGGTGAGGGCGAGCAGCAGCAGGAATACGGTGCAGATCAGGCTGGTCCAGGTGTGGATGAAGGACCAGCGGCGGATGGTTTTGCTTTTCATCACGGCTCCAAAGGCAAAAGGGCCGCGGTTCAGGCAGCCCTTTATCAGCGGTTTTTCACCGTCTTAGAATTTGTAGTTCACGCTGGCTACGACGTTACGTTGGTCGCCGTAGTAGCAGTAGAAACCATCGCAGGTGGACAGATAGTCCTTGTTGAAGATGTTCTTGGCGTCGACGGCCACCGTTACGCCCTTCATGACATTGCTTACACGGCCAAGGTCGTAATGCACCGAGGCGTCGTAAACGGTATAGGACCCTACGTGGCCGAGCTCGGTGTTGGCAGCGTTGCCGTAAGTATCACCGACATACCGTACGCCCGCACCTACACCGAAACCGTCCAGCGGGCCGCTGCGCCAAGTGTAGTCGGCCCATCCTGTGGCTTGGTTGCGAGGCAACTGGTTCAGACGATTTCCTTTTTCAGCGACTGCGCCTTGGGTGATTTCGCTATCGTTATAGGTATAGGAACCCACCAGCTTTAGGCTTTCAGTAACGTCTGCACTGGCTTCGAGTTCCAGGCCGCGAACCCGAACCTCGCCAACTTGGCGCGTGATGCTGCCTTCTGTAACCGAGGTGTTTTGTTGAGTCAGGTCGAATACCGCTGCGGTATACAAGGCTTTGGTGCCCGGTGGTTGGTATTTGACGCCTGCTTCGTATTGCTTGCCCTCAGTTGGCTTGAAAGCCCCTGTGCTGGCTACTTGAGTGCCTGAACCCGCCTGGAATGACTCGGCGTAAGACAGGTACGGAGTAATGCCATTGTCGAAGACGTAGCTCAACGCCGCGTTACCGCTGAAATGCTTGTCACGTTGAGTATTGGTGGCGTCGTTGATGTTGTGGAAGGTAGTGCCAGTGTGTACCCAGTCTTCACGTCCGCCGAGGGTCAAGCGCCAGTTATCGAGGGCCATTTGGTCTTGAACGTACAGACCGGTCTGTTGGGTTTTTTGGTTGTAGTCATACATGGTGAAGTACTGGACCTTGGAAAAGTCCTGTCCGTACACCGGTCGATTGAAGTTAATGGTGGGTACACCGGCTGAACCCCATAGCCAGCGGGCATTGCTGTCGGAGCGCTGGTGGTCGAGACCAAGCAATAGGGTATGACTTACAGGACCGGTCTGGAAGTTAGCTTGAAAATTGTTATCGACTGCGAACTGGCCGATGTCCTCATCGACCTTGCCGGCGGAGCGGCTCACGTTGCCGTCGGCATCGACCGCAGCTTCCGGGCCATTCGGGAAAAACGCTCCCCCTGCGGTAAGGCCCTGGAACGACAAGTCGTTCTTGGTATAGCGCAGGTTCTGGCGGAACTGCCAAGTGTCGTTCAGGCGCGTTTCAAACGCGTAGCCCAGTGCATAGTAAGTACGGTCGTAGAACTCCCAGTCGGGATCGCCCAGGTTCTTATGATGGGAAATCTTGCCGGCTGGCGAGCTCAATTTGGTGCCTTGCAGCGGCAGGAACTGACCGGTGATACCGGTATCGTCGCGAGTAAATTGTGTGAGCAAGGTCAGCCTGGTGTCGTCGTTGATATTCCACGTGAGACTGGGCGCAACGTTGTACCGCTTGTCCGGGATGTGGTCCACCGCCGTATTGCTGTCGCGGACGACGCCACTGATTCGGTAGAGGAACTGGCCTTCGTCGTCGATTTTGCCGGTGCTATCGAAGTTGATCTGCTTGTGGTTGTTGCTGCCTGCCTGCACTTCAATTTCGTTTGAGCTTTCGGCCTCGGGGCGACGGCTAACCATATCCAGCAAGCCGCCGGGTGGGGTTTGCCCGTAGACCGACGAAGCGGGGCCTCGCAGCACGGCGATGCGTTCCAGATTCCAAGTATCGATTTTCGGCGTCGCGTAGTTACCCTTGGGCAAAGGCAGACCATCGAGGAATTGGGTCGGGACAAAACCGCGAACCAGTAACCAATCACTGCGCGAATCGGAGCCATAGCCACTGCTCTGCACGCCGGCCGTGTAGCGCAGGGCGTCATTAAGGTTGAGAACGGAGCGGTCTTCCATTTGCTGGCGAGTAATGACCGTGACGGAACGGGGCAGCTCGGCGATAGGAGTATCAGTCTTTGTGCCCGCCGCTGTTCGAGTAGCGACATAGCCATCCACCGGCCCCCAGGCGCTTTCATAGCTGCCTTGGCCGGTGATGTTGGTGGTCGGCAAGGCAACGACGCCCTCCGGAACCGGCATCAGGGTGTAAGTGCCCACACTGCTTTGTTCCAACTGCAAGCCAGTACCGCGCAAGGCCTCACGCAACGCGCCCTGCGCATCGAACTGGCCTTTGACCGGCGCCGAGGTCTTGCCGGCGGCGAGTGCGGGGTTGAGGGTCAGCGCCAGGCCGGCCTGGCTGGCGATCTGGTTCAGGGTGGTGGCCAGGGGCGCAGCCGGCAGGTTATAGGCGCGCACGCTGGAGGCTTGTTCGGCGGCGATCAGCGGGGAGCTGGCGAGCGGGGCGCTGAGGGCGATCGCCATGGCTAACAGGCTGGGGCGCAACAAGGTGTCTAGCGTGCGGGACATAAGGGCGGCTCCTGAATGGAAATATTTCTCAATTGCCTAGGTGCCGAGCGAGAATCGAAAAGTGATAGGGCCGGGTGAAAATATTTTTTGCGGTGTGCTGTGATCGTTCCCAAGCTCCGCGTGGGAACGCCTCTTGTGACGCTCTGCGTCACGGCCTGGGACGCAGAGCGTCCGGGCTGCATTACCACGCGGAGCGTGGGAACGATCAAGCCTAAGGCTTACCCTTGACGGTCACCCACCACGTCGTGTGCTGCTCGATCTGCACCGGCAAAGTCGGCAACAGCGCATTCAATGCCAACGTGGTGTCATGCAGCGGGAAACTGCCGGTGATGCGCAGGTCGGCCACGTTGTTATCCACCCCCAGGTAGCCGGTGCGATAGCGCGCCAATTCCTCGATCACATCCCCCAGCCGAGCGTTGTCCACTACCAGCATGCCGCGGGTCCAGGCATCGGTGGCGGGGGTGACGGCCAACAGTGGCCCGAGCCCGTCGCCGCGCATCAGCACTTGCTGGCCCGCCTTGAACACTTGTTCCTGGTGCAGCGCCTCGGGCTGGGCGGCCACGGCTGACTGCAACACACTCAGTCGCGTAGCGTCGTCTTCGCGCTTGACGATAAACCGGGTACCCAGCGCCCGCAGGCTGCCGTCGCGGGTTTGCACGTAGAATGGGCGCGAATCGTCGTGGCCGGTTTCGACGAGAATTTCGCCTGCCTGCAACACGATCAAGCGGCGTGTTTCGTCGAAGCGCACATCAATGGCGCTGTGGGTGTTGAGGTTTATCCGCGTGCCGTCCGCCAGCTTCAGCGTGCGCTGTTCACCGGTGGCGGTGCGCTGGTCGGCCAGCCAATAGTGAATAGGCACGTAACGCTCACCGGCAAACAGCGCCAGGCCACACACCAGCACGATACTGGCCAGGCCCCGGCCCAGCTTGCGCACGCGCTGGCGAATGCCGTGGCGCGACTGCAGCAGCGCCGCCCGAGCCGGGCCCGAGGCCACACTGAAACGCTGGTCGAGCATGCCCAACTGGCGCCAGGCGCGAGCGTGTTCCTCATCACTGGCCAGCCACTTGCTGAACTCTTCCTGTTCCACCGCGCTGCCGTCGCCCGAGTCGAGGGACAGTTGCCAGGCAATCGCGGCATCCAGCACGCGCGACGACACCGGTTTGGAGCCGATCGCGGTCACGACGGCTCGCCATACAGTGCGATGTAGCACTGGCGAATGCCCTGGGCCAGGTATTGGCGCACGCGGGGCACCGACACGCCCAGGCGCTGGGCGATTTCGGCATGGCTCAGGCCGTCGAGGCGGTTATAGAGGAACGCGGCGCGGGCCTTGCTCGACAACTTGCCGAGCAGGCGGTCGATGGCCTTGAGGTCTTCGAGGATCAGTTGCTGGGCTTCCGGCGAAGGCTGTTCGTTTTCCGGGATCAGCATCAATTCGGTGAGGTAGGCCTGTTCCAGGGCCGCACGACGGAAATAGTCAAACAGCAAACCCTTGGCGATGGCCACCAGGAACGCCCGCGGTTCGCGGGGCTCGCGCAACTCATCACGGCCCAGCAGGCGCATGAAGGTGTCCTGGCTCAGGTCTTCGGCACGGCTTGGGCACCCCACGTTACGTCGCAGCCACGCCAACAGCCAGCCACGGTGGTCGCGATACAACGCACCAACAAGCTCACTGCGTGGGGTATGGACCGACGACAAGGCATCACCGAATAAGGTTTAAACTAACGAGAATTATTCGCGATTGTGTCAGAGGCGTAGGGTGGGCGCAATTGGCGTCTGTCGGGTGATCGTTCCCGCGCTCTGCGTAGGAATGCATCCCGCGATGCTCCGCGTCGGGCGCGAAGCGTTAAAGGGAAGGGGACTGCTTGCGTCGTTTCCATTGGGCCAAACGCTCATACAGCGCCTGGGGCGTATCGATCTGTTGCTGCCGCGCCCGGCTGAACAGGATCAACATCAGCTCCGCCGTCGCCAGTGCATCGGCGCTGGCATGGTGGCGTTCGCCGGCCTGTAGCCTGAAGTGGTTGAGCCAGTCGTCCAGCCCGGCTTCGCGGATATGCGCCTCTGGGCATAACAGCGGGGCCAGGTCTGCTACATCCATGAACGGATGGGCCAGGCGATAACCCAGGCTGTCCTTGAGCGCCCGGCACAGCATGTGTTGATCAAACGGCGCATGGAAGGCCAGCAGCGGACTATCGCCCACGAACGCCATGAAATCCAGCAACGCCTCGGTCGGGTCGCTGCCAGCGGCGATTGCACTGGGCCCCAGCCCGTGGATCAGCACACTGGGGCTGAGCTTGGTGTCGGTGCGCTGCAGGGTGCGTTCGAACAGTTGAGAGAAATCCACCGCACCGTCTTCGATGACCACGGCGCCGATGGACAGCACCTGGTCGCGGTGAAGGTTCAGGCCGCTGGTTTCCAGGTCCACCACTACCCAGCGCTGGCTGCGCAATGGGCCGTTGCCCAGTTCGGCGGGCTTGGGTAACTGTTCCAGGCGCTGCTGTTGCGCAGCGTTGAGCCCAGGTTTTTTGGCGCGCAGCCAGCCAAACAAACTCATAGCTGATACCGCAAGCTCAGGCTGCTTTGCAGGCGTTGGGCCTGGCGCAGGGACTCACGCAGGATGCGCCGATCCAGGTGGTTGAGGCTGTCGGGGTCGACGCGGTTGGAATAGGGCAGGTTCTCGCGGGTCTGCAATTGGTGCTGCTGCATGCGGGTCTGCTGGATAAAGTGGTAGGCCTCTTCATAGGCGGCGCCATCCAGGGGTTCGATCACGGCCTTGTCCACCAACTGGCGCAGGCGTTCCAGGGTGTTGTTGGCGTGGATGCCATTGGCCAGGGCCAACAGGCGCGCGCCATCTACAAAAGGTGTAAGGCCCTGCACCTTGAGGTCGAGGGTGGCCTTTTCGCCATGTTTGCGGGTCAGCACGAACTCGCGGAAACGCCCCACCGGCGGGCGCCGCAGTAGTGCATTTTCGGCCAGCATCCGTTGGAACAAGCGGTTATCCGCCACCTGATCGAGAATGCCCTGACGCAGTTGCTCGCACCCGCGCTCGTCGCCCCATACCACGCGCAAGTCAAAATAGATGCTTGAGCCCAGCAGGTTTTCCGGCGTCGCTTCACGAATGAACGCGCCGAAGCGCCGCGCCCACTCCACGCGGGACAAGCACAGCTCGGGGTTGCCGGCCATGATATTGCCCTTGCACAGGCTGAAGCCGCACAGCGCCAGGCTTTGGTTGATGTGCTGCGCCAGCGGTAGCAAGCGCTCACGCCTTTCGGCGGCTTCGACGGCGTCCTTGGCCTCGAACAGGATGCCGTTGTCCTGGTCGGTGTACAGCGTTTGTTCGCGGCGGCCTTCGCTGCCAAAACACAGCCAACTGAAGGGCACACCGGGGTCGCCTTTTTCCGCGAGGGTCAGCTCGATCACCCGGCACACGGTGTGGTCGTTGAGCAGCGTAATGATGTGGGTGATCTGGGTGGATGAGGCGCCATGGGCGAGCATGCGCTCCACCAACTGGCCGATTTCACCGCGAATCGCCACTAGGTTTTCCACCCGGGGCGCGTTGCGGATGGTGCGGGCCAGGTGCACCAGGTCCACACGCTGCAAGGAAAACAAGTCACGCTCGGAGACCACGCCACACAGGCGCTGGTCTTGCACCAGGCACACATGGGCGATATGCCGCTCGGTCATGGCGATGGCTGCGTCGAAAGCGCTGTGCTCCGGGCTCAAGTAAAACGGCGCCTGGGTCATGTGCCCGGCAATGCTCTGGCTGAAGTCGCTGGCGCCATCGGCGACCACCTGGCGCAGATCGCGCAGAGTGAAGATGCCCAGGGGCGCCTTGTGTTCGTTGACGATCACAATGCTGCCGACCTGTTGTTCGTGCATCAAGGTCACCGCTTCGCGCAACGGTGTGTGCGGGCTGCAGGTGACCGGGTGGCGCATGGCCAATTCACCCAGGCGGGTATTCAAGGAGTATTGGGTGCCGAGGGTTTCCACGGCTTTTTGCTGTACCTGCTGGTTGACCTGGTCGAGCAGGCTGCTGACCCCGCGCAAGGCGAAATCACGAAACGGGCTGGACAGCGCGAACAGCTTGATAAAGGCCGGTTTGTTCAATTGCAGGCAGAAGGTGTCTTCAGCGGCTTTGTGTTCTGTACGGGTCGCGCGCTCACCCAGCAAGGCGGCGAGGGGGAAGCATTCGCCGGTGGCGATTTCAAAGGTGGTGTCCGCCGAGTCTGGACGCTCACCCACGACCCGGCCCTGCTTGACGATATAAAAGTGCTCGACCGGGCCGCCCGACGGTTTGAGGATGCTGTCGCCGGGGCCGTAGAAACGCAGTTGGCACTGCTCCACCAGGAAAGCCAGGTGCGCCTGTTCCATCTGGTTGAACGGCGGGAAGCGTTGCAGGAATTGCAGGGTGCCGTGGATGTTCTGCAACACAGCGGTTTTACCCGCCTGTGCGAATGCATCAGCTTTACTCATAACAGTGACCGCAGTGTTTTTGTCGTTATCGTGCTGCATGGTCGACTCCTGCGCAGTGGGTGCCCATTGGACGTAAGTCTAGGTCGAGGAGTACCGCGCAAAACTAGGGAAAAACCTTACATGACAATCGTCCAAAACCCGTAGAAAGCCCACTAGGCAAACTTTCCGACGAAGTGCACATTGTTCGCCCTTCCGCAGATGTCTGACGAGTGTGCTGGGAGATTGATGAGAACTGCTGAGAAACGTATGTCCGACCACGATATTTTGAGTGATGCCGAGCGCGAGGCGCTGAGCGCCGTGATGCTGGAGCCCGATTTACCCCCCCAACGCGTTTTGATCGTGGACGACGACAAGGACGCGCGTGAATTGCTGGCGGAAATCCTTGGGCTCGATGGTATTCGCTGCATGACTGCCGAAAGTGGCGAGGCTGCGTGGGATTTGTTGAAGACGAGCAGTTCCATCGGTTTGCTGATCACCGACCTGCGTATGGCGCCCAGCAATGGCTTGGAATTGATCCGCCAGGTGCGTGAGTCCACCCGTGCGGCGTTGCCGATCATCATCATGTCTGGAGACGCGGAAGCGCCGGATGTGATTGATGCGATGCATTTGAGCGTGGTGGATTTCTTGCTCAAGCCGATTGATAGCGTGAAGTTGGCGAAGTTGGTGAAGCGGGAGTTGGGGATGGTGCCCTGAGTGTGGGGTGACTGGCCTGGCCTCTTCGCGGGCAAGCCCGGCTCCCACATTTGAAATGCACTCCCTGTGGGAGCTGGCTTGCCTGCGATTCAGGCAACGCGGTCTAACTGACACTGATAAAAAAGCCCCGATCTTTCGATCAGGGCTTTTTCCATTACAGGCCGTTCTTGGCCTTGAACTCCCGACGCCTGCGGTGCAACACCGGCTCGGTATAGCCATTAGGCTGCTTGGTCCCTTCAATCACCAACTCCACCGCTGCCTGGAATGCGATGTTGCTGTCGAAGTCCGGAGCCAGTGGGCGGTACAACGCATCCCCGGCATTCTGGCGGTCTACCACGGGCGCCATGCGCTTGAGGCTTTCCATCACCTGGTCTTCGTTGACAATGCCGTGGCGCAGCCAGTTGGCGATGTGCTGGCTGGAAATACGCAGGGTGGCGCGGTCTTCCATCAGGCCGACATCGTTGATGTCCGGCACCTTTGAGCAGCCCACACCCTGGTCGATCCAACGCACCACATAGCCGAGGATGCCCTGGGCGTTGTTGTCCAGTTCGTTGCGGATTTCTTCCTCGGACCAATCGGTGTTGCTGGCCAGAGGAATGGTGAGGATATCGTCCACCGAGGCGCGCTCGCGCTTGGCCAGCTCGGCCTGGCGGGCGAACACATCAACCTTGTGGTAGTGCAACGCATGCAGGGCCGCGGCGGTCGGCGACGGTACCCAGGCGGTGTTGGCACCGGCCAACGGGTGGGCGATTTTCTGCTCAAGCATCGCCGCCATCAGGTCGGGCATGGCCCACATGCCTTTACCGATCTGTGCACGACCTTGCAAGCCGGTGCTCAGGCCGATATCGACGTTCCAGTTCTCATAGGCGCCGATCCATTTTTCTGCCTTCATGGCCGCCTTGCGCACCATCGCACCGGCTTCCATGGAGGTGTGGATTTCATCGCCAGTGCGGTCGAGGAAGCCGGTGTTGATAAACACCACGCGCTCACTGGCCGCCTTGATGCAGGCCTTGAGGTTGACCGTGGTGCGGCGCTCCTCGTCCATGATCCCGACCTTGAGGGTGTTGCGCGCCAGGTTCAGTACCTCTTCGATGCGACCGAACAGTTCGTTGGTGAACGCGGCTTCTTCCGGGCCGTGCATCTTCGGTTTCACGATGTATACGGAACCGGTGCGGCTGTTCTTGCGGGTGTTGTTGCCGTTGAGGCTGTGGATCGCCGCCAGGCTGGTGATCAGGCCGTCGAGGATGCCTTCGGGTACTTCGTTGCCGTCTTTATCGAGGATCGCGTCGATGGTCATCAAGTGGCCAACGTTGCGCACGAACAACAGCGAACGGCCGTGCAGGGTCACGTCGCTGCCATCCACGCCGGTGTAGACGCGGTCAGGGTTCATGGTGCGGGTGAAGGTCTGGCCGCCCTTGGCCACTTCTTCGGCCAGGTCGCCCTTCATCAGGCCGAGCCAGTTGCGGTAGATCACCACTTTGTCATCGGCATCCACGGCGGCGACGGAGTCTTCGCAGTCCATGATGGTGGTCAGCGCAGCTTCCATCAGCACGTCTTTGACGCCGGCAGCGTCGGTCTGGCCCACTGGGGTGCTGGCGTCGATCTGGATTTCGAAGTGCAGGCCATTGTGCTTGAGCAAGATCGCAATCGGCTCGGCCGCAGGGCCCTGGAAACCGATCAACTGGGCATCGTCACGCAGGCCGCTGTTGCTGCCGCCTTTGAGGCTGACGATCAGCGTGCCATCGACGATTTTGTAGGCGGTGGAATCGACATGGCTGCCGGCGCTCAGCGGTGCGGCTTCATCGAGGAAGGCGCGGGCGAAGGCAATGACCTTGTCACCACGCACTTTGTTATAGCCCTTGCCCTTCTCGGCGCCGTTGGCTTCGCTGATGGCGTCGGTGCCATAGAGCGCGTCGTACAGCGAGCCCCAGCGCGCATTCGAGGCATTGAGGGCGAAGCGGGCGTTCATCACCGGCACGACCAGCTGTGGGCCGGCCATGCGTGCGATCTCATCATCGACGTTTTGGGTCGAGGCCTCAAAGTCTGCGGCTTCTGGCAACAGGTAGCCGATGTCTTGCAGGAAGGCTTTGTAGGCCACCGGGTCATGGGCCTGGCCGGCGTGGGTCTGGTGCCAGGTATCGATCCGCGCCTGGAAGTCGTCGCGTTTGGCGAGTAGGGCTTTGTTCTTCGGGGCCAGGTCATGGATGACCTTGTCGGCACCGGCCCAGAACTGGTCGGCAGTGATGCCGGTACCGGGAATGGCTTCGTTGTTCACGAAGTCGAACAGGACTTTGGCGACCTGCAGGCCACCGACTTGAACGTGTTCAGTCATTGCTTGCCTCACTCTGCGGAGCTTATGCGCTTTTTCAGATTTTCATTATGTAGTGCACGGTTGGGCATACTACATGATGACTTGCGGTTGTGAAAATTAGACTAAATACGTCGTTTAGCGACCCACTATGGTCGTACGGTCACAGCGGAGAACAGGATGTTCTCAAAAAACTATTGGATTGTTCCAGATAAATATCAAAATGGTACACGATTTGTCTGTGAGAGCTGGCTTGCCTGGGATGGACGTTAACGATCACGCGTACCTTCTGGATATACGCGGCATGTCTATAATCGAGGATCAACCAACCGAGGGACTGCGCCATGGACCATCTTGTACTCACTATTATCGCCGCCGACAAACCCGGCCTGGTTGAACGCATCGCGCAGAACATTGCCAGTCATGGTGGTAACTGGCTGGAAAGCCGCATGGCGCACATGGCCGGGCAGTTTGCCGGGATCCTGCGGGTGAGCGTGCCGAGCGAGCAGCGCCAGGCATTGGTGGGGGCATTGGAGGATTTATCCACCCATGGCATTCGCGTGTTGGTGGGTGAGGGCAGCAGCGGCCAGGCATCGGCGTCCAAGCCGATCCTGATGACCCTGGTGGGCAATGACCGCTCGGGCATCGTGCGTGAGATCACCGCGCTGCTGAGCCAGCAGGGCGTCAACCTGGAACGCCTGAGCACCGATGTGCGCCCGGCGCCCATGAGCGGTGATCCGCTGTTCAACGCCGAGGCGTTGTTGCAAGTGCCGGCCACGCTATCGCTGGAAACCCTGCAAGAGGCTTTGGAAACCTTGGCCGATGACTTGATGGTGGAGTTGCGTCAGGAGGAATAACGATCCACAAGGTTATGCAGGGAAATCTTGCATGGGCCTGTGGATAACCTGTAGAGACCCGACGCCAGGCCACGCCCGCCGGCCTTCTGCGCAAGTTGAGCAAAAAACGAGCAGTTTCAAGGGCTTGTGCACAAATGGCGGGGATCAAGTTGTGGATAACCTTGGGGTGGAACGCTGCAAGCCACGAAAGCCGTGGCTTGCAGAGGTTTGTACGTTATTTGATCAGCGTTTGCGCACGGTCAGCCAGGCATCCAGGCTGTACACCACCAACCCGGCCCAGATAAAGGCGAAGGCGACCAAGGTGCTCGGCGCCAGGTGTTCACCGAACAACAGCACGGCTTCGAGCAACACCAGCGTCGGCGCCACATACTGCAAAAAGCCCAGGGCGGTGTAGGGCAAGTGCCGTGCAGCGGCGTTGAAGCACACCAGGGGAATCAGCGTCACAGGGCCTGCGGCCACCAGCCACCAGGCCTCGGAGGTGCTCCAGAACGCCAGTTGCGCGCTGTGGGCGGTCGGGTTGAACAGCAACCAGGCGACGGCAATGGGTACCAGCATCCAGGTTTCCACCACCAGGCCTGGCAGCGCTTTGACCGGCGCCTGCTTGCGGATCAAACCGTAGAAGCCGAACGTCAGCGCCAGCGCCAGCGACACCCACGGCAGGCTACCGACTTGCCACACCTGCTGCGCCACACCTACCGCTGCCAACCCCACCGCCACCCATTGCAAACGGCGCAGTCGCTCGCCGAGGATCAGCATGCCCAGCAGCACATTCACCAGCGGATTGATGTAGTAACCCAGGCTCGCTTCGAGCATGCGCCCGGTGTTCACCGACCACACATAGGTCAGCCAGTTAGCGGCGATCAACGAACCGCTGAGGGCCAGGATCGCCAGGCGCTTGGGGTTGTCGCGCAGTTCGCGAAACCAGCCGGGATGTTTCCACACCATCAGCAACAGCCCACCGAACAGTGCCGACCACAATACGCGATGCACAATGATCTCGGCGGCGGGCACGCTGGCGATGGCTTTGAAGTAGAGCGGGAATAGACCCCAGATGACATAGGCGCTCAGGCCCAGGATGTACCCCTTGCGGGGGTTGGCGGCTTGCATTGCAGAATCCTTGCTCAGGCAGCTAACAAAGCGCAATTGTAAGGATATTTGTCAGACAACGCTCGTTCCCACGCTCTGCGTGGTAACGCCGCCTTGGACGCTCTGCGTTTGTTCTTAAATCGTGACGCGGAGCGTCACAGGATGCGCGCCCACGCAGAGCGTGGGCGCGATGATGGAACGCGTTCAGAAGAGTTTTAGCGGTTCTTCATTGAGCGCCGACAGTTGCTCACGCAACGCCAGCACCTGGTCGCCCCAATACCGCTCGCTGCCAAACCACGGAAAGCTATGGGGAAACGCCGGGTCGTCCCAGCGTCGTGCGAGCCAGGCACTGTAGTGCATCAGGCGCAGGGCGCGCAGCGGCTCGATCAGCGCCAGTTCGCGCGGGTCGAAGTCGTGGAACTCCTGATAACCGTCCATCAGTTCCGAGAGCTGGCCGAGGCATTCCTGGCGGTCGCCAGCCAGCATCATCCACAGGTCTTGCACCGCCGGGCCCATGCGGCAGTCATCCAGGTCGACGATATGGAACATCTCGTCGCGGCACATCATGTTGCCGGGGTGGCAGTCACCGTGCATGCGGATGTTCTTGTGCGGCGTGGCCTTGTAAACCTCTTCCACACGCTTGAGCAGGTCGCGGGCCACGGACTCGTAGGCCGGCAACAGGCTTTTGGGAATGAAGTTGCCTTCAAGCAAGGTGGTGAGGGAGTCGTGGCCGAAATTCTTCACCCCCAGGGCTTCGCGGTGTTCGAACGGGCGGGTGGAGCCCACCGCGTGCAAACGCCCCAGCAGTTGCCCGAGCCGGTAAAGCTGATCGAGGTTGCCCGGCTCCGGCGCGCGGCCGCCACGGCGCGGAAACAGGGTGAAGCGGAAACCTGCGTGTTCGAACAGGCTCTCGCCGTTGTGGATCAACGGGGCGACCACCGGTACATCGCACTCGGCCAGTTCGAAGGTGAAGCGGTGCTCTTCCAGGATCGCCTCGTTGGTCCAGCGCTGGGGGCGATAGAACTTGGCGATCAGTGGTTCGGCGTCTTCGATGCCCACTTGGTACACGCGGTTTTCGTAGCTGTTGAGCGCCAGAACCCGCGCGTCGCTGAGGAAACCGATGCTTTCGACGGCGTCGAGCACCAGGTCTGGGGTGAGTGTTTCAAACGGGTGGGCCATGCGAACTCCTGCGCGCAGCAGGGCGCCGCGTCCGGCCGGGTATGGTAACAGCATAGATAGGCGGTGGCTGTGCGGACGCCTTCGCAGGCAAGCCAGCTCCCACACTGGCATGTATTTACACATCGAGATGTGGGAGCTGGCTTGCCTGCGATAGCGGTCTATCAGGCGCCTACGATCCCGCCATCATCCCGCCGAATCGCCATCACCGACGACCGCGGTTTGCCATTGGGCAGGTGTTCCGGCCAGGTCGAGCCACCGGTTTCCCCTGGGTGCTGAATGCCCACGAACAATGTTTTCTGGTCCGGCGAAAAGCTGATCCCCGTCACTTCACACGCCACCGGCCCCACCATGAAACGACGGATTTCTCCAGTGCTCGGGTCGGCGCACAGCATCTGGTTATTGCCCATGCCCGCAAAGTCGCCGGCGTTGCTGTAGTCGCCATCGGTCAGGATCCACAGGCGCCCGGCTTTGTCGAAGCCCAGGCCGTCGGGGCTGTTGAACATGTTTTGCGGGTTGATGTTGGACGAGCCGCCCTTGGGGTTGCCGGCATGCACGCCGGGGTTGCCGGCCACCACGAACAGGTCCCAGGTGAAGTCCGTGGCACCGTGGTTATCGGCGTCGGCTTTCCAGCGCAGGATCTGGCCGTAGACGTTCTTCTCCCGTGGGTTGGGGCCGCCTACCGGCTGGCCCTCTTCGCCGCGCTTGGCGTTGTTGGTCAGGGTGCAATAGACCTGGCCGTCGGTGGGGCTGACCACGATCCATTCCGGGCGGTCCATGCGTGTGGCTTTCACCACACTGGCGGCCAGGCGCGCATGAATCAGCACCTCGGCCTGGTTGGCGAAACCGCTGCTGGCGTCGATGCCGTTTTTGCCATGGGTGAGTTCAACCCACTGGCCTTTGCCCTTGGGGTGGTCGGCATCACCGTCGCCTGCGTCGAAGATCGCCACGTACAAGGTGCCGTGGTCGAGCAGGTCTTTGTTGGCCTTAGGGTTGTTGTGGTTGATCTGATCGCGGCTGATGAACTTGTAGATGAATTCACCGCGTTCATCGTCGCCCATGTACACCACGGCGCGACCGTCACGGGTTTCGGCGAGGGCCGCGTTTTCGTGTTTGAAGCGCCCCAGGGCCGTGCGTTTGACTGGGGTGGATTGCGGATCGAACGGGTCGATTTCCACCACCCAACCATGGCGATTGAGTTCGTTGGGGTTCTTGGCCATGTCAAAGCGCGGGTCGTGCTGATGCCAGTTGATGTCTTTGCTGGCGGCCACCACGCCGTAGCGCTTCTGCCCTGCGTCGAAGGTTTGCTGCGGGTTGCTGCTGCCGAAGCAGTCGGTGAAGTTTTCTTCGCAGGTCAGGTAGGTGCCCCACGGCGTCTTGCCGTTGGCGCAGTTCTGGAACGTGCCGAGGACTTTTTTGCCGCTCTTGTCGGCGCCGGTTTTCAGCCAGTCATGGCCGGCGGCAGGGCCACTCAAACGAATCGGTGAATTGCCGTGGATGCGCCGGTTGTAGCGCGAATCCTGGACGAACTGCCAGGTGTCGCCCTTGCGGCGTACTTCGATCACCGACACGCCTTCGCTGGCCAGGGCCTTGCGCACGTCTTCGGCCGATTGAGGCGCGCCGCCGTGGGCGTAGAGGTAGCGATAGTTGGTGTATTCGTTGTTGATCGCAATCAGCGCGCGGTTGTCGTCACCGGGGAATGGAAACAGGCTCATGCCGTCGTTGTTGTCGCCGAACTGTTGTTCCTGAGCCTTGGCGGTGCCATGGCCGGACGGGTCGAAAGCCGGGGCGTTGTTGTGCAGGGGCTGGCCCCAACTGATCAACACCGAAGCACTGTAGCCCGGTGGCAGGGTGATGGTGTCGCTGGTGGCGGCGGCAATGCTGGTGAACCCCAGCAACGGGCTGGCGGTAGCGGCATTCACGGCCAGGGCGCTGCGACTCAGCAGGTTGCCGCCGAGAAACATCGCGGCGCCGCACAGGGCGCCTGCGCCGATAAAGCGACGGCGGGTCAGGCCCACCATCTGTTCAAGGTCGGTGGCATGGTTTTCTTCTAATAGGCTCATCACAGGCTCCTTAAGGTTTTTGCAGACACCTTAAGCAGCGCTTGTGACCGAATTGTTGCAGCTTGAAGACGCGCGCCCGTTACACCGGGGTGCCAAGCAATACATGGCTGGGTGCAAACTGCACGCGGATTGGCTGGCCCTGCGCTGCATTAATGGCCTTGAGTGCGACGGGCGGCGCCAGCGCGCACAACACTTGGCCGTTGGCTAGCGCAATACGCACCTCGCTGGGGCCGTCTTCGGCGGCGAGAATGGTCTCGATCCTGCCTTCCAGGCAATTGTGTCCAAGTGTTTCAGTTTGTTCGTCCGCCAGTAATTCAAGCCACCCGGCCTTGATCAGGGCCACTACTTCCACACCGGTCTGCAGTTCCAGGCGCAGGGTGCTGTCGTGGGTGATCTGTGCGTCGAGGTGCAGGCCGCCGGCCAATTGCAGGCGGATCATGTCGTTGTGGCCATGGCTCTCTATGGCGCTGACCTGGCCGTGCAATTGGTTGCGCGCGCTGGTGCGCAGCATCAAGCGGCCCAGCAGGTTGAAGTCGCTGGCCGCTTCGTCCGAGCCAAGGATCTCGGCCTGAAGCAGTTGCAGGCGCTGATAGAGGCGCAGCACCCGTTCCCCTTCCTGAGTCAGTTTGGCGCCGCCACCGCCCTTGCCACCGACGCTGCGTTGCACCAGCGGTTTTTGCGCCAGGTTGTTCAGTTCATCAATGGCGTCCCAGGCGGCCTTGTAACTCAACCCGGCACTCTTGGCCGCACGGGTGATGGAGCCCTGCTCGGCGATATGTCCCAGCAAGGCAATACGCTGGGGGCGGCGGATGATGTGTTGGCTGAGAGGGCTGGGCACAGACATGGCAGATACGCTTGGGTGAGATGCGCCGACGTTGCCGCGCTGGCGCAGGGGAGTCAAGTCAGCTGCCGGGTTTGGGCGTACGGGCCAGGCAATACACATCCACCTGGCGCGCGCCGGCGTTTATCAACAAGCGCGCCAGGCTGTGGGCCGTGGCGCCGGTGGTGAGGACGTCGTCTACCAGCGCCAGATGTTGCCCGGCAACCTGGATGCCGGGGGCCAGTGCGAAGGCGTTGAGCAGGTTGCGTTTGCGGGTCTTGGCATCGAGGTCTTGCTGCGCCACGGTTTCATGGGGGCGTAAGAGCGCGTGGTCATCAAAGGGAATGTCGAGGGCGTGATTGAGCCAGCGGGCCAGCATCAACGCTTGATTAAAGCCGCGTTCGCGCAGGCGTTTGCGCGCCATGGGCACCGGTAGCAGGCAGTCGGGGCGCTCCAGTTCGGCGTTATCGAAGCGATGCTGCAAGTGCTGCCCCAGCAGACGCGCCATCAAGTGCCCCAGCGGCCAACGCGCCTGATGCTTGAAGCGGCTGATCAGGGTGTCCACGGGAAAACTGTAGGTCCATGGCGCGACCACCTGGTGAAAGGCCGGTGGCTGTTTTTGGCACTGGCCGCAGAGCAGTCCGTCCATGGGTAAGGGCAGTGCGCAGCGTTCGCACTGTTCCATCAGCCATGGCAATTCTGTTTCGCAGGCGCTGCACAGGGGCTCGTCTGATTCGATGCACTCATCGCAGATCAAACAGGTCTGTATGCTTTTTAACCAGATGTAAACTTGGTGTTTGTGCTCAGGTTGACAGTGCATGAATCTTCCTTAAATATGCCGAGCATCCGTGTCGTGCCTGTGGGTATTGCCTTTCCCGCAGCGCTTGCCAAAGCATAATCAAGGAATCGCCCATGAGCGCCAGCACCTCTGCCACCCTGCGTCACGATTGGTCTTTAGCTGAAGTCAAAGCCCTGTTCGTGCAGCCTTTCAACGACCTGTTGTTCCAGGCGCAGACCGTGCACCGCGCGCATTTCGACGCCAACCGCGTGCAAGTGTCGACGCTGCTGTCGATCAAGACCGGCGCCTGCCCGGAAGATTGCAAATATTGTCCGCAGTCGGGCCACTACAACACTGGCCTGGAAAAAGAGAAGCTGATGGAGGTGCAGAAGGTCCTCGAAGAGGCCGCACGTGCCAAGGCCATCGGCTCGACGCGTTTCTGCATGGGCGCGGCATGGAAACATCCGTCGGCCAAAGACATGCCCTATGTGCTGGAAATGGTCAAAGGCGTGAAGGCCATGGGCCTGGAAACCTGCATGACTCTCGGTCGCCTTGACCAGGACCAGACCGAAGCCCTGGCCCAGGCCGGCCTGGACTACTACAACCACAACCTCGACACCTCGCCGGAGTTCTACGGCTCGATCATCACCACCCGCACCTACAGCGAGCGCCTGCAAACCCTGGCGTACGTGCGTGACTCGGGGATGAAGATCTGTTCGGGCGGCATCCTTGGCATGGGCGAGTCTCTCGACGACCGCGCCAACTTGCTGATCCAGTTGGCCAACCTGCCGGAGCATCCGGAGTCGGTGCCGATCAACATGCTGGTGAAAGTGGCGGGCACGCCGTTGGAAAACGCCGATGACATCGACCCCTTCGATTTCATCCGCATGCTGGCGGTGGCGCGCATCCTGATGCCGCAGTCCCACGTGCGCCTGTCGGCTGGCCGCGAAGCCATGAATGAGCAGATGCAGGCCCTGGCCTTTTTTGCCGGCGCCAACTCGATCTTCTACGGCGACAAACTGCTGACCACCGCCAACCCCCAGGCGGACAAGGACATGCAACTGTTCGCACGCCTGGGCATCCTGCCCGAAGCCCGTGAAGAGCATGCCGATGAAGTGCATCAGGCGGCGATCGAGCAGGCGTTGGTGGAGCAAAAGAGCAGCGAGCAGTTCTACAACGCTGTGGTGTAACCACCTTTGGAATGCATTCCAGTGTGGGAGCTGGCTTGCCTGCGATGGCGGCGGCACTTTCAGTATTGAAGTGTCAGAAGGACCGCTATAGCAGGCAAGCCAGCTCCCCCATTGGATTGAGTTGAACCTGTTAAATCGAGGCCAGCATGTCTTTCGATCTCGCCGCGCGCCTCGCTGCCCGCCGTGCCGACCATCTTTACCGCCAGCGCCCCTTGCTGCAGAGCCCCCAAGGCCCGCACGTGGTGGTGGACGGGCAACCGTTGTTGGCCTTCTGCAATAACGATTACCTCGGCCTGGCCAATCACCCGCAAGTGATCGAAGCCTGGCGCGCCGGTGCGTCCCGCTGGGGCGTGGGCGGTGGCGCTTCGCACTTGGTGGTGGGCCACGCCACACCGCACCATGAGTTGGAAGAAGCCCTGGCTGACTTGACCGGTCGCCCGCGTGCCTTGCTGTTCACCACTGGCTACATGGCTAACCTCGGCGCGGTCACGGCGCTGGTGGGGCAGGGCGATACGGTACTGGAAGACCGGCTTAACCACGCGTCCTTGCTGGATGCCGGTTTGCTGTCCGGTGCGCGTTTCAACCGCTATCTGCATAACGACGCGGGCAGCCTGGCCAAGCGCCTGGAGAAAGCCACCGGCAATACCTTGGTGGTCACCGACGGTGTGTTCAGCATGGACGGCGACCTTGCCGACCTACCCGCGCTGGCCCGTGAAACCCGGGCCAAAGGGGCCTGGCTGATGGTGGATGACGCCCATGGCTTCGGCCCGCTGGGCGCCAACGGCGGCGGCATCGTCGAGCATTTCGGCTTGAGCCAGGAGGACGTGCCCGTGCTGGTTGGCACCTTGGGCAAAGCGTTCGGCACCGCCGGGGCCTTCGTGGCCGGCAGTGAGGACTTGATCGAGAGCCTGATCCAATTCGCACGCCCGTATATCTACACCACCAGCCAACCACCGGCACTGGCCTGCGCCACCCTCAAAAGCCTGGAACTGCTGCGCAGCGAACATTGGCGACGCGAGCACCTCAACGCGTTGATCCGCCAGTTCCGTCGCGGCGCCGAGCAGATAGGCCTGGCGTTGATGGACAGCTTTACGCCGATCCAACCGATCCTGATTGGCGACAGCGCCCGGGCACTGCGCCTCTCGCAGATGCTGCGCGAGCGCGGCCTGATGGTGACTGCCATTCGCCCACCGACCGTGCCCGCCGGCAGTGCCCGTCTACGGGTGACATTGACGGCGGCCCACAGCGAAGCGCAGGTGCAGCTATTGTTAGACGGGTTGCAAGTGTGTTTTCGCTTGTTAGACGCCTCGGAGCCCGGCTATGCGTAATCGACTGATCCTGCTACCGGGCTGGGGCCTGGGTGTGTCACCGCTGGAACCGTTGGCCGCTGCGCTGCACGGCCTGAACGAGCATTTACAGGTACAGATCGAACCCTTGCCGGCGCTGCAGGCCAGCGAACTCGGTGAATGGCTCGATGAGCTCGATGCGACGCTGCCGGACAATGCCTGGCTCGGGGGCTGGTCGCTGGGCGGCATGCTCGCGTCCGAGTTGGCGGCACGCCGTGGCGAGCGGTGCTGTGGCTTGCTGACTCTGGCGAGCAACCCGTGTTTCGTCGCCCATGACGGCTGGCCCCATGGGATGCCTACGGAAACCTTCGACGCATTTCTGGCCGGCTGCCATGCCGATTCCCAGGTCACGCTCAAGCGCTTTGGGCTGTTGTGCGCCAAGGGTGCCGAAGACCCGCGCGGCTTGTCGCGGTTGTTGGTCAGCGGTGCGCCGAATACCTCCCCCAGCGTCTTGATGCCCGGCCTGGAGCTGTTGGCCCAACTGGATACGCGGGCGGCCTTGCAGGCGTTTCGTGGGCCGCAGTTGCACCTGTTTGCCGGCCTGGATGGGCTGGTGCCTGCCGAAGCCGCCAGTGACCTGCTGGCCTTGCTCCCCGATGTAGAAATCGGCCTGATTGAACAGGCCGGTCACGCGTTTCTTCTGGAAGACCCTCACGGAGTTGCCGGGGCCATCCAGGCTTTTTTGCATGAGTGTGTTGATGACTGACCTATCCCACCCGCCCTTGCCAGGGGGCTTGCCGGACAAGCGCCAGGTTGCGGCCTCGTTCTCCCGTGCGGCGGCCAGTTACGACAGTGTGGCCGAGTTGCAGCGTGCGGTCGGGCATGAACTGCTCAGCCGTTTGCCGCACGGCCTGGCGCCACAGCGTTGGCTGGACATGGGCTGCGGCACGGGCTACTTCAGCCGCGTACTGGGCGAGCGTTTGCCCGGTAGCCAAGGTGTGGCGCTGGACATTGCCGAGGGCATGCTCAACCACGCGCGTCCGCTGGGCGGCGCCGCGCACTTTATAGCCGGTGATGCAGAACGCTTGCCGCTTATAGCTGACAGCGTTGAGCTGCTCTTCTCCAGCCTCGCGGTACAGTGGTGTGCCCATTTTGATGCGGTGCTCAGCGAAGCCCGGCGTGTGCTGCGACCAGGTGGCGTGCTGGCCTTTGCCAGCCTGTGCGTAGGCACCCTGGATGAGCTTCGAGAGAGTTGGCGGGCGGCGGACGGCCTGGTCCACGTCAATCGCTTCCGCACCTTCGAGGTTTATCAGCAACGGTGTGCGGCCAGTGGCTTGCGCGTGATCAGCCTGGAGCGACAGCCCCACGTATTGCATTACCCCGATGTGCGCAGCCTGACCCATGAACTCAAGGCATTGGGCGCCCACAACCTCAACCCAGGCCGCCCGGGAGGGTTGACGGGCCGTGCGCGGATTGTCGCGCTGGTAGAGGCCTACGAGCAGTTCCGCCAGGCCCAGGGCCTGCCCGCCACGTACCAAGTGGTGTATGCCGTACTGGAGAAACCGTTATGAGCGCCGCTTACTTCATCACCGGTACAGACACCGATGTTGGCAAGACTACCATCGCCGCCGGCCTGTTGCATGCGGCCAGGCTTTCCGGCAAAAGCACGGCCGCCGGAAAGCCGGTGGCGTCGGGCTGCCAACTGACGGCCCAGGGGCTGCGCAATGCCGATGCGTTGGCGTTGCTGGCCGAGTGTTCAGTACCGCTCAGTTATGCCGAGGTCAACCCGGTGGCCTTCGAGCCAGCTATCGCGCCGCATCTGGCAGCGCGCGAGGCGGGCGTCGGGCTCACGGTGCAATCGCTGCTCAAGCCGATGCAGCAGATCCTGGCACGGGGCGCGGACTTCACCTTGATCGAAGGGGCAGGCGGTTGGCGCGTGCCCTTGGCCGACCAGGCCAACCTGTCGGACCTGGCCATGGCGCTCAAACTGCCGGTGATCCTGGTGGTAGGCGTGCGCCTTGGGTGCATCAGCCACGCGTTGCTCACCGCCGAAGCCATCGCACGGGATGGCTTGCCGTTGGCGGGCTGGGTGGCAAATATCATCGACCCCAAGACCTCTCGTCTGGAAGAAAACCTCGCCACCCTGGCTGAGCGCCTGCCCGCGCCTTGCCTGGGGCGAGTGCCGAAACTCAAGCACGCCGGGGCTGGCGCGGTGGCCGAGTACTTGGAACTGGACCTGCTTGACTGATTTTGGCTATCGCTAAGGCAATATGCCATTAGTGTTTTTGACGGGCCTTTTGCCAGGATGTCTGGTTCAATCGGGCTTCACGATTCTCTAAAGGCAGGCTTACGCCATGGAAATCTCTGGAAGCAGCGCGTTTTATTCGGGCCTGAGCAGCATTCAGACCGGGCAGAACCGTGTCGACCAGGCGGCCGGCAAGATTGCCAGCGCCGCGACCACCCAGCCATCGGCCGCGCAAAGCGACCGTCTGCAAGCCAATGACCGCGCCCAAGCGTCCAATTCGGCGAGCAACATGGTGGAAATGGCCCAGGGCAAGTTTCAAGTCGAGCTGGGGGCGAAAGTCGCCAAGGCTTCGGATGAAATGCTCGGTACGCTGATCGATACTTACGCTTAACTTCTCTATCGCACGCCCGCTTCTCTCTGTGGGAGCTGGCTTGCCTGCGATAGCATCAACGCGTACTGCCTGATACACCATGGCGCCTGCATCGCAGGCAAGCCAGCTCCCACAGTCGTTCTGCGACATTCTTCTCGTCCTTAAATCCATGAGGCATCCCGCCAGGCCTCGCCGTGCCTGGCGCTGACCCGCATCAAGACAAACGGCATCTGGCCGACGCTTGACAACCCTGGGTCGTAAACGTATGTTTCAAACACCTGTTTGACCGCCATAAAAAATCCATGCGGTTGTTCATCCCAGTTACATCAGCAGAGGTTTATCGCTATGCCTGACTACAAGGCCCCCTTGCGTGATATTCGCTTCGTTCGTGACGAACTGCTCGGTTATGAAGCGCACTATCAGAGCCTGCCGGCTTGCCAGGACGCTACCCCGGACATGGTCGACGCCATCCTCGAAGAAGGCGCCAAGTTCTGTGAGCAAGTACTGGCACCGTTGAACCGCGTGGGCGACATCGAAGGGTGTACCTGGAGTGAGTCAGGCGTTAAGACCCCAGCGGGCTTCAAAGAAGCCTACAAACAATTCGTCGAAGGCGGCTGGCCAAGCCTGGCCCACGACGTGGAGCACGGTGGCCAAGGCCTGCCGGAATCCCTGGGCCTGGCCGTGAGCGAAATGGTCGGCGAAGCCAACTGGTCATGGGGCATGTACCCGGGCCTGTCCCATGGCGCGATGAACACTATTTCCGAACACGGCACCCCCGAGCAGCAAGAGGCTTACCTGACCAAACTGGTGTCGGGCGAATGGACCGGCACCATGTGCCTGACCGAGCCACACTGCGGCACCGACCTGGGCATGCTGCGCACCAAGGCCGAGCCTCAGGCTGACGGCTCCTACAAAGTCTCCGGTACCAAGATCTTCATCTCGGCCGGCGAACACGACATGGCCGACAACATCGTCCACATCGTACTGGCCCGCCTGCCGGATGCACCGGCCGGCACCAAGGGCATCTCGCTGTTTATCGTGCCCAAGTTCCTGCCTAACGCCGATGGCTCGGTGGGCGAGCGCAACGCGGTCACCTGTGGTTCCCTGGAACACAAGATGGGCATCCACGGCAACGCCACCTGCGTGATGAACTTCGACGCGGCCACCGGTTTCCTGATCGGCCCGGCGAACAAAGGCCTGAACTGCATGTTCACCTTCATGAACACCGCTCGCCTGGGCACTGCGCTGCAAGGCCTGGCTCACGCCGAGATCGGTTTCCAGGGCGGCTTGAAATATGCGCGTGATCGCCTGCAAATGCGCTCCCTGACCGGCCCGAAAGCGCCGGACAAAGCCGCTGACCCGATCATCGTGCACCCTGATGTACGACGCATGTTGCTGACCATGAAAGCCTTCGCCGAAGGTAACCGTGCGATGGTGTACTTCACCGCCAAGCAAGTGGACATCGTCAAGTACGGCACCGACGACGAAGCCAAGAAACAGGCAGATGCCCTGCTGGCCTTCATGACCCCGATCGCCAAGGCATTCATGACCGAAGTCGGTTTTGAATCGGCCAACCACGGCGTGCAGATCTACGGTGGCCACGGCTTTATCGCTGAGTGGGGCATGGAGCAGAACGTTCGCGACAGCCGCATTTCTATGCTGTACGAAGGCACCACCGGCATCCAGGCGCTGGACCTGCTCGGCCGTAAAGTGCTGATGACCCAAGGCGAAGCGCTCAAGGGCTTCACCAAGATCGTGCACAAGTTCTGCCAGGCCAACGAAGGTAGCGACGCGGTTAAAGAGTTCGTTGCACCGCTGGCGGCACTGAACAAAGAGTGGGGCGAGTTGACCATGAAGGTCGGCATGGCCGCGATGAAAGACCGTGAAGAAGTCGGTGCTGCCTCGGTGGACTACCTGATGTACTCCGGCTACGCCTGCCTGGCTTACTTCTGGGCCGACATGGCACGCCTGGCCGCCGAGAAACTGGCCGCCGGCACCAGCGAAGAGGCGTTCTACACCGCCAAGTTGCAGACCGCACGCTTCTACTTCCAGCGCATCCTGCCGCGTACCCGCACCCACGTGGCAACCATGCTGTCGGGCGCCAACAACCTGATGGACATGAAAGAAGAAGATTTCGGCCTGGCTTACTAAGCCTTACCGGGTCCTTCTGAAAACCGCCGCCTCCTTCGGGACGCGGCGGTTTTTTTGCACTTGTGTAGGCGCGAGCTTGCTCGCGAAGGTCGTTAACGATAACGCGGGCATTCTGGATAAGCGCGGTGCCTAGGGGATCTTCGCGAGCAAGCTCGCTCCTACAGAAGGCGTGCATAAAAAACCGCAGCTATGCACTCAGGGATTGTAACCCGCTGCCGTTACAGTGATGGCAATGTGATACATGGTCGGTCGGTTGTGCTTAACTGATCGCTTGGAGGCACAGTGCCATTATTCGTTAGCGGGTCGGAGCTTTACCCTTGTCACGCGTGTCCGCTGTACGTTTCAGCCATTTTCTCCCTTCGCTGCTGCTGTTGCTGGCCGGGCTCTCGGCTGCGTACGTCAAGGACCTCAGCGTCTTCTTCACCTCGCTGTTCAACGTGCTGCCCACCCTGGTGCTGTTGCTCGGCGGCGCCTACTGCGCGGTGTATCGACGCCAGCGTGAACTGTTCTTGATGGTCACGGTTTACGTCACCTATTTCCTGCTGGATACCCAGACCGACTTCTACCGGGACAATGGCCGCGTGCGTGAAGACGCTGCCGTGGTGTTCCACCTGTGCTGCCTGCTGTTGCCCTTGCTGTTCAGCATTTATGCGCTGTGGCAGGAAAAGACCCATCTGTTCCGCGACTTCGTCGCCCGCTGTGCGGTGCTGCTGGCGGTGGGCAGTGTGGCGCTGGCCCTGGAGCAAAGTTTTCCCCAGGCCTTGCTGGGCTGGTTGGCGGAGATCCGTTGGCCGATGCTGCATGGCGCCTGGATGAGCCTGATCCAACTTTCCTATCCGATGTTCCTGATCGGCTTTCTCACCCTGGCCGCCCAATACTGGTACCAGCCGCGCCCGCTGCACGCCGCGCAACTGGTGGGGCTGCTGGGGATGTTCTGGATGTTGCCGCAAACGTTCATCTTGCCGTTCACCCTCAACATCATGTGCAGCCAGGTGATGCTGATGATCGCTGCGGGGGTGGCACACGAGGCGTATCAAATGGCGTTCCGTGATGAACTCACCGGCTTGCCGGGGCGACGTGCGCTCAACGAGCGCATGCAGCGGCTGGGGCGTAACTATGTGCTGGCGATGAGCGACGTCGATCACTTCAAGCGTTTCAATGACACCCACGGCCACGACGTGGGCGACCAGGTGCTGCGCCTGGTGGCGAGCAAGCTGTCCAAGGTCAACGGTGGCGGGCGGGCCTACCGTTACGGCGGTGAAGAGTTTGCCGTGGTGTTTGCCGGCAAGACCCTGGATGAGTGCATGCCGCACCTGGAGGAGATCCGCGAGATCATCGCCAGCTACGACATCAAGTTGCGCAACCCGGACCGCCCCCAGGACGATCATCAAGGCCGCCAGCGCCGTGCCGGCAGCGGCGCGTCCAGCGTGTCGGTGACGGTAAGCATCGGTGTGGCCGAGCGCCAGGCCGAACAACGCAGCCCCGACGAGGTGCTCAAATCCGCCGACCAGGCGCTTTACACCGCCAAGGGGGCGGGGCGTAATTGTGTGGTCGCCGCCGGGCAAACCCGCCGTGGCGCGGTGCGCATGCAGAGCGCTGCCGGTTGAGTAATGGCGGTGTATTCAGCAGCGCTACAGTGATTGTCCACGGCCACGGCCGGCAGTAGGTTAACCCTATCTGCTGCCGGAGAAATTGCCATGCCTGAGTACAAAGCTCCCTTGCGCGACATGCGCTTTCTGATCGACACCGTATTCGATTTCCACGGCCACTACGCGGCCCTGGGCGCCACGGATGCCAGCCCGGACATGGTCAGTGCGATCCTCGAAGAAGGCGCCAGGTTCTGCGAAAACGTACTCGCGCCGCTCAATCGCAGCGGCGATGAAGAGGGCTGCCATTTCGATAATGGCGTGGTGACCACTCCCAAAGGCTTCAAGCAAGCCTTTGCCCAGTATGTGGAAGGCGGCTGGCACGGCGTGGCGGCAGACCCGGCCTACGGTGGCCAGGGCCTGCCTCATTCCCTCGGCCTGGTGTTGAGCGAGATGATCGGCTCCAGCAACACCTCCTGGGGCATGTACCCGGGCCTGACCCACGGTGCGATGTCGGCCATCCACGCCCACGGCACCGACGAACAGAAAGCCACCTACCTGAGCAAGCTCACCGCTGGCGAATGGACCGGCACCATGTGCCTGACCGAGGCCCACTGCGGCACCGACCTGGGCTTGATCAAGACCCGCGCCGTGCCGCAGGCGGACGGCAGTTACGCGGTCACCGGCAGCAAGATCTTCATCTCGGCCGGCGAGCACGACATGAGCGCCAATATCATCCACCTGGTGCTGGCCAAGCTGCCGGACGCACCGGCGGGCACCAAGGGCATCTCATTGTTTATCGTGCCCAAGTTCCATGCCGACTCCGGCGAGCGCAATGCGGTGCACTGCGGCTCCATCGAACACAAGATGGGCATCAAGGCCTCTGCCACCTGCGTGTTGAACTTCGATGGCGCCAAAGGCTATTTGATTGGCGAGGCGAACAAGGGCCTCAACTGCATGTTCACCATGATGAACCACGCCCGCCTGGGCACGGGAATGCAGGGCCTGTGCAACGGTGAAGCGAGCTTCCAGGGCGCGATCAAGTACGCCAACGACCGCTTGCAGATGCGCTCGCTCACCGGCGCCAAGGCCCCGGAGAAAGCCGCCGACCCGATCATCGTGCACGCCGATGTACGCCGCATGCTGCTGACCATGAAGGCTTTCAACGAGGGCAACCGCGCGTTGACCTATTTCACCGCGCAACTGCTCGATACCGCGCACCTTGGCAGCGACGCTGGCCAACGCCAGGAAGCCGAGGACCTGTTGGCCTTCCTCACGCCGATCTGTAAAGCCTTCATGACCGAAACCGGCCTGGAGGTGACCAACCACGGCATGCAGGTATTCGGTGGCCATGGTTATATTCGTGAGTGGGGCATGGAGCAACTGGCCCGTGATGCACGGATTGCGCCGATCTATGAAGGCACCAACGGCATCCAGGCCCTGGACCTGCTAGGGCGCAAGGTGCTGGGCAGCCAGGGCAAGTTGCTGCGTGGGTTTACCAAAATTGTGCATAAGTTCTGCGCGGCCAATGCCGAGCATGCGCAACTCAAGGCCCATGTGGCGCAACTCAATGAACTGAACCAGCAATGGGGCGAACTGACCTTGAAGGTCGGCACGGCGGCGATGAAAAACCCTGATGAAGTGGGCGCGGCGGCCATGGATTACCTGATGTACAGCGGTTACATCATCCTCGCCTACCTGTGGTTGCGCATGGCGATCGCGGCGCACGGCCAGGACGACCAAGAGTTTGCCCAGGCGAAGCTTGCGACCTGCGACTTTTATTTCAAGCGCTTGTTGCCGCGTACGGCCATGCACCGTGCTGCGGTAGAGGCAGGGAGCGAATGCCTGATGAGTCTCCCAGCTGACGCTTTCTCCCTGTAGGAGCGAGCTTGCTCGCGAAGAACGTCAACGATAACGCGCGCTTGCTGAATGAACGCGGCGCCTGTGAGTTTTTCGCGAGCAAGCTCGCTCCTACAGGAAAGCTTCCTTGTGTGACTGGTAAATACTTAATGGTCACGAACGGACCCTATGTGTCTGAAAAGTTGTTCGGGTACACTCGGCGTTTGTAAAACCGATCCTATCGAATCACTTTTCAAGTTCTCACGAGGTTTGCCATGGCTGATTACAAAGCGCCGTTGCGTGATATGCGCTTCGTCCTCAACGAAGTGTTTGAGGTCGCTGATACTTGGGCCCAGTTACCGGCATTGGCAGACAGCGTTGACGCCGAAACCGTCGAAGCGATCCTGGAAGAGGCCGGCAAGGTCACCGCCAAATCCATTGCCCCGCTCAGCCGCGGCGGCGATGAGCAAGGCTGCCACTGGGCGGACGGCGCCGTGACGACTCCCGACGGTTTTCCCCAGGCTTACAGCACCTACGCCGAAGGCGGCTGGGTAGGCGTGGGCGGCGACCCGACCTACGGCGGCATGGGCATGCCCAAGGCGGTGTCGGCGCAGGTTGAAGAGATGATCAACTCGTCGAGCCTGGCTTTCGGCCTGTACCCGATGTTGACCTCCGGTGCCTGTGTATCGATCAACACCCACGCCAGTGAAGAACTCAAGGCCACCTACCTGCCGAAGATGTATTCCGGTGAGTGGGCCGGTTCCATGTGCCTGACGGAAGCCCATGCCGGTACCGACCTGGGGATGATCCGCACCAAGGCCGAGCCTCAGGCGGACGGCTCCTACAAGGTCAGCGGCACCAAGATCTTCATTACCGGTGGCGAGCACGACCTCACCGAAAACATCATCCACCTGGTGCTGGCCAAACTGCCGGACGCACCGGCCGGGCCCAAGGGCATCTCGCTGTTCCTGGTGCCGAAGTTCCTGGTAAATGCCGATGGCAGCCTGGGCGCGCGTAACCCGGTGAACTGCGGCTCCATTGAACACAAGATGGGCATCCAGGCCTCCGCCACCTGTGTGATGAACTTCGACGAAGCCGTGGGTTACCTGGTCGGTGAGCCCAACCGTGGCTTGGCTGCGATGTTCACCATGATGAACTATGAGCGCCTGGGCGTCGGTATCCAGGGCTTGGCTTCTGGCGAGCGGTCCTATCAGAACGCGATTGAATATGCCCGTGACCGTCTGCAGAGCCGTTCCCCGCTAGGCGCACAGGCCAAGGACAAGCCGGCAGACCCGATCATCGTGCATCCGGATGTCCGTCGCATGTTGCTGACCATGAAGGCGGCGAACGAAGGCGGCCGGGCGTTTTCCACCTACGTGGCGACGCAATTGGACATCGCCAAGTTCAGCGACGATGCGCAGGCGCGCGAGCGTGCCGATAACCTGGTGGCGTTGTTGACGCCAGTTGCCAAGGCGTTCCTCACTGACCTGGGCCTGGAAACCACCGTACTCGGCCAGCAGGTGTTTGGTGGTCACGGTTACATCCGCGAGTGGGGCCAGGAGCAATTGGTGCGTGACGTGCGCATCACCCAGATCTACGAAGGTACCAACGGCATTCAGGCCCTGGATCTGATGGGGCGCAAGATCGTCGGCAGCGGCGGTGCGTTCTATACCTTGTTCGCCGATGAGATCCGCCAGTTCATCGCCGCATCGGGCCCTGAGTTGGCCGAGTTCACCAAGCCGCTGGGTGTGGCAGTAGGTAACCTGGATGAGCTGACGGCCTGGGTGCTGGACCGCGCCAAGAGCAATCCTAATGAAATCGGCGCAGCCTCGGTGGAATACCTGCATGCGTTCGGCTACATGGCCTATGCCTATATGTGGGCGCGCATGGCCAAGGCGGCGTTAGGCAAGGAGGGCGAAGAGGATTTCTACGCCAGCAAACTGGGGACTGCGCGTTTCTACTTTGCCCGCCTGTTGCCGCGTATCCACTCGTTGAGTGCATCGGTAAAAGCCGGTAGCGAATCACTGTTCCTGATGGATGAAGCCCTGTTTTAAGGGGGAAGAGGGCGTGTAAGCATTCTCTTACATGACGTGCTGCTAATCGTCCTCTATCGCCACATTGGATCCACGGCTAATCTACTTCACATGGACGTCGCGCAGGAAGCGCAAAGCAACAACACGGACACGTAGGATTCTGCCAGGACGGCGGAGTGAAATGGATGTCAGGGAAACAGTCTGCAAAGCCCCGCTTCGGCGGGGTTTTCTTTTGCCCGCGAAAAAGTCAGGCGGTTGCCGGCGGGGCATTCATCACGTCTTCCAGCAGGGTACGCAGCAACGCCACCGTCGCCTGCTGGCGTTGCACATCGCGGCATACCAATCCTACTTTCAGCGGTACCCTGGGCTCGCTCAAGGGTTTCCACAGCAGCGCCTTGCTGTTGTGTTCATCCTGGGACCGCCCAGGCAGCACGGTCGCCAAGCGGGTGTGAGGCAGGCTGTCGAGAATGCCCACCATGGTATTGAGTTCCGCCTGCACTTGCGGACGCCGCCCGAGGTTGGACAGTTGGCCTTGCCAGATCTGCCTAACCTGAAACTCTTCCCCCAGCAGCAACATCGGTAATTCGGCGGCTTGTTTGAGCGAGACTTTCTTGAACTCGCGCAACGGATGATCTTCGGGTATCACCACCTTCAACTCGTCTTCATACAGCAGCACGCCATGCAGGCCCGGCTGACGGGGTGGCAGGTAGCTGATGCCAATATCGAGTGAGCCATTGAGCAACCGCCGCTCAATCTCAAGCCCGGTCAGCTCGTAAATCTGCACCACCAGATGGGGCTGGGCCTTGCGCACGCGCTCAAGCATCTGCGGTACCAGGCTGGTGTGCACGGTTTGCAGCACGCCGATGGCCAGGCTGCGCATGGCCTGGCCCTTGAAATTGCGCAGTGCCTCGACGGCTTGCTGCATACCATCAATGAGCGGTAATGCGTGGTTGTATAAGGTGTGGGCCGCCAAGGTCGGCAACAGACGCTTGCTGCTGCGTTCGAACAGGCTGACGTCGAGGTTCTGTTCCAGTTGGCGAACCTGTTGCGACAGCGCTGGCTGGGAGATCGACAGACGCTCCGCGGCGCGACCTACGTGGCCTTCCTCATACACCGCGACGAAATAACGCAGTTGCTTGAAATCCATAAGGTTTGCTTATCGAAAAAGCTGGAAAATCGAAATGGCCGCTGGCCCCCGAGGCGCCTAGTCTAGCGCCTATTCGCAGGGCTTACAGGGCCGGATCGGACAATGAACAGCGTTTTTGTTGATAGCGTTTACATAGGCAAGGCAAAAAATCTGAAGTCCTCATTGGCAGGTGGCATCGACCAAGGTCAGGTTGCCAGCGGGGGTGAAGTGTGAACTTGTTCCGTCGCTGCGCGCCGAGTCTGGATGACCTGGTTGTGCATGCCCCGCGTGCAGATGTTTCCAGCCAGTGCCTGATGCCCACTG